>NZ_CAJXIV010000004.1 GCF_913054185.1 uncultured Shimia sp.
AAAGCGGGGGCCTTGCCGGTCACCATTGGCGGGGATCATTCGATCAACATCCCCTGCATCAATGCGTTTGACGATCAGGGGCCTATCCACATTCTGCAGATCGACGCGCATCTGGATTTTGTTGATGAGCGCCACGGGGTGCGCTTTGGCCATGGCAACCCGATGCGGCGGGCGGCGGAAAAGGACTATGTCACCGGTTTCACGCAAGTGGGCATTCGCAATGTCAGCTCCACTGCCAAAGAGGGCTACGCGGATGCGCGGGCTATGGGCAGCGACATCTTGAGCGTGCGACAGGCGCGCAAGCTTGGGGCGGAGGCGTTGATCAATCGTATTCCCGAGGGCGCGCGGGTCTATGTGACGGTGGACATTGATGCTTTCTGCCCGTCAATCGCACCGGGGACAGGTACGCCCAGCCATGGAGGCTTTCTCTATTACGATGTGCTGGAGATGATGCAGGCGCTGGCCAAACAGCATGAGGTGGTTGGCATTGATCTTGTCGAAGTGGCTCCGGATTATGACCCAACAGGCTCGACAGCCATCCTCGCAGCGCAGCTTTTACTCAACACATTGGGCTTTATTTTCCACGCCCGCGGTACGCGCTGACCCGATTCTTCTCCTTCTCAAAATATCTCGGGGGTGAATTGGCGCCGCTTGCGATCAACGCCATACGCCCTAAGTTAAGCACAAACATTTGTGACAGGATGATCTCCCATGAAAATGAACCCTTTGGGTCAAACCGGCATCGACGTGTCGGAGTTTTGCCTTGGTACCATGACCTTCGGCACACAAACCGATGAAGCGGAGGCGCATCAGCAGATTGATATGTCGCTGGATGCGGGTATCAATTTTGTGGACGCGGCGGAGATGTATCCCGTCAACCCGGTAAGCCCTGAAACCCAAGGCCGCACCGAAGAGATCATTGGCACGTGGTTTGCCAAGACAGGGCGGCGCAAAGATATGATCCTCGCGACCAAGCACTCCGGTGCAGGTTTGGCGCATGTTCGGGGTGGGGCGCAGATCTCCGCCAAGACCATTCCGGAAGCGATTGAAGGCTCGCTCAATCGGCTCCAGACCGATTATATCGACCTCTACCAGTTCCACTGGCCCAACCGCGGCTCTTATATGTTCCGCCAAAACTGGGATTATGATCCGTCGGGCCAAAACAAGGCGGACACGCTGACGCATATGGGAGAGGTGCTGGAGGCCTTGCAGAAAGAGGTCGACAAAGGGCGTATTCGTGCCTTTGGGCTATCAAACGAAAGCACTTGGGGCACGGCGCAATGGCTACGGATGTCTGAAGACAAAGGTGGGCCACGGGTGGCGTCGATTCAGAACGAGTATTCGCTGCTCTGTCGCATGGGAGACACCGATCTGGCGGAGCTTTGTGTGAATGAGGACGTTGGTTGGCTGGCATTTTCTCCGCTGGCCACCGGGTTGCTGACCGGAAAATATCAGGACGGCGCAACGCCAGACGGCTCGCGCAAATCAATCAACGGTGATTTGGGAGGGCGGGTTGGCCCACGCGTGTTTGACGCGGTGCAGGCCTATTTGGACATCGCGGGCAAACACGGGCTGGATCCGGTGCATATGGCGATGGCCTTCACCGTGCAGCGGCCATTTATGTGCTCGTCGATTTTTGGGGCCACAACTGTGGATCAACTAAAGCACATTTTGGCAGGGGCTGATTTGCGACTGGGCGCAGAAGTGCTTAAAGACATCAGCGCCGCACATCGCGCGCATCCGATGCCGTATTAACTCCGTCAGGACAGACATGACCACGCAAGACACTTCGGACCTCCCAGAGGTTCTGGCCACCATCACCGCTTCCCCTATGCGCCGCCTGTTTGGCCTCGCGACTTTGTCTGTTTTGGGGGGCGTGTTGATCTACATTGCCCTGACAACAGCGCCTGCGCTGCACTGGCGGATGTTTCTGTTGGTCCTGGGCGGGTTGGTGCTTTGGTTGGCAGATGCCACCCGTCGGGCGACGGAGCACCGCATTGAGCTTACTCACCAGGGTCTTCGCAGCACGTCAGGTGAGATGATTGCACCGCTGGACAATATTGCCGCGATCAAAGTTGGCATGTTTGATCTCAAACCGTCCAATGGCTTTACGGTGCACCTTAAAAAGCCCCGGTCGCGCAAGTGGCAACCGGGGCTTTGGTGGGCGTTTGGCCGTCGGGTGGGCATTGGCGGCGTAACACCCGGATCTGAGGCAAAGTCTATGGCTCAGATCATTGAAGCACTGATGGCGGAGCGGAGTCAAACCGAGGGGTAAAGGCTCCGCGCTGCAACAGCGCCTGTCTTAGCTGTTGCTCCAGGCCAATTGTGGCGCAAAGCGGGGGCGGGTGAACACAAATGTCTCGATATCCATGTTCAGCGCGCTTTCTTCACCGTAGGGGCGCTTGCCATTCCAGCCGGCTAGAATTGGCGGCGAATAATGAGCCGATGTTTCCACAACGATCAAACTTTCGCCGTCCACCAGGACTGGCAATTTGCCCTTCATCGCTTCAAACTCTGATGCCGTGATGCCGCTGCCACTGCCATTACTGCGAGACCAAGACAGTTCATAGTCGCCGGAAACCGGGCTCCAAAACACATGACTCACAGTGAGCGTGTGCTCGCTACGAACTGTGGAGATTTCCTCCAATACGGCGTGCACACCATCAAGGTAATCTGCGTTTACGGCGGTGGTTTCGCGCGACAACATGTCGGATACGGCAAATGCGGCTTTCTCCGTGGTCGACTTTGCGCGGTAGGCGTCAAAGATGTTCATCATGACAAACAGACAGAACAGCAGGGTCGGGAAAATGATTGCAGATTCGACTGCAACAGAGCCCGAGGCGTCCTTGCGGAACGTCGCAAGAGATTTGCGTAGGTTCATTACAGACATGGATCAACGAGGCTCCTGAACAAAGGTGTTTTCAACAACTAAGGCGTACTCGCCCTCGCTGTTGCGGACGGCGACCGGCACAAACAAGGCGCCGGGGAAGATGGCCTGAACCGAGGCGCAGGCCCGCACGAACATCATCTCATTGGCTGCGCCATCGTCAAAGCGTACCACTGGATCAACGGTTGCGTTGTCTTCGTGCAACGTGCCGCAGGTGCTGGCCTCAGGCACTTCGGTCCAATTGCGAGGGTCGCGTTGGAACATCTGCAGAGACAGATTGTTTGTGCAATCCGGGATGACGCTGGCCTGATCGCAAATTTGCTGGACCAGTTCATCGTGGGACGGTGCATGCCCAGTGGAGAGGCGAATGTCGCGCACCGCCACATCAAGTGACCTTTCCAGATAAGCGTAACGCAGGGACATCAAGCCAAGTTCGGCGGATGCCAGGAAAACGCTCAAGTAGAAGGGTACCATGATGACAAAGTCGACCGTGACGGCACCATCTTCCTTGCGCAGGATTGAGCGGGCTTTTTTGAGAACCGTATGGATCATTGGATCAACCTCAGCTGACGGATGGATGTTGCGATGGCGGCAAAGGCGTCGCGGATTTCGAGGCCCTGCACGTCGAAGTAGTGGCTGTCAGAGCTGGCGCAGTCTTTGAGAACCACACGCGCTGCATCAGGTGCTTCGAAACCAATTGCGAAGACAATGACGCCTTGTTCTTTGGCGGCCTCACAAACGCTGCGGGTGCGGGCGTCTTTGGTGCCGTAGCCCACATCGTCGATCACCGGGTAATACCATTCGTTCCGAGCGGCACTTTCGCCCATCAGAGGACCATAGATATTGTCGGCCACGTATTTCGGTGTCGTGTAGGCCCACAGGTCTGCATAGGACAGAACTTTGGCTTCGCCTGGTTCGTTCACTGTCACGGTTTTTTTGATCTTGTAGTACCGCTTGCAGCTGCCGTTGCGACGATAAGACCGACACACGTCCGAGTTCACAGTTTCCGTGGTCTCGTAGCTGCCTTCGCCATAGGCGTGGTCTTTGTACTTGTACTGCGACGGCCAGAAATAGATCGGTTCATTGTAGATGCCGTCATTGTCGTCGTCCCATTCGTCTTCACCGAGATAGATCGAATAGAAGTCTTCTTGCGCGTTGTACCAAACGTTGGAGTCATCGTAACGGTAGTTTTCGGTCACAAAGTGCTGACGCGTGTTTTGACCATCCGACATCAGGACCACAATTTTCAAAGATTCATTGCTGCCGTAGTCATATGGGCGTCCCTCAAACACATTGGAAATGGTGCCTGTGTCTCCATCGGTGCTGTCGATCATGCTTGAGACCACCGGTTGAAATGCCGGATCAAGCAGGGCGGTGCCCCATTTCATGCCGGTGTCGATGGAGGTGTTGCCTTTGGCAAAAAAGCTGTCGATGTAGTTCTTCAACGCCTGTGTGTCGTTCTGCATCAGCGCCAATTCACGAGAGCTCTCTTGTCGGCAATCGATGTAGCTATCGTTGACCACAGAATTGCTGGAGCGATTGTCGTACTCGCTGCTGCTCCAGGTGAAGTGAAGCGTGCGATCGTATGTATCGGTTGGGGAGATAGAGTTGGTGTTGTAATCTGCGGCACTAAAATTCAGACAATTTGCAACCGGGTTTTCACCCTGGGTTTGCAACGCTGCCATAACTTCGTCCGGGGCAGATACCTGCGCGGAGTAGGGGACAATCGAGATCGACATGGTGGCGTCCTCGGTGTTGTCGTCCATGGTCTGCACAAACTCTTTTGCGGCAATCTTCAGGTTGCTCAAGCGACTGTTGTTGCCCATTGAGCCGGACACATCGAGCACCATCGAAATTTCGATGTTGCCGATACGCTCCTCTGCGGTGCCACTTGCGCCGATGGTCAGGCTGGTGCGTGCGGGGAGCTTGGTTGCCAGTCCTTGTGCTTCAGCGCTGGTGTATACGTCTCCGGCGGGTTGCTCGGGCCGCAGCGTGTCGAAGTCCCGTCCAACCGTGCTGTACACGAGGTTGGATTCGATTTGTGCCGTTGCGCTCACACTGCGATGGTTGAGGGACTGGGACACGGTCACTTCGTTGAGCGTGTGTGCAACGCCTGCCTTGTCAAAGTAATCCGCTACAACCACATCGGCGGCGCGCGTTTGATCCAGATCCGCGGCGGCCAAAATGGCGCGATCCAATGTGTGCTGCAGCTGTGTGCGCCGCATTTCTGCGAGCATGATGTCGGCGCCAATGCCACCAATCATGATCATCATAATGATGAGAAAAACGCTAAAGCCGACCATGACACCGTCTTCTTCCTTGCGGAAACGGTGTGTGCCCAACCGCCAAAGGGCCTTTGGCAGGGGCGTAACAGGTGGCCTTTTCGGTGCCTGAAACTGTTTCATTTTACATACCTCTCTGCGACACACCCGACATGGGACTCCCCGTCTCCAGACGGTCTGCGTCGCAAATTCTTATTTCAATGGATTGGGGCGCAATTGGGGCGAAACCTAGCAGTTCGTTAGGCGATGATTAAGATTTTTCTCAATTATTGCAGATGGTTGGATACAGTTCTGGCCGCTTGGGGGCTTCTGTTTCCAAGATGGAGACAGAGACAAGTTATGGTGTTGCGAATTTTCAACTGTTATCTTTGCGGCTGTTATGACCTTACTCATACTTAAGTCGGTAAGTGTGGCAGTGAGTCGCAGTGTGTTGCTTGTCGGGAGGATAATGATGAGCGCTATTAAAGAACCGAGTTTTCGGGAAAGTGTTGACCTAATGTTCAATCGCGCGGTGGCGCTGATGGACTTGCCACCGGGCTTGGAAGAAAAAATTCGCGTGTGTAACGCGACCTACACCGTGCGCTTTGGGGTACGTTTGCGCGGGCAAATCCAAACGTTCACGGGCTATCGGTCTGTGCACTCAGAGCACATGGAGCCTGTCAAAGGTGGTATCCGTTTTGCGCCTAGTGTGAACCAGAACGAAGTCGAAGCACTGGCGGCATTGATGACGTACAAATGTGCGCTTGTGGAAGCGCCGTTTGGTGGGTCCAAAGGTGGGCTGTGCATTGATCCGCGTAAATACGACGAACATGAGTTGGAACGCATCACGCGCCGCTTTGCTTATGAGTTGGCCAAGCGTGATCTGATCCACCCATCGCAAAACGTGCCCGCGCCTGACATGGGCACCGGCGAGCGTGAGATGGCCTGGATTGCAGACCAATACGCGCGCATGAACACCACAGACATCAATGCGCGCGCCTGTGTCACTGGCAAACCGCTTAACGCGGGGGGGATTTCTGGTCGTGTCGAAGCGACCGGCCGGGGCGTGCAGTATGCGCTGCAAGAGTTCTTCCGGGATGAGCGTGGCGTTGCAAAGGCAGGCTTGGAAGGCACGCTTGATGGCAAGCGCGTCATTGTGCAGGGTCTCGGCAATGTGGGTTTCCACGCGGCGAAGTTCCTGTCGGATGAAGACGGATCAAAGATCGTCGGCGTTATTGAGCGCGATGGTGCGCTATACAACGAAGACGGCATTGACGTTGACGCGGTGCAGCAGTGGCTGGCCAAACATGGTGGTGTGTCCGGGTACCCGGATGCAACCTACACCCGCGAAGGCGGCAAAGTGTTGGAAGAGGCCTGTGACATCCTTATTCCGGCGGCGCTGGAAGGGGTGATCAACATGGAGAATGCGGCGCGCATTCAGGCCCCGTTGATCATTGAAGCTGCGAACGGTCCGGTGACTGCCGGGGCGGATGATATCCTGCGCAAAAAGGGCACCGTGATCATTCCCGATATGTATGCCAACGCCGGTGGTGTGACCGTGTCCTACTTTGAGTGGGTCAAAAACCTCAGCCACATCCGCTTTGGCCGCATGCAGCGTCGCCAGGAAGAGGCGCGTCACCAGTTGGTGGTGGATGAGCTTGAGCAGATCAGTCAAGCGCTGGGCAACCAGTACAGTTTGACCGACAGATTTAAGCAGAAGTATCTGCGTGGGGCGGATGAGCTGGAGCTTGTGCGGTCTGGGCTTGATGACACCATGCGCATTGCCTATCAATCTATGCGAGATGTGTGGCACGACCGTGCCGATGTAGAGGATTTGCGCACAGCGGCCTACCTCGTGTCGATTGAGAAGGTGGCAGCCAGCTATCGCGCAAAAGGACTTTGATGGTTGATTTGACGATTGGCTGCCGGTGTGGGCAGTTTGGTGCAAAACTAAAAAATGTGAGCCCGAAAACGGGCTCACATGTGCAATGTCACTGCAAAGATTGTCAGGCTGGCGCACATGCGCTGGGTGCGGAAGAGACGCTTTTGCCGCGTGGTGGCTCTGATATCTTTCAGACCATTCCCGCAAATTTGGAACTCACCAAGGGTCAGGATCATCTGGCCTGCCTGCGGTTGTCACCCAAAGGGCTTATGCGGTGGTACGCAAGCTGCTGTAACACGCCGGTGTTCAACACGTTGGGTGGCACGAAGTTGGCTTTTATTGGTGTGTCGGTACCGACGATGCAAGGCGACGGTGTTGGCAAGGCCATCGGTAAGGTGATTGCAGTGGTGCAGACCAAGGATGCGCCGTTTGGCACGGAACCTCTCAAGGATTACGGGTTCAACAAAGCTGGATTTAATGTGTTGGCGCGGCATTTTGGGGCGCTGATGCGCGGCCAGGTGAAGGACAATCCATTGTTTGAGGGTGGCGCGCCTGTCGTGGAACCTCGTGTGTTAAGTAAGGCAGAGCGCAAAGCGGCGACACCTTAAGCAAGCCTTGTAGAACTTCTCCAAAACCCTGATTGCAATTGACCGTTTAGCGACGCATTCTGTCGCTAAGCGGCCATCCTTGCGCGGAAATTATGCGCCTGATGTCAGGAGGTCGTGTCGGATTTGAAGGCACACCTTCACTGGGTAATCAGGGGACAAAAACATGCGGTTTTCCGGCCTCAAGGTTTTGGCAGAGGGACTGACTGGCAACAAAGGCTGGTCCGCGCATTGGCGTGATGCTCAGCCCAAGCCGGAATATGACATGGTGATCATTGGCGGCGGTGGGCATGGTTTGTCGACCGCCTATTACCTTGCCAAGAACCACGGCATGACCAATATCGCCGTGCTGGAGAAAGGCTACCTTGGCGGCGGCAATGTCGGGCGCAACACCACCATTGTGCGGGCCAACTACTTTTTGCAGGGCAATAGCGAGTTTTACTCCCATTCGATGAAGCTCTGGGAAGGGCTTGAACAGGACCTCAACTACAATGTGATGTTTTCCCAACGTGGATTGGTCAACCTGTTTCACAGTGACGGGCAGCGGGATGCGTTTGCGCGGCGTGGCAACATGATGATCAATCAGGGGGATGATGCGGAACTGCTAGATCGGGAAGGGGTGCGCAAGAAGCTGCCTTACCTGGACTTTGAGCAGGGACGATTTCCGATCTATGGCGGGCTGTATCATCCACGCGGCGGTACGGCCCGCCATGATGCGGTGGCCTGGGGTTATGCCAGGGGGGCCTCTGATCGCGGTGTGGATCTGGTGCAGAATTGTGAAGTCACGGGCATCGACATCGAAGAGGGTGTTGTGAAAGGGGTGCAGACCAGCAAAGGCGTGATCCGGGCCAAGAAGGTTGGGATCATTGTGGCTGGTCGGTCCGGATTGGTGGCGGGCATGGCCGGACGGCGGTTGCCAATTGAGAGCCATGTGTTGCAGGCCTTTGTGACCGAGGGACTCAAGCCGGTGATGGATCATGTGATCAGTTTTGGCATGGGGCACTTCTATATCAGTCAGTCGGACAAAGGTGGATTGGTGTTTGGTGGCGATCTGGATTTCTACAGCTCCTATGCCCAGCGCGGCAACCTGCCGATGAAAGAACATGTTATGGAAGCGGGCATGACACTGATGCCGATGATTGGCAAAGCGAAGGTGCTGCGGTCTTGGGGCGGGATCATGGATATGACGCCAGATGGTTCGCCCATTATTGATAAGATGGAGGGTATTGACGGGCTCTACATCGATTGTGGTTGGAACTACGGCGGGTTCAAAGCGGTGCCGGCTTCTGGCTGGTGTATGGCGCATTTGATGGCGACGGATCAGCACCATGACCATGCCGCGAAGTTCCGGATGGATCGGTTCCGCACTGGCGTGGGGATCATGGATGAAGAGGGCACCGGCTCTCAGCACAATTTGCATTGAGGGCGTGGTGATGAAAGTTTTGATCAGGAGTTTGGCGTTGAGTGGGGTAATGCTGGCGGGGCCTGTGTTGGCTGAAGGGCCAGATGCAGGGTGTTATGTGCGTGATTACTCCGATGCGCATTTGGCAGGGCAACCTGCGCAGGTGGTCGATTGGATGCAGTTGTGGATCTATCAAGACGACAATCAGAACAAGCTGGCCAACATGCTGGTTGGCTTTTCCAATCAAGGTCATGTGGCGGGTACCGAACACGCGGGGCAGGTGTTGGATCAGTTTCTGCTGTGCTTTGACTACGACGGCCGAAAAGGCTGCGCGGTAGAATGTGATGGCGGCAATTTCTATGTGGCACGCGACACCGGCGAGGCCATGACCATTGAGACCGACAATTTGTGGGTGGGCGAAACCGACAGTTGTGGTGGCGCAGTGGATCTGGCGGAGGTGCCAGGCAAACCCGTGAAGTACAAGCTCAACCGAGTGGCGGCGCATCAATGTGAGGCTGCGCGCAGCGTTTATGATTTTAAGCAGAACAGCACCTCGGAAGCAGAACAGAGCAGCTCTGAGGACAGCAAATGAGATTGACCTGTCCGCATTGTGGCGAACGTGATCGGCGCGAGTTTTACTATCAGGGCGATGCGGTGGCGTTGAACCGTCCTGATCCGGACGCCAGTGATGTGGTGTGGGATGACTATTTGCACAACCGCGACAATCCGGCGGGGATGACACGAGACCTTTGGTATCATGAAGGCGGTTGCGGCGCCTGGATTGTGGTCTCGCGCAACACAGTGACCCATGAGGTTTTGACCACGGCGTTGGCATCTGATGTGAAGGAGGCCAGCGCATGAGGATTGCGGGCAGGGGCCGTGTGGATCGGAGCAAGCCGGTCAGTTTTACTTTTGATAGTCATCGCGTGCAGGGCTTTGCGGGAGACACAGTGGCCTCTGCGTTGTTGGCCAACGACATCAAGCTTGTGGCACGGTCGTTCAAATATCACCGTCCACGCGGCGTGATGGGCGCGGGCTCAGAGGAGGCCAATGCGTTGGTCACCGTGGGGCGGGCGGCACATCAGGACCCGAATGTGCGGGCCACGATGCAGGAAATCTATGATGGTCTTGAAGTGCGCAGCCAGAACCGTTGGCCCAGTCTGGATGTGGACCTTTTGGCAATCAACGATCTTGCAGCCCCGTTTCTTGGGGCGGGATTTTATTACAAGACATTCATGTGGCCCAAGGCATTTTGGGAGCGGGTGTATGAGCCGATCATTCGCCGGTCGGCTGGCCTGGGCGCGCTGTCCGGTGCGCACAATGAAGACCTGTATGAGAAAGCCTTTGCCTTCTGTGATGTGCTGGTGATTGGCGCCGGGCCTGCGGGTCTGATGGCGGCTTTGACGGCGGCGCGGGCTGGGGCTGACGTTCTGTTGGCCGATGAGGACAGCGAACTTGGCGGGCGCTTGAACAGCGAGAACGAAGAGGTGGATGGTATTTCCGCGTCGGAATGGGCGGCGGATGTGGTGGATGAGCTGTCTGCCATGCCCAATGTGCGGATGATGCCGCGCACCACGGTGACTGGTGCTTATGATCAGGGCACCTTCGGAGCATTGGAGCGGGTCAGCCATCATTTGAATGACGCAAGTGGACGACCGTTGGAGTGTTTCTGGCGCATCGTGGCGAAGCGTACAATCCTGTGTACTGGGGCCATTGAGCGGCCTATTGCGTTTCGCAACAACGACCGGCCCGGCATTATGAGTGCGGCGGCGGTGCGCACCTATGTGAACCGTTACGGTGTGGCCCCGGGGCGTGCGGTAACCGTGTTCACCAACAATGACGACGGCCATCGCACGGCGCGGGATTTGAGGGCTGCGGGTGTGCATGTGACGGCGGTGTTGGACAGTCGAAAAGATGCGCCAGAGGGGCAGGGTTACCAGGTGATTCCTGGGGCTGAGGTCTGTGACGCAGGAGGGCGTAAGGCGCTCGAAAGTGTCACCTACCGAACGGTTAGCGGCGAAGAGAAGCTTGGCACGGATTGTCTGGCGGTGTCTGGCGGTTGGAACCCATCGGTGCATTTGACCTGCCATATGAATGGGCGGCCAGAGTGGAGCGAGGACATTCAGAGTTTTGGCCCAGTGGAGGGCATGGTGCCGGGCATGACCACAGCGGGGGCGTGTAACGGCACATTCTCGACGCTGGGTGCGCTGAACGAAGGGGCTGAGAAAGCCAATGAGGCTGTGGAGGCGCTGGGTTTCAAGGCTGTGGAAACGGAGCGGCTCGTGGCAGAGGACGCGCCTTACAACTTGGAACCGCTTTGGGCAGTGGCAGGACGTGGCCGCGCGTGGTTGGATTTTCAGAACGACGTGACCGTGAAGGATGTGAAGCAGGCTGCGAAGGAGAACTTTCGCTCTGTGGAACATATGAAACGCTACACCACTCAGGGCATGGCACCGGATCAGGGAAAAACCTCCAGCATGGGTGCATTGGCTGTGCTGGCGGATGCCACAGGGCGGGGCATTCCGGAAACGGGAACCACGACATTCCGCCCGCCGTTTGTGCCGGTGAGCATTGCCGCGCTGGGTGCTGGTGGGCAGGGCATTGGCTTTTCGCCGGAGCGGTTCACAACCAGCCATGAGGCCAGCGTCACTGATGGCGCGCCGATGATTGAGGCGGGGCTTTGGTATCGTCCGAGCTATTTCCCAAAGACGGGCGAAACCAAGTGGCGGCAAAGCTGTGACCGTGAGGTGCAGATGGTACGCAATGCGGTTGGGGTGTGTGATGTGTCCACGCTAGGCAAGATCGACATTCAAGGCTCGGACGCGGGGGCGTTTCTGGATTTTGTCTACACCAATACGTTTAGCACGCTGAAGCTGGGCAAGGTGCGCTATGGTTTGATGCTGCGTGAAGACGGCACGGTGTTGGATGACGGCACAACCGCGCGTTTGGGCGAAGAGCATTTTGTCATGACTACCACCACGGCGGCGGCGGGGCCGGTGATGCGGCATCTGGAGTATGTGCATCAATGTTTGCGGCCAGAACTGGATGTGTCGATGGTGTCGGTGACCGAACATTGGGCGCAGTTTGCGGTTGCGGGGCCAAAGTCGCGGGAGCTGCTGTCTGGTATTGTGGGCGAGGAGATCGACAACGAGCGCATTCCGTTCATGGGCTGCGGAGAGATCACAGTTGGCGGCATACGCGGGCGATTGTTCCGCATTTCATTCAGCGGAGAACATGCATACGAAATTGCGGTGCCCGCGCGTTATGGTGAGAGCCTGTATCAGGCGCTGGTGCAAAAGGCGGAGGCGCTGGGCGGCGGGGCTTATGGCATGGAAGCGCTTAATGTGCTGCGCATAGAAAAAGGCTTCATCACCCATTCGGAAATCCACGGGCGCACGACGGCTTTTGATATTGGCATGGAACGCATGGTGAGCGCCAAGAAAGATTGCATCGGCAAAACAATGAGTGAGCGGCCCGGCCTATATGGCGATGAGCGTGAGCAGTTGGTGGGCTTAAAGCCGGTGGGGGCAGTGAAGCAATTAACCGCCGGGGCACATTTGTTTGAGGTGGACGCAGACCCCGTGCGCGAGAATGAGCAGGGGTATACCACCTCCGTCGGCTTCTCGACGACCTTTGAGAGTTTCCTTGGGCTGGCGTTTTTGCGCAATGGGCGGGCGCGGCATGGGGAGCAGGTGGTGATGGTGGACCATTTGCGCGGCGTGACTGCGCGCTGTGAGGTGTGTGATCCGGTTTTTTTTGACCCCGAAGGAGGGCGGATGCGTGGTTGAGTTGATTGCAAAGACGCCTTGTGAAACCTTGCTGCCGCTGACCGTTGGCGATGTGTCGTTGACCGAAGAACTGCCGGTGAGCCTGACGATGATCACCGCCCGCAAGGAACGGTTCGCAGCCTGTTCCGATCTCTTGAAGTCCGCGCATGGCATGGCAATGCCAAAACCCAATCGGGCGACGGGCACGGCTGCGAGCCGTGCTGTCTGGTTCGGGCCTGGTCAGGCCATGTTGCTTGGACCTACGCCAAACTGGATCCTGCAGAACGAGGCCACTGTGGTGGATCAAAGCGATGCTTGGACGGTTGTGAAGCTGGAAGGCGCAGAGGCAGAGGGTGTGTTGGCACGGCTTGTGCCTGTTGACTTGCGCGCGACGACCTTCAAACGCGGGAACACGGCGCGTACGATGCTGGGACATATGACGGTGTCGGTGACCCGTGTCGGGGAGCAGGTGTTTCAGATCATGACGTTCCGCTCCATGGCCAAAACACTTGTTCACGATTTGCAAAGGGCCATGGAAAGCCTTGCCGCACGCGGGTAGTCTCGCTGGGTCTAAAGTGATTCAGGAGGCCTTGATGGTCCGTTATACTCTCGTGGCGCTGATGCTAAGCAGTGCAGCCTATGCAGCCGATGGCAAAGAAGACACCTGTATGTATCAGGGTCAGGTTATCAAAGCGATCCAGGACGCGCGCCTGGACAAGGTGAAGGCTAAAGATTTGGAAGAGTATCTGCTGGCTAGCGAGCCAACTTGGCCCGAAAACTACAACGCGGCAATTCTGCATTTTGCGCCGGTGGTCTATGGTGCCAAAAAGCGAGACCTGAAAAAGATCGATCTGGGTGCACAAGTTGAGCAACAGTGTCTGGACAATTGGGACCAAATTCAGGAAATGCAGAAGTCCGCTTCAAACTGACCTAATCGGATCAACATGTCCTTACCGCCCGGATTCCTAGATGAGCTTCGCAGCCGCACCTCCATCGTTCAGGTGGTGGGGCGCAAAGTCATGTGGGAAGCGCGCAAGTCCAATCAGGGCAAGGGTGACATGTGGGCGCCGTGCCCGTTTCACCATGAAAAAACCGCGTCTTTTCATGTCGATGATCGCAAGGGGTATTATTACTGTTTTGGCTGTCAGGCCAAGGGCGACGCGATCAAGTTTGTGACCGAAACCGAGAACGTCGGCTTTATGGAAGCGGTGGAAATTCTGGCGGAAGAAGCTGGGATGACCATGCCCAAGCGTGATCCGCAGGCGCAACAGAAAGCTGACCGTCGCACGCAGCTGTCGGATGTCATGGAAATGGCTGTGCAGCATTTCCGGCTGATGTTGAATGCTGGGGCAGGGAGCGAGGCGCGGGCTTACCTTGATCGGCGCGGCATGGCGCAGGAGACGCGGGACAGATTTGACATCGGTTTTGCACCGGACGGGTGGCAGGGCCTTTGGGATGCGTTGACCGGCAAAGGCGTGGACCCGGACTTGATCATGGGCGCTGGGCTGGCAAAGCCGTCCAACAAAGGTGGCAAGCCCTATGACACCTTCCGCAATCGGATTATGTTCCCCATCCGGGATGCGCGCGGCAAATGCATTGCCTTTGGTGGGCGGGCGATGGACCCAAATGACAATGCCAAATATCTCAACAGTCCGGAGACGGAGCTGTTTGACAAAGGACGCAGCCTCTACAACCATGGTCCGGCACGGGAAGCTGCAGGTAAAGGCCAGCCTTTGATTGTGGCGGAAGGCTACATGGATGTGATTGCCTTGTGTGACGCTGGCTTTGGCGCCTCGGTGGCGCCGCTGGGGACAGCGGTAACAGAAAACCAGTTGCAGTTGCTGTGGCGGATTTCAGATGAGCCAATCATCGCGCTTGATGGTGATAAGGCGGGCATTCGCGCGGCCATGCGGGTTGTTGATTTGGCTTTGCCCTTGCTGGAAGCCGGCAAATCTCTACGCTTTGCGATCATGCCAGATGGGCAAGACCCTGACGACCTGATCAAGGCAAAAGGCGCAAGTGCTGTGCAAAAGGTGCTCGATGCGGCCATGCCAATGGTGAACCTGCTCTGGCAACGTGAAATCGAAGGCAAGGTGTTTGACAGTCCGGAGAGACGGGCTGCGCTCGACAAACTGCTCAAACAGAAGATTAAATTGATCCAGGACCCTTCGATCCGCAGCCACTACGGCGAAGCGATTAAGGAGTTGCGTTTCCATTTGTTCCGACCGCAACGGGGCGGCGGAAAAGGCACATTCAAAAAAGGCAAATGGAGCGCGGAGCCGACGGTGCAAGCCCACACCAAGACGTCGATGTTGGCGGCCAGCGAAGGGCCCGTGGAGAGACGGGTGCGCGAGGCCGTGGTTTTGGCCGTGGCCTTGGTCAATCCAGAACTGCTGGATGATTTTGAGTATGAGATCGAAAGCATGAACTGTTTGGATCAGGACAACGCGCATTTGCGAGATGTTTTGCTGCGTTATGCCAACACTCCTGATCCACGTAGCAATGTAGAAATGGCTTTGGGGCTGGAGATGGTTGAAAACCTGCTGCGCCAACCCCATGTCGCCATCACCCCCGCGGTACGTAAGCCCGGCGACATGGCGCTGGCGCGCATGACGCTGACCGAGGAGCTCGCAAAGCTCAAAACCGAGCGGGGGTTGAGCGAAGAAATCGCCGAAGCCGAAGAAGATCTCCTAAGTGTTGCTGATGAGGCAATGACGTGGCGGTTGGGACAAGCGGCTGAGGCGCGAAACAGAGCAATGCAAAGCGGTCTCGACGAAGAAGGCGGGGGCGATTTTGCTGTTGGCGACAATGGGGCGCCAATTGACAAGGATGAACGCGCGGCGTTGGATGCGCTGCGGGAAATGATCGATTTTACGAGGGGTGGGAAGCCACCACGCAAGGGATAATTCCCTTACGGCGCAGCCTTGTAAGCAACACATGAAGAAAACGGACGCGGTGGGGTTGCGAATCACCCTATTGCGGGGTTGATTCGGAGCCAGCGAATCACCTTAGCCCGAACTTGCAGGAGCATTGAATGGCCGCCAAGGACACCGACGACCAGAAGCCCGCCGATCAGGACGCCGAAATCTCGCTCGATATGAGCCAGACAGCCGTCAAGAAAATGATCGCTGAGGCCCGGGAGAAGGGCTACATCACGTACGATCAGCTGAACCAAGTTCTGCCGCCTGATCAAGTGAGCTCCGAGCAAATTGAAGACGTGATGTCGATGCTGTCTGAAATGGGCATCAACATCATCGAAGACGAAGAAGAAGAAGAAGAGGCAAAATCCACCGCAGTTGTGGATACGTCTTCGGCCAATCGCGGCGTGGCTGTTTCCAGCGGCGCTAACGAGAAGCTGGATCGTACCGATGACCCGGTGCGCATGTATCTGCGCGAGATGGGCTCGGTTGAACTGCTGAGCCGCGAAGGCGAGATTGCGATTGCCAAGCGCATTGAGGCTGGCCGCAACACAATGATCGCCGGTCTGTGCGAAAGCCCGTTGACCTTCCAAGCGATTACAATCTGGCGTGACGAACTTCTGTCTGAAGATATTCTGTTGCGCGACGTGATTGATCTGGAAACCACCTTTGGCAACCAGATGGGTGAAGACGAAGAGGAGGGCGAGTCTACGCCTGTGGCCGCTGAAGCTGCCAATGTGACCTCGGCGCCGAAATCGGAAGACGGACAGCAGGAACTCGACGCTGACGGCAATCCAATTGCCAAAGACGACGACGATGATGATGAAGACGAGCAGGCCAACATGTCGCTTGCAGCGATGGAAGCCGCGCTGAAGCCGCGCGTGCTGGAAACGCTGGATGTCATTGCCCGCGACTTTGCGATGCTCTCGGATATGCAGGATGCACGGATTTCTGCGACATTGAATGAAGACGGGTCTTTTTCCAAAAAAGACGAAAGCATCTATCAAAAGCTGCGGTCCGAGATTGTGGAGTTGGTGAATGAACTTCACCTGCACAACAACCGTATCGACGCATTGATTGACCAGTTGTACGGCATCAACCGCCGCGTGATGCAGATCGACAGCTCCATGGTGAAGCTGGCCGACCAAGCGCGCATCAACCGCCGTGAATTCATCGAAGCCTACCGTGGTCGCGAGCTGGATCCAAACTGGCTGGACGACATGTCGTCAAAATCCGGTCGTGGTTGGCAGATGTTTATGGAGCGCTCCGTCGACAAAGTGACCGAGCTGCGCAACGACATGGCGCAAGTGGGTCAATACGTTGGTCTGGATATCCCGGAATTCCGCCGCATCGTGCAGCAGGTTCAGAAGGGTGAAAAAGAGGCGCGTCAGGCCAAGAAAGAGATGGTCGAGGCCAACCTGCGTTTGGTGATCTCGATTGCCAAAAAATACACCAACCGTGGCCTGCAATTTCTTGATCTCATTCAAGAAGGTAACATCGGCCTGATGAAGGCGGTGGACAAGTTTGAATACCGTCGCGGGTACAAATTTTCCACTTATGCGACTTGGTGGATCCGTCAGGCGATCACCCGTTCGATTGCCGACCAAGCCCGTACCATCCGTATTCCTGTGCATATGATTGAGACGATCAACAAACTGGTGCGGACCTCACGTCAGATGCTGCACGAAATTGGCCGCGAGCCCACGCCAGAAGAGCTGGCTGAAAAGCTGCAGATGCCACTGGAGAAAGTCCGCAAGGTGATGAAGATCGCCAAAGAGCCGATCTCTCTGGAAACCCCAATTGGGGACGAGGAAGACAGCCAGCTGGGTGACTTCATTGAGGACAAGAATGCTGTGCTGCCGCTGGACAGCGCCATTCAGGAAAACCTCAAAGAGACCACAACACGGGTGCTTGCGAGCCTCACACCACGTGAAGAACGTGTTCTGCGGATGCGTTTTGGCATTGGCATGAACACTGACCACACTCTTGAAGAAGTTGGTCAGCAGTTCAGCGTGACGCGGGAACGTATTCGTCAGATTGAAGCCAAAGCTCTGCGCAAACTGAAACATCCAAGCCGTTCGCGGAAGCTGCGCAGTTTCCTGGACCAGTAAGCGATGTCGTTGTTCAAAAAACTTTTCGGTGGTGGTGACAGCAAAGATGCTGCCTCCGAAAAGACTGCTCAGCCGGTGGAGTATAAGGGGTTCCAGATCACCCCTTGTCCAATTTCGGAAAGTGGTCAGTTTCGCATCTCTGCGCGAATTGATGGTGTTGTGAACGGTGAGGCCAAAAGCCACACGTTGATCCGGGCGGATGTAATCCGCGATCATGGCGAGGCTGTTGAGGCCTCAATTGGCAAAGCAAAACAGATGATTGATCAGATGGGTGATCAAATTTTCTGAGTGTATCTAGGGTGATGGCCCGGACATATGCAGTAAACGTGACCAGGCCAGCAGCTTTGCTGGCCTTTTCTCTTGCGCCATTTGCAGGTAGGTTGATCTTGTTCACCACGTTGGGTGGACGACAACCCCAGAGTTTTTTGATGAAACGATTTTCCGCTTTAGCGATTTTTCTAGTAGCTGGCTGCTCCGAGGCAGGTGGTTTGGGCACCAGTGATTTTACAACTGTCGGCAATATTCGAGTGAATCAGGTGTCTGCGGATGTTTTCGAAGTGGCTCCAAGGCCTGGCGGTAATCCAACGGCGCAGTTGTGGTGTGGGGCTGGAAACTATGCAGGGCAAGTGCTAGGCGCGCCTGCGGGCGCAAGAGTTTATGTGGTTGGTGAAGCGGGACCTGGTGTGACCAGCGACGCGCGCGACACAGCGCAATTCTCCCTAAAACCTGCGGGGCAGGCGGTTGGGGCCACGGGACGCAACGGGACGTTTGGCCCTCGCATTGGTGAAGATGAATTTGTGGCTGATGCGCGCCGGTATTGCCGTATCATCGGCGACCCTTTTGCCGTTTTCTAAACCCGCCGCTCAGTTTTCCCGACATGGGATAAACTCCCTGGCTAGCCACTACGGCAATGGAGAAAAAGAATGAAGACACTCCCAGTATGTATGATGGTTGGCTCCCTGGTGCTGAGCGCCTGCATGGATGCCAGCGGAGGCGGCGGATTTGTCTCACGTGGTGGCGTACAAGTGACGCCGGTGAACGCTGACGTTTTTGAAGTGGGCGTGCGGCCCAATGCCATCGAGGCTAATTTTTGGTGTGCAGCGGGCGATTACGCGAGCCGCCGTCTGGGGGCGCCCAACAATGCGCGGGTATACGTCGTCGGTGGCACCGGGCCAGGTACGGTAACGGCCAATCCCGAAACGGCGCAGTTTTCCCTGAAGCCTCCGCAAGTTGCACAGGGTGCCACCGGTCGATCGGGCCGTTGGGGGCCTCGGTTAGGCGCGAGCAAATCAGTAGGATCCGCTCGGCAGGACTGCAACATCGATCAGAACAGTTTCTGGTCCTAAAGCCTGACGGTTGGGGGTGTTATGAAACATGAGGTTCTCACCGGGATTTCTGCGTTGTCGCTCTTGTCATTAGTTGCGTGCCAGACCGGAGGCAGCGCGGCGTTTACGGCGCGCAACGGGGTGCGTGTGAATCCGGTGAATACCGATGTGTTTGAGGTGATTGCACGGCCAAATGGCCGGAAGTCCGATTTCTGGTGCGGAGCGGGCTCCTACGCGAGCGGTGCGCTTGGGGCACCAGACAATGCGCTGGTTTATACTGTCGGTGGGGCTGGGCAAGGCGTGACCATGAAAAGCCCAGATGCCGCGCAGTTTTCTCTGAAGCCACCGGAGCAGGTTTCAGGGGCCACAGGGCGGGCAGGTAACTGGGGGCCAAGTGTCGGTCAGGCAAACAGCGTTGGTCGTGCGCGCAACAGCTGCGCTCCGCCGCGCAACAGCGACACCAGCTAACAGGCAAATGCCAATGCAGACAGAGTTTCAGATATCCACCCGTGGGCCAGCGCTCTACGAGTTTACACAGGATGTTGCGCGTTGGGTCGCCCAAAGTGAACGTTCAGGATTGTTAACGCTGTTTGTGCGGCACACCTCCTGTAGTTTGCTCATTCAGGAAAATGCCGACCCGGAAGTGCAGACCGATTTGCAAAATTTCTTTCATCGGTTGGTGCCGCCAACAACAGACCCAGCGATGCACTACCTGACGCATACCTATGAAGGCCCGGACGATATGCCGGCTCATATCAAAGCGGCGATGATGCCTGTGTCGTTGTCGATCCCAATCACGGATGGGGGTTTGGCACTGGGAACCTGGCAGGGAATTTACCTGTTTGAACACAGGAATGCGCCGCACACCAGGAGTGTGACGGCGCATTTAGGTGCATGATTGGAAGACCGTCAGGTCTATGAAAGTGATATAGCGGCGTGTTGAAAAATCATCAGGGGGAAATCAAAGCGTGGCTTCCCAGTATCGCCTATCTTGGGGTGGCTTTTTGCCTCTACCCAAAGAGTTGTAGCTCTCCTATAGTGCCTGTGGATAACTTGGGAAAATACCCAACCCACGCCGTAACCTATTGCGGCACAGGCAAAGAGCAGTTGGAACAAGGGGAAGTCTATGCGCTGTCCGTTTTGCGGAAACATCGACACTCAGGTGAAAGATTCACGGCCTGCGGAGGATCACGTTTCGATCCGGCGCCGGCGGTTTTGTCCAGCATGCGGCGGACGGTTTACCACTTATGAACGCGTGCAACTGCGTGATCTTGTTGTGGTGAAAACCAACGGTCGTCGCGAAGACTTTGACCGTGACAAGCTTGAACGCTCGATCCGCATCTCCATGCAGAAGCGCCCAGTTGAACCAGAGCGCATTGATCAGATGATCAGCGGCATCGTGCGGCGACTTGAAAGCATGGGAGAGACGGATATCCCGTCTAAAACCATTGGTGAGATTGTCATGGAAGCCTTGGCGCGGATTGATACCGTGGCCTATGTGCGCTTTGCCAGCGTCTACAAAAACTTCCAAGCGGCCGATGATTTTGATAAATTTGTAAGCGAACTGCGTCCCGACCAATCTCCTGAGGAGTAAACGTGACTGATCGCCGTTACATGGCGTTGGCCCTCTCGATGGGCCGGCGCGGTCAAGGTGTCTGCTGGCCAAACCCGGCCGTGGGCTGCGTTATTGTGAAAGATGGACGTGTTGTTGGCCGCGGCTGGACCCAGCCAGGTGGGCGTCCACACGCGGAACCCGTGGCGCTTGCTCAGGCCGGACAAGCCGCGCGTGGGGCCACTGTTTATGTAACGCTTGAACCTTGTGCCCATCATGGACAAACGCCGCCGTGTGCAGAGGCGCTGATCGCGGCCAAGGTTGCTCGGGTTGTTGTCGCGGTCGAGGATAGCGACGCGCGGGTGTCTGGTCGTGGCTTGGCGATGCTGCGTGACGCGGGCATTGAGGTGACCACCGGTGTTCTGGCGGATGAGGCCGCGCGGGACTTACAGGGGTTCTTCCTAAAAACCGATCTTGGCCGCCCGTTTTTGACATTAAAACTGGCAACCACTTTGGATGGACGGATTGCCACTGCAACGGGTGAAAGCCGCTGGATCACCGGGCCGGACTCTCGGCGGGCAGTACATGGCATGCGTCTGCGCCATGACGCGGTGATGGTTGGCGGCGGCACCGCGCGGGCGGATGATCCGACTCTGACAGTGCGCGAGTTTGGCGAGGTGGCGCAGCCGGTGCGGGTGGTGGTCTCGCGACGGTTGGACCTGCCTTTGATGAGTGTCTTGGCGCAGACCGCGAAGGACGTCCCGTTGTGGCTTGTGCACGGTGCGGACGCAGATGTGTCATTGCAGAAAACCTGGCGCGACCTTGGGGCAGAGTTGTTGCCCTGTCCGTTGGATGGTGTGCATTTGTCCGCAAAAGGTGTGCTGGAGGCGCTTGGGAAACAAGGGCTTACGCGCGTGTTCTGCGAGGGAGGCGGGGCGCTGGCCGCGTCGCTGATGGCGGCCGATATGGTGGATGAGTTGATCACCTTTTCCGCAGGTGTGGTGATTGGCGCGGAAGGTCATCCGGCGATTGGTGCGATGGGTTTGGCACGTTTGGGCGAAGCGCCGCGATTTGACTTGGTGTCACATCAGCACATGGGGCAGGACATCATGAGTGTCTGGCACCGCATCGAAGCGCAGCGAAACCCGCGCTAACGTCTAACGCCAAAGCGATTGATAGCTGGCAAAGCGGCCCTGTAGTTTGGACAATAAGCGATTGCCCCAGCTTGGATGGGGGATTTCGCCAGATGCCAATCGGTCCAGTGCAACTTCGACAGAGCAGGGTAGGCCGGATACCGGATCTCGGTAAAGCGGATAGTCAATGAGTGCTGCGTGTATGAGGCCTTCGAGACTGCTTTGTGCGGTGCGGCGCGCGGGAACATCGCCGCGATCATCCGTCAGCCCCCAACCTGAATAAAATGGTGCGCCAAGCGTGGTGACCTTGCGACCGTGCAAGAGGGCTTCAAACCCGGTGAGAGAGGTCATGGTCCAGACTTCATCAACCTTCTCTAGAAGAGGTGCCATATCGGCTTGATCCAGCACTATGTCTGCATAGGTTGCGGCCTCTTCAGGAGGAATTTGGCCCTTGCGCAGGCCTGCTTCCACGTCGGGGTGCGGTTTGTAGAGAATACGAGCCGTTGGGTTGGCTGCACGTGTGGTTTTCAGAAGGTCGAGGTTGGTTTTGATTTTGGTGGTGCCGGTGAGGATAGACGCGTCGTCCTCGACTTGGCCGGGCACGAGAATGCGGTGACCTTCGGGGAGATCAAAGGTGGCCCCGCCGAGGTTGTACTTGGTAATGCGATGCTTTTTCAGCGACTTGGTCAGTCGCTCCACCCGTAGCTGCTGATCTGGTCGCAGGCTGGTGCGTTGGCAAATCAGGTGCTCCAGGCGGCTTTCCTGGTTGGGGTCGTAGTAGATGCCGAGGTCGTCGCAGACCAAGGACATCGGGGGGACGAGTTCTGCGCCAAGGCCGCGGGAGCGTAAGAAGCCATCCTCGATACGGGTGGCGCCATCTGGGCCCTGCTTGCTGGCCCAGACCATAGCGGGACGGGTAGATTTGCGCTTGTCAAAGGTGAGCGCTTTGTGGCGGCCAAAGAAGCTTTGCAACGGTTTGCGCTTCCACAGGCGCATGCCAAAGGCGTTCCACCCGTGACGATCCTCGCGCCAGGTACGGGTTTGGGCGGCAAGCTGTTCTAGGCTGTCTTCGAGTTCGCAAAGTCGGTCACGGCAGGGATCATACCAGGTCGGGTAGAGGATCATCGCGGCGGCAAAGAGCTGAGCCCGAGTCAGGCGGCGTTGGCGGCGGTAGATCGGAAATTCGTCTTGGGTGAGCTCCCATCCAGCGTAAAACGGCTGCCCAAAGACGCGGGGCTTGTGACCTGCAAGGATGGCTTCAAAGCCAAGTTGGGAGGACACTGTATAGACGGCAATGGCGCCCTCTAAAAGCAGCCACGGGCTGATTGCGTCGGTGTAAAGGCGCACGTTGTCACGCGTATCTTTTTCGCCATAGTACCCTGCGCGTGCGCCGTGTTGGGTTTCTGGATGGGTCTTGATCAGGACGCGTGCGCCGGGATTTTCTTCCTGCGCCATCACCAGCATTTCCTGAAAACGCAATTTGTCTGCGCCGCTGGCAGTTACGGCGGCATCGTCGCGGGTTTGATCGATGACCAGAACATAACCCGGATCGGGGGGCGGCAGGTGTGGATCGACTGCAGCGTATTTGGTGAGATGGGATTCCTTGAGGCGTTCAATTGCGCCGCGCGCTCGGTTTAGAAGTGCCGTGTCATCCAGCGGTTCATGTTTAAGAAGCTTTTCCAAATCAGAGGGTTGGCTGGGATCAAAGTGCGGGCAGGTGGTGTCGATCATCAAGCCGATGGGAGGCTCTTTGCCAACCCGGCCAGGGAAGAGGGAGCGCAGGAAGGCATCTTCGACGTAGAGCTGAGATGCGCCGGTTTTCTGAGCCATTGCATGGCCGCGATGGGCGGTGGGGCTGTTGCCCCAAATGGCAATTAAGTCCTCTGGAGTGGGGCGGCCGAAACGGAGGTCATAACCAGCAAGAGAAAGAATGCGGCGCAGGCGTTTTTGAAAAAAGAAACCGCCGTTGAATGCAAAAAGCCGCCGGGGGTCGTCGCCCCCGGCGGTTTGATTTTCAGAATGGTTCTGCACGTTTAGAGACCGCCGAGGCTGCTCAATGTGTCAGCAGATGTCAGAGTACCCGTGACCGCTGAGATGGTTTTATCCCATGTCGTGATTGGGGCTTCGGTCACATAGAGCGTGTCGCCGTCTCGGATGATGAAGTCGCGCGCCATGAACATGCCGTTTGGCTTGGTCAGGTCGAGCACATAGACCATGCGCTGTGCACCGGTGAGGTCTTTGCGGCCCAGCACGTTATTGGCAACTTTGTCTGCCTCGTTGCGAAAGATGAACACGCCGGTTGGGTCAGAGCTGGTCGGGGTCAAACCGCCAACCTGCGCCAAGGCTTCAATGGCCGACAGATCTTTGGTGAAGAAGTTTACACGGCTTTGGGTGCCGGTGGCGCCAAGGGCTGTAAAGGCGCGGGTGTCTTCTTCGACCAGAATGCGATCCCCGCCGCGCAGGGCGATGTCGAGTTTCGGATCGTCGTAAAGATCCTGAAACCAGATGTGACCGGTTTCTTTGCCACGCAAAACGGTGATCTGGGCGATCTCTGGCACGATGGTCACACCACCGGCCTGCGCCAGCATGGTGGAGAGTGTGCGGGTCGGGCGCTCGATCGGGTAGACGCCTTGTGCACCAACAGCGCCAACCAAAGACACGGTGGCACCGTCACCAGCAGCCCGGCGGACTTCGACTTGTGGATCAGGTGTTTGTTCCTCGAGTTTTGCGGAGATGATGCGGCGAATGCCTTCAGGCGTGTTGCCTGCGGCACGGATGCGGCCGGCATATGGAACAAAGATAAAGCCAGCGCCGTCGACCTGAACTTCTTCAAGCACGGCAGCCACTTGGCCTTCCGGACCCAAAAGCGGTTTGTCGACGTTTTCCCAAATGGTCAGCGCCAGAATGTCGCCGGGTCGAATCGTGTCAGATCCAAGTTGGCCTGCGTTCTGGAAACCGTCAGAGAAGCCAAGTGCGGGCACTACGGCGGTGGCACGGGAGACGCGGTCGTTCACGGCAACAATGAAGGCGTCGCCTTCTCGCTGCACAGAGCCTGCGTAGATTTCGCGTTTGTTGGGGCCGGAGCGCGGCACAAGGCTACACGACGCCAAAACGGTCGCCATAGTCAGCACGACGGCGCACTTCCCCACTCGGGATGCAAAGGATTTCACTGCTCGGTCTCCTCGACCTGATTATTCTGCCTCAGTTTTTTGAGACAACTTACAGAAATCCTAACCAAAAATCCAGCGCTAGACCTTGTGGGGGTCACTTCACAAGCCGCAACTGTTGCCTTGGTGCCGCTGTGCCGGCGGCGAGAGCCTGGTACGGATCATCATCTGACAGCATCATATCGACCACTTGACGCAGCAGACGGCGGCGGCCACGGGCGGAATAAAACCCACCAGGAACTTGACTGGTTTCAAGCAGATAGCGGCGATAGGTCTTGTAAGCGCGGCTGTCGGGCCGGGTCGCGGCAGAGAAGAAATCCGTCAAAGATTGCGTGCTGACAAACTCCGGCTGGTTATAAACTGCGTCGCCAAAAGCTTTGATCGGGATGCCGCGCCAGAGCACCTGTTGCGCAGCAGTGGAGTTCACTGTGACAGCGGTGCGGGTGTCGTTCAAAAGTTGCGCCAGCTTGCCGCCACGCACGTAGTGCACACGGTTTTCAATGCCGTAAGATTTGGCCAATCTGCGAATTTCCTTGCGCAGAGGCACGCGGCCATCTTCGAGCGGGTGCGCTTTGAACACCAGATGATGATGTTTGGGGGCGCTTTCCGCAAAGTTCTCGATCACCAACGACAGAAAGTCGGTCATGGTGGCAAACGGCGAATGTTTCTGAAAGCTGCTGTCATGTTCAAGTTGCAGCAACGCGAGGTGATACGGAAAACCGCCGTAGCGAATGCGCAAAGTGGCGATGCGGCGTTGAATGGCGAGAAAAGGCATCAGCAGAAGGCGTTGTAAATACAGCTGAAATTCGCGTGTGACCGAGAGCGCTCGGTGCGGGCGGAAATTGCGAAACTTGCGGTTGGTGAACATCACAAACCAGTGATACAGGGCGCCGTAAAACACGTGATGGCGCATGTCGCCCCAGTGCCCCGGAGGCATAGGAGTTTCCATATCGGAGCCTTCCAGCGCCTTTTCCATCTGCGCAAGGTTCATGGTCATCAAACGGGAGTTTCCGTTGGAGCCGCCGCGCTCGTACGTCACCCAGTAGGGCCGCAAATAGCCTTCTTCAAAGACATGTACGCGGATGCCCGCATCTTTGGCGATCTCCACCGCTTGGGCATGGATTGGACGCACGTCACCGTAGAGGACAATATCAGTAACGCCTTTGTCAGACAGGATATTTTTGTAGGTCTCAGGCCAGGCCTCAGGCGTACCTAGATAGGGAATAAAGCTTTTTTGATGTGGCCAGAACGCGCGATCTCCAGCGTTAAAGCCAACCCGCCAGACCGTGGCATCAGAGCGTCGCAACATGCGTGCCAGCGCTGCAAAAAACGGCCCGTGCGGGCCTTGCAGGAACAAGAACACTTTGTTGTCGCCGGTCGGAATTGTCATAACGCTCAACCCTATACGCCTTCTGTTAAAGGAATGTTAGACCAACGCCGTGGCAAAATTATGGTCGCCATCTGCCAGGCTATGGACAGCTTGTCTTGATGCGGTTCGGGCTGTAGGACTTTGGCAGATCACAGCTATGGAGCGCGGCCCGTGTTTACTGGAATTATCACTGACGTTGGCGAAATTGTTGCGCTGGAGCAGCGCGGCGACCTGAAGGCACGCATCAAAACGGCTTATGACACCAGCGGCATTGAACTGGGCGCGTCGATTGCCAGTGAGGGGGTTTGCCTGACCGTTATCGCCTTGGGTGACGATTGGTATGATGTTGAAATTTCAGCGGAAACAGTCTCCAAAACCAATCTTGGTGATTGGAGTGAAGGCCGGGCCGTGAACCTTGAGCGGGCACTGAAGGTTGGTGACGAGCTGGGCGGGCATATCGTGTCTGGGCACGTTGATGGTGTGGCCGAGATTGTTGCTATGACCGATGAGGGTGACAGCACGCGGTTTACCTTTAAGGCACCGGAAACTCTGGCAAAGTTCATTGCTCCCAAGGGATCTGTGGCGCTCAATGGCACGTCTTTGACGGTGAATGAGGTGGACGGCTGTGACTTTGGTGTGAACATCATTCCACACACCAAAGATGTCACCACCTGGGGCAACGCCAAGGTCGGTGATAAGATCAACCTCGAGATCGACACGCTGGCGCGCTATGTGGCGCGGCTGTCGGAGATGTCGTCTTAAGCCACCGAACGGCGGTGGCAACGCGTCGGTATTACGGCTGTATCGCAGCTGTTTTGCGGAGGTGCGTTTTTGGCGCCTGTTGCATGGGCCGCCTGCGTTAAGACTTGCAAGGCGGGGGGGCAGCCCGCAGACCCCCGAGGTATTTTTGGAGTGAGAAAGCAAGGCTGCGCTTTGGGCGGCGGCCCTTGCAGTCTTTTGTCCGACGCCCCAATTTTGAGTTGAAAGACGCGCGAGGCAGATAACATGCAGCTGGATCAGATTTGGCAGGACTACAGCGGCGCCTTGCGCGGCTTTCTGCGCAAGCGGGTGGCCAATGAGGCGGATGTGGAAGATCTGTTGCAGGACATCCTGATCAAGACCCATGCGCATTTGTCCGACGTGCGAGACCCAGCGGCGCTTCGGGCTTGGCTGTTTCAAGTGGCGCGCAATGCGACCATTGATTTCTACCGCGCGCGCGGCAAGGCGCGGGCCGTTGATGCGGATGACCTTTGGTACGGCGACGCCGAGGAAGCAGGGGCGCTGCGGGAGTTGGAGGGCTGCGTGAGCGTGTTCCTGTCCGCTCTGCCAGAGCAAGATGCCGAATTGTTGCGGGCGGTGGACCTTGACGGACGACCGCAGAAAGACGTCGCGACGGAGATGGGGCTGGCCTACAGCACGCTCAAGTCCCGGGTGCAGGCCGCGCGGGAGAAAATGGCGGATCAGTATCGGGCGTGTTGTGCGATGGAACTGGGCGCCAGGGGAGAGATCCTAGAGGCGACGCCCAGAGAAAAGCGCTGTGGCGGTTGCTGAGCTGGATCAGCGGTTGAAGAACTTGCCCTCAAGTTCCTGACGCAGGCGCAGGCGTTCCGGGTATTCTTGCAGGAACTGCTCTGGCGGTTTGCCTTCCCAGACCTGGGCAAAGACCCGCATCTTGTTGCCGCCGTAGATTTTGGCGAGGTCTTCGTTGGTATAGCCGCGCGCCCAGAGATCGTCGGTCATGGCGGCGAGCATTTTGGCAAGTTCGCCATTGCCGGTGGCGCCTTTGTCAAACGCGTCAATCATATAGCCGCCATCATTGTACATATCGGCATTGGCTGTGGCGAAAGCGACCACAAGCTCGGTGGAGAACATATCGTCCGTGGCGATACCCACATGGTCCACGCCAACCAGTTTCACATAATAGTCGATCATGTCGGCAGCTTGCGCGGGGGAGATATCATCTGGCCAAATGCCATCCAACATCCACTCGGTAAACGTCGGTGAGATGTAGCCGCCAGATTTTGCCGCTCGCAGGGCTTCGTCATCCGGAATGGCGCGGTAGCAGCCTTGCGGCGTGGCGTTGGGTTCATTTGTGTAAAGGCCCGCCGGGACCGAGTGGGTGTAGACGTAGGGCACGCCGGGGTAGGTTTCATCCATGTAGTCCATGGCGTCATTGGCGGTTTTGGAGCCGGTGTGGCTCAGATCAAGCAAGATGCCAAAGCGCACCATTTCGTCGATGACTTTTTTGCCCCAGGGGGTGAGGCCAATGTCGCGGCCGTTTTGAGCAGCCAATTGGCCGGAGCCGGTGCGGAAGATGTCGTTGTAGGCCAGGATCATGGATTTTACGCCAATGTCCTTGAGCGCGGCCATCTTTTTCAAGTCACCGTTGAGAATGGTTGCGGTCTGACTGTTCCAGATCACGGCGGTTTTGCCTTGAAGATGCGCGGCTTCGATGTCGCGGGTTTCATTCACGATCAGGTAGTTTTCCGGCTGTTGCGCCATGGCGGCGCGGAAGTGGTAGTGCTGCTCCAGAAAGGTCTCCCAGGACTGGTCCGCGGCGGCCAGGGTCATTTCGTGGCCGGTGATGCCGTTGTCCCGCGCCCGTTGGAAGTAGGTGTGCAGTTGCTCATATTCAGTCCAGCCGGTGCCGTAGGGACTGGCCAACATGCCAAGCACAATGGTGTCTTTCACAAACTGCGTGGCCTCCGGACTGGCCTCCCAGGTTTTGCTTTCTTCGCTGCCCAATGCGGGCAAGGCCAGACAGGCGGCGGTCAGGGCGGCAAAAGACACGGTGCGCAAAGACATGGGGCTCTCCAATAAATATGTGAAATTTGAACGTAGTATGCGGCGGGATGGCGATAAAACCAAAGGGGTTCGGAAAAACTTTGCGAAACTTGTCGTCTTTTTCCACTCTCCCGCGTCTTCAGGTCAAAGAGATCAAAAGGACACAGACAATGATCAAAATTGTGAGCTTCAAAATCTGCCCGTTTGTGCAGCGAGTGACTGCGCTTCTGGAGGCCAAAGGGCTGGACTATCAGGTCGACTACATCTCGCTGTCGGACAAGCCGCAGTGGTTTTTGGACATTTCGCCCAACGGGCAGGTGCCGGTGATGGTGACCGAAGGCGGCGTGGCGCTGTTTGAGAGTGAGGCCATCATTGAATACATCGAAGAGGCCTATGCACCGCTAGAAGCGAATGTCTCGCTGGAGCAGAAGGCGTTGAACCGCGCGTGGTGTTACTTGGCGGCCAAGAACTACCTTGTGCAATGTGGCACCATGCGCAGCCGGGATGCGGAGACCTTGGCGGAGAAGTCGGCCAAGCTGGGCGCGGCGTTTGACAAGATCGAAAAGGCACTTGGGGACGGGCCGTTTTTTGGCGGTGACCAGCTTGGGGTCGTGGATATTGCCTGGCTGGTGCTGCTGCACCGGGCGCAGATCATCAAGGACCACACGGGGTATGATTTCCTGGACGGTCGTCCAAAAGTGCAGGCCTGGCAGGCGGAAATCATGGCGACTGGGCTAGCGCAGAAAGCCGGGGCGGAGGACTTTGAGGCGGCCTTCATCAATTTCTATCTGGCGGACGTGACTTATCTTGGGCGTGGCCTGAAAGAGGAAGCGCCACAAGTGGCCGCCGCGGGTGGCTGTGGCACCGCAACCTCAGGATGTTGTTAGGCTTTCTCTTTCCGCAAATACCTCGGGGATGAATTGGCATCGCCAAAAAGGGGCAGCGCCCCTTCACAGGCTCAGCGCAGGCTGAGCCTGTCTTCAAGATCAAAGCGCAAGCGCTAACATCCCGGAAGCTCTGCATGTGCGCACAGTGTCGTTGCGTTTTTGAGCCTTCGGGTGTCGTGGCTGCACTTTTATTTATGGCCCGCATGGTCTATCTCAGCCGCAACACAGCGGAGACAGCCCATGTCCTTTGAAAATCCCGGCCCCGTCGAGCAAAGCCTGCGTGACGCGATCAGCCCCATTGAAGAAATCATCGAAGAGGCTCGTCAGGGCCGCATCTATATTCTTGTGGATCATGAGGATCGCGAAAACGAGGGTGACTTTATCATCCCGGCTGAATTTGCGGATGCGACTGCGATCAATTTTATGGCCACGCATGGCCGCGGGTTGATCTGTCTGCCGATGACAGCAGAACGCATTGACCATCTTGATCTGCCGATGATGGCGGTAAACAACTCGTCGCGGCATGAGACAGCTTTCACTGTATCGATTGAGGCACGTGAAGGTGTGAGCACCGGGATTTCTGCTGGCGACCGGGCGCTGACCATTGCCACAGCAATCAATGAGCAGAACACCATGGCAGCTTTGGCAACACCGGGGCATGTGTTCCCGCTGCGTGCCAAACGTGGTGGGGTGCTGGTGCGGGCAGGGCATACTGAGGCCTCCGTTGACATTTCCCGTCTGGCAGGGTGTCACCCAAGCGCAGTGATCTGTGAGATCATGAACGACGACGGCACCATGGCGCGTCTGCCAGAGCTGGTTGAAGTGGCCAAGAAACATGGCCTGAAAATTGGCACCATCAGCGATTTGATTGCCTACCGCTCGCGTGTGGACAACGAAGTGGTTGAGACCTCGCGCGAAACAGTGGCGTCGGAATACGGCGGTGACTGGGACATGCGGATTTTCACCGATCAGATCCACGGCATTGAGCATGTGGTGATGATCAAAGGCGATATCACCACACCGGAGCCGGTGTTGGCGCGGACCCATGCGTTACATGAGGCCAGCGACGTGTTGGGGCTAGGGCCGAAGTCTGTAAACGAGCTTCCAGCGGCGATGCGCAAAATTGCCGATGAGGGGCGGGGTGTTGTCTGCCTGTTCCGCGAGGTGCGCCACAGCCTCTATGCCGAAGAGGATGAAGGCCCACGCACGGTGAAGCGCACCGGTCTGGGCGCGCAAATCCTGTCCAATCTGGGCTGCAAAAAGTTGATCCTGCTGACAGACAGCCCACAAACAAAGTATCTTGGTCTGGACGCTTACGGGCTGTCCATTGTGGGCACCCGCCCGATCCTGACGGAGGAATAAGTCATGGCTGGCGCTGAAATACACTACATCATGCCACGTGCGGAGTTTGATAAGCCGGTGAAGCTCGCGATTGTGATCTCGCCTTACTACAAAGATATCGCCGACAATATGCTGGCGGGGGCTGTGGCAGAGATCGAAGCGGCTGGCGGCACCTATGAAGTGGTGCAAGTGCCAGGTGCGTTGGAAATCCCAACCGCGATTGGCATTGCTGAACGTATGAGCAACTTTGATGGCTATGTCGCTTTGGGTTGTGTCATTCGTGGTGAGACCACGCATTATGAGACCGTGTGTAACGACAGTTCCCGCGCGATTCAGATGCTGGGCCTGCAAGGCCTGTGCATCGGCAATGGTATCCTGACCGTGGAAAACCGCACCCAGGCCGAAGTGCGGGCGGATCCTGAGGATCAGAACAAAGGCGGCGGCGCGGCCGCTGCGGCCTTGCATCTTGTGGCGTTGGGCCGTAAGTGGGGCGCTCAGCGCAAAGGCGTTGGGTTTTTGCCCGATGCTGAGGAATATAAGCTGGCAGGCGAACTCAAGGACAACCCAACAGCATGACCCTATCCGGTAACCAGAAACGTAAGATGAAATCGGCCTCCCGCTTGTATGCGGTGCAGGCGCTCTTTCAGATGGAAAGCTCGGGCCAGACTGTGGATCAGGTGCGGGTGGAGTTTCTGGATCACCGGTTTGGTGCCGAAGTGGACGACAATTCCGACATGATTGAGGGCGATGTGGATCACTTCCGCAAGACGCTTGAAGATGCGGTGAATTATCAGGCGCCCATTGACCAGATGACCGACCGCGCCTTGGTCGCCGCATGGCCAATTGACCGGATTGATCCTACTATCCGGGCATTGTTCCGGGCGGCTGGTGCTGAATTGCTGCAAAGCGATGTGCCCGCCAAAGTGGCGATCACCGAATATGTGGCGATTGCCAATGCCTTCTTCCCGGAAGGCAAAGAGGGCAAGTTTGTGAACGCCGTGCTCGATCATATGGCACGCGAAGCCAAGCCGGAGGCGTTTTAAGCGCCTCTGTCCGGCTGGTGGTTTGCGCCAGCCTTTGCCGCTTGTTGCGGCGTCATTTCCATAAAATAGGCCGGTGGGGTCCAGGTGTGCGCCAAATGCGCATTGGACCAGCGTGTGAGGCTTTGCACCAGAGGCAGTAAATCCGCACCTTTTTGGGTGAGGTAATAGCTGTAGCGCGTTGGATTTGTTTGATATTCACGCTTAAGAATAAGTCCGTTTTCTTCCATCTGCGACAGCCGTGATGCCAGAATATTGGTGGTGATCTTTTCCGGGCTGTCGATGAAATCCGCGTATTTGCATTTGCCGGTCAGCATGTCCCGCAGGACCACCAACGTCCAACGATCCCCAACAATTTCAAGGCCTGAGGCAATTGGGCACCCGGATCTGTTTTTCTTGGCCATGTAAGGGCTCTCTCCGCCTGTTTAAGAAGTCACTTGCATTTTGCAAGCGACTCACTCTAGGGTCAAGCCAAATCAGCAAGGAGAGACGATATGGCGGTAGCATTTTCGGGAAGTTGTTTGTGTGGATCGGTGACATTTGAGAGCACGATGGAGCCGATGGCCGTGGGTCATTGCCATTGTGAAGATTGCCGCAAATCCAGCGGCACGGGGCATTGCACCCATGTCGCGGTGCGGGAGGATGCACTGACGTTGAGCGGCGCGGTGACCGCGTTTGAGAAACCGGCGGACAGCGGCAACCTGGTGAGCCGGCACTTCTGCGGCACTTGTGGGTCGCCCGTTTATTCCACCAATGCGGCTCAGCCAGGATCGATCTTTCTGCGGGCGTCGATTTTGGATCAACTTGAGAAATACACCGCCCAACTTGCGGTGTGGACCAACCGCGCCACAGCCTTTGATCCGGTGGACAAAACGCTGATGGGGTTTGAAGCGGAAATTCCGCCGGAGGTCATGGCGGAGATGATGGCGGCAGAGTGAGGTCGCACAGGTTTTAAGCAGTTGTTAAGGATGGCAGGGCAGGGTGGCGCGCACGACGGGCTGCCCTGTGTCATTGTGGCGCGTGTCGCGCAGCTGTGACTTGCCGTTCTGATGGCGCTGTCGTTTAATGGTGTTTGAGGAGGCACTGCCATGCCAAAGCTGATTTCGCTCTATATTCGTCAAGTGGCTATTGGGTTCGCCATTTCCGCCGCTTTTGTGACGATGCTGCTTTACTTCAACATTGCCAATCTCTGGCATCTGGTGAGCAGCAGCTCTGACGGCATTCTGGCGGTGGGTGTGATGTGGGTGCTCAATGGTATTGTGTTTGCCGGCGTGCAATTTGGCATCGCAGTCATGCGCATGAAAGAGGATGACCATCCGGGTGGCGGAAAACGCGGCATGCTGCCAGTGATGCTGGCAGAGCCGGTGCCGGTGAAGATTGATCGCAAGCCGCAGACGCGCCAGACCCACCGCTAAACCCTTTAGAACGTCGTACGTTTAAGCGCCCCGCAATTGGGGCGCTTTTGTTTTGGTCACTGCATGTCATGCAGGTTGGACAGGAAGCCGTGCCAGCCTTTGTCGAGCGCCATAACCAGGCCAAAGCCGTCGACATTGGTGGGTAGGCCAGAATGGATCAGCGTCAGCCGCGTGCCGCCGGGGGCTTCGGAAAGTTCCCACTCCACGGTGCTCATGGCGCCGTCCATCGGCCCCACTGTGAAATCCCACTTCATGTAGTCATGTGGGGTGGCTTTCACCACTTTACCCCAGCACATGCGGTCGCCATCTTTTTGCGACGTCAGCGTGTAGTCTTCGCCCTCTGCGAGGTCTTTCTCAGCTGGGTGAAACCATTCGTTGAGCAGGTCAGCTTTGGTCAGGAACTCCCAGACGCGGGTCTTGGGTGCGGCCAGAAAAACCGATTTGCGAATGGTGGTGTCTTGGGAAAGCTCAGCCATTGTTGTGTCCAGTGTCATCTGTGGTGTCCTTTTCAATTGCGGTTTTCAATGCGTCGAGACGGTCGTCCCAGAATTGATCAAACCATCCCATCCATTCCAGCGCAGGTTTGAGGGCCAAGGCGTTGAGAGAATTGACCTTTTCTCGGCCGCGCGGGGCAACCTCGATCAATCCGCCGTCACTGAGCACCACAAGGTGCTTTTTCACAGCGGCGCGGGTCATATCAAAGTTCTCAGCCACTTCGGCTATGGTCATCGGCTCCTGTCCTAAAAGGCGCAGGATGTCGCGACGGGTGGGATCGCCAAGGGCGCGGAACACGGGTTGTAGGTGATCGGGCATAACAGTCTCGCTCAAGTGATACCATTTGGTATCTCAATATATATGATACCATTTGGTACTGAGTCAAGTGGCCTCTGACATAACGCAAGCGCGGACCAAAAAGGCAGCCGCTGATGGGGGGATTTGAAGGGAGGTAAGTGGCGGGCCCGCAAACGCAGCCGTAGGGTTATCTCATTCCCGAGGACCTGTATGTACAGGTGGGTGCCAGGTAATCAGGCCAGGACCAGAACAGAGCCAGCTCCCTCGGAATTGCTTAAGGCCACCGGAATGCAACCGAATTACGAGAAGGGCAGAACCCGCCGCCTCTCTATCTATGCCTGAGGGTGGCACGGCGCAAGGGGTTGGGCAAAAATTGCGACTTGCATTTTGTTCTCTAAATGTTCACGTTGGGAGCATGGGTGACACAGCAACACAAACCTTACAGCCGGGGCAGTTACTTGCCCGTGGTGTGAGCCGCCATCTGCGCAGCCATGGCTATGTGTCGATTGAGGAATTTGTGCCCACACGGGGATTGCGAGTGGATGTGATGGCGCTTGGCCCCAAGGGTGAGATTTGGGTGATTGAGTGCAAATCCAGTCGCGCGGATTTTCAATCGGATACCAAGTGGGAGGGGTATCTGGAGTGGTGTGATCGGTATTTCTGGGCGGTGGACACCGAGTTTCCCACGGATCTGCTGCCAGAGGGCACGGGGCTGATTTTTGCGGATGCTTATGATGCGGAGATCATCCGAATGGCGCCGGAGGACAAGCTGGCGCCTGCGCGACGCAAAAAGATGATCCAGAAGTTTGCCACCGATGCGGCGCGGCGGCTGCACCGTTTTCGGGATCCCAAACTGGCGCCGATGCCGGACGAGTCCCTCTAACAGTCACATTTCCCAAATATCCCGAGGAGGGGGTACAGTGGGATGTCCCGGAGGGGCTGGCCCTCCGAGAGGTTTACTTGGCCATCTGCCGTGCCGTGGCGGCAGCTGCACGAATTTCTTCGGCAATTTCTTCGGCTTCCTCAGGGTCAAAATCCATTGGGATTTCAATGCCCTCGCCTTCGATGAAAATACGCACAAACCCCTGATCGGTTGGGCCGATTTGCAGGTTGGCTTCGATGTCGCTTTCGGTGTTGATGCCCATAGTGATCTCCTGGTGGATTGGGGGCCCAAAAGGGCTGCGTTCTCATATGTTGCCAAATCGGGTATCCTGATCGTGACCCAAAGGCAAGAATGCGGGCCGTCCTGCGTTGGGCGGGGAGGAAAAAATGCTTGGCAGTGTTGCTGTTCGTTCCTTTGAAGAGGCTGATCTGGATTGGCTGGTCGAGGCCCATGCCACGCTCTATGCGCGCGACGAAGGCTTTGATGACAGCTTTGGGCCACTGGTGGAGACCATCCTAAAGCGATTTTTGTTGGACCACGATTTTGCACGGGAACGAGGCTGGGTTGCAGATTGGGATGGTCACAGGTTGGGCAGTGTGTTTTGCGTTCAGGGCCCCCAAGAAAACTGGGCCAAGCTGCGGCTGTTTTTGGTGCTGCCGCAGGCGCGGGGATTCGGTCTTGGGCAACATCTGCTGGACACATGTTTGGGGTTTGCGCGCGGCGTGGGGTATGACGGTTTGACGCTTTGGACCCACAAAAGCCACGAGGCGGCCTGTGCGCTCTATGAAAAAAACGGCTTTGCGCTTGAGGCGGAGAAACCGGCGCAAAGCTTTGGCTGCGATCTGATCGAACAAACCTACAAAATTGTGTTTTAGATGCTTGCAATCCCCGAACGGGGGCGGTAAATCGCCCTTGTTGCCGCCTTAGCTCAGTTGGTTAGAGCACTGGTTTGTGGAACCAGGGGTCCCCCGTTCGAGCCGGGGAGGCGGTACCACCCCCCTCAATACATGTGAAGTTCAATTGCCTGCGCACGTGGTGTTGCGGGTTGTTTGCGTCCCAAAAATTTGGGGCGGTTGCGGGGGGACAGACCCGGCAACCGCCCCGGATGTTGAAACACCAATGGGGATGTAAGTGTCTCAACAAGTGCTGACGGGGGGATGACCCATCAGCGGGAGGAACGCGGCTTTTGATCGCGTTTGGCTTTAAGGCGCTTTGCCCTGTGCCAGCCATTGTTCAAACAGCGCGATGTCGCTGGCGGGCCAGGGGCCGTCGCTGGGCATGCTGCCGTCTTTTAGGCGTGACAAAATCAACGCTCCGTGTTGGCTCACAGCTTCATAAGACCCGAGGTCCAGATCACGCACCATGATCATCATGGCGATGTCGTAGGGGCGAAACAGCGGGCGGATGTCGCGGGAAAACTGGGGGCAAAAATCCTCCGACATGGTGATTTTTGGGATTAGGGTGACTTCTGGAATGCCAAGTTTGGGCTGTAAAAGCGCCAGTTTGGCGTTGCTTTGGGCATGGCAGCGCACCCCAACCAACGGCTGATCTACGCCCCAGAAATTGCCAAGGTCCACGTCTGGCAAAACCGTGTCAGCGCAAGTGTGGGTGAGCACGGGCAGCGTGGTGCTGAGCGAATCCGGGGCGGTGCCGATCATATCAAACGCCAAAATGCCGTCTTCTGGCGGTTGCCGGTAGCGGTGCAACGCCAAAGTGGGTGCACGCCAACCGGAGGAGACCGCTCTGGCTTGCACCTGGACCAGCAGGTTGGGCGGTTGGCCTTCCTGTTGGGTCAGCGTCACCGTGTCGATGGCGTAGATGCGTTGGCTCATGTGGCTGGTGTCCTTTGGCGTGTTCTCGGCAGATCTTAGGCGGTGACGCAATAGCCACGGGCGCGATAGGTTTCAGCAATGCGGAAACACACGCCGCGGAAGGTCACTTCTTTGGTCAGCACGTCGATGTTGGGCACCGCGCCGTCGCGCAGGAACTCTGCAGAGGCCAGGATGATGGTGTGCAGCGCCTCACCGGAGGTGCCGTAACCAAAGTAGTCCGCCACGGCATCTTCGATGTCGAAGGGCACCTGCGAGAATTCCGGGTGTTGAGCCAACATGGTGCGTAATAATTCGGCCCAAATGTTGCCTTGTACACTGAACACACGATGTGGTTCCGAGATGCTTTGGGGAGCAAAAGTGTGGGTGGGGCGCATCATCATATGCAGTGGTGGCGCGGTTTTGGAGAGGTCGGAAGTGGCGTCTGAGAGGGCCTGTCTGGGCAGGTCACACGGGGTTGCCAATCGTAAATCAAGCTGGTCCAGAACGCCGTGCATGTGGCACGCCAAGGCACACTCGCCGCCAGGCCAGTCGTCACCTTCGCCTGCCATATGCAAACCCACGGCAGCGCCAGTGTCCGGATCTATCCAGCAGGCCCCACTGTCACCGGGTAGGGACAAGGCGGTCATTGGGGCCGAAATGTCTTGTGGGACAAGACGGAAGCCGTCGACCTCGACAGTTTTGCTGCCGCCGTTGGCAAAGTTGTGCACCACTTTGTAGGTGCCAATACCATCCACGCGGGCGTGGGTCAGGCCGGTGGTGCGGCCATATTTGCAGAGATTGCGGCCCAGAGCTGCTGACGCCACACCGGTCAAGGTCAGATTGAGGTGTTTCAAGGTGGGCTGCCATGGGGTTGCGCCGGTCAAGGGCGCAAAAGCGGCGTCGCCATGACGGGACAACATGGATTTGCTCAGCCGGGCAATGGGCAGATCAGTGGTGGTGCCGCCATAGACCAGATCGCTGTCGGCGCCTTCGGGGGAGGACAGCACATGCCAGTTCGACAAAACCCCGGGTGAGCCGGTGGCGCGGTCAATGGCTATTGCGCCGATGGTGCCCCCGTGGGCGCCACGGCGTTGGCAGGGGCTTCCTGAAAGTAAAGTGGCGGTGTAACTGCTTTGCCCATCCGCCTGTTCGCGATGCACCTTGTAGGTGCTGGCAACCACATCCACAGGAAAGCCGTTGATGCGGCGCACGATACGTTGGCCCGGGTCAAGCTCGTCGTCGGGCAGCTTGGCCTGCACATGCACCCGCAGGCATAGTTTGTTGGTCGCCAGACCACCAACACGTTTGAAGCCGATGTCATAACCGGTCACGTCAGAACGGTCACAATACATGTCGCGCAGCGCTTCTAATGCCTCTTTGTGGGCGTCGTTGGCGACAGTTTGGGCTGCGGCTGTGGTCTCTGTTGAGAGGGGGCGGGCCATTGGATCCTCCAGTTTGGTCGTCTTTGAGACAAATGTGCCAAACCCACCGTTATTCTTGCGTGATTTGGCGGGATTACCTTGTATCTTTGGGGCCGGAGCGGGTGATTGACGGTATATTTTTCCGGGTTGTGAGGGGAATCAGGACGGGATGTTCACGGAACTGCAGGAGTACGAGCGGTCTGCGTCGGGCGAGATGGCGTTGCCGAAAGCGATGCCGGGGTTTTGCGCGCCGGTTCTAAGACGGTTGGACTATGTCTTTGTTGGGCGTCCTGCCTGTGTGCCTGCGATTGTGATTGCAGGCGGTGTTCTCAAGGATGGCACACCAGTGTCAGGCGCGGGGGATCTGGTTGAGAACGCCTTGGTGCGACTGGCCGGCGAGGCGGCGGAGCAAATTGGGCTGCGCGCATTTGTCGGCGGATTGTCGGATCAGGCGCCTGTTCTGGCGCACGATTTCAGTGAGCAGGTGGAAGTATCGGTGGCGCGGGCGGTTTTGCCCAAGTCAGAGGCGGAGACTGCTGGGTTTTCGGAAGGCTTAGCCGCGCACACAGACGTCGATGCGGCGCAAAGGCACGGCGTGTTGGAGCTTTTTGAACGGGACGCGGCGACGCATTGGTGGGCCGGGGCAACAGAGGCTGTGGAACTGTTGGGCATTGAGGCGCTTGTGGCTCAGGTTCTGGGGGGCAGGATTGGACGACAGACGCGGGTGTTGGATGTGACCTGTGACACCGGGGTGCCGGTGGCTCTGGCCGCGTCGTTTGATGCACGTGGCGGCGGATTTTGTTTTGGCGCAGCTGCAGGCATGCATTTACAAGAAGCAGTGGTGTCCGCGTTGCGCGAACTGGGGGCGGCGGAATTTGGGCATCAGTTGGAAGCTTCTCGGGGCGCCTTGCCCGAGTCCAAAGGATCAAATCTGACCGTCAACACACTGACATTGGACAAGTTTAAAGCTGCATTTGTGACGCAGAAAGCTGCGCTTGGGGGGCAGGTTGAAATGCGGGGTGTGATCACGAACGAGGCGTGGGGCGCGGTTTGTGCCAAAAGCGCCATAAGTATTGTCGATCTGGGTTGTGTTGAAGCGCATTTTCGGGCCATCAAAGCAGTGAGTGCCACGTTGCAGACTGGGCGGGAAACACATGTAAGCCCACGGCTTCAGATGGCACTTCTGGAAAAAAGACGATGGACGCAGGGGCCTCTTTACTAATGGAGCAGGACCAAACCAGTTTTGAGGCGCCGGACAAGCCATCGGAGCGGCTTCAGATCGACGTGATCGGCGGGTTTCAGGCCCGGTGTGATGGCGGGCGTGTTGAGATCAAAAAGAAGAAAGCGGCGGCGATTTTGGTGCTGCTGTCGCTGTCACCTGATCTGCGCATGACGCGGGAAAAACTGCGCGGTGTGCTGTGGCCGGACAGCTCCGAGACAGCGGCGCAGACCAGCTTGCGCAACGCAGTTTGGGCCCTAAAAGCAGCGTTGAATGACGCGGGGTTTGACGGGATCTCCAGCGATCGCAGTGATGTGTGGTTGGCGGAGAAGCGGGTTGACGTGGATCTGGATGTGCTGCTCGACGCGGCGGAGCACGGTGACATGGCGCCGATTTTGCGGGTGGATCCGCAAAAGTTGGCGCGGTTTGATCGTGATCAGGTTGAAATCAACGACATGTTTTCTGTGCGAGTGACAGACTCGGTTCAACATGTTTGTGGGTTGATGCGGCACCGCCTAAATGCGGCGGCAGATGCGGCTGGCACGCCAGAAGAGCAGCTCGCCATCCTGCAGTTTGTCGCAAGCATGGACACGGCCGATGAGGGTGCGGCGCGGCGGTTGATCAAAGCGTATTGGCAGAGTGGCCAAATGGCCAATGCGTTGACTGTGTATCAGTCGCTGTGGAGCCTGCTCGATCAGGAGTATGGCGAAGAGCCGTCTGAGGAAACCCAGCAACTGGTGGTCGAGATTAAGTCGCCGGCAAGTGCGCCGGTGCCCAAGACCTTGCGCCCGGTGATTGTTGTGGCCCAGCCGAGCTATGGCCATTTGTCAGCGGAGCGGGCGGGTGAGGCCGAAGCGCTGCGTCAAGCGCTCTGTGCCAACCTCTCTAGGTTCCGTGAGTGGCAGATTTTTGATGCAGCTTTGATGGCCTCTAACGCGCAGGTAGGAGAACCAGGCGCGGCGAGTTACTCATTGGTGCTACAGCCGCAGCTCCGTGGTGACAGCTTGGCCTGTCGCGCGGTTCTGTCCGACCGCAGTTCTGGTGAGTTGTTGTGGTCTGAGGCGCTGAGCGACGCGGGGCAGATGACGTTGGCCGAAGGGCCGGGGGCGGCAGAGCGGTTGGCGGTGGCGTTAAACCTGCATCTGTCGGCCTTCAAGGGACCGCTGATTGCCACCAACAAAACCGCACCAAGCGCGTATGAGCGTTGGGTTGAGGCGCAGGGGCATATTCTGCAGTTTACTCTGGACGGATGGAAGACCGCCGAAGGGTTGCTTGACGCACTGATCCGAGATTACCCGGAGTTCAGTCGGGCGTATTCCAGCCGCGCGTCGATTGAAAACATGCGGCAGATTTCCTTTCCGGGGCTGTATAGTTCGCCGAATTTACATGTCGAAGGGCTGCGACTGGCGCGACGGGCGATTGAACTGGACCCAATGGACAGTCGGGGGCAGCTGGCCATGGGCTGGTCCGCTGCGATGTCACGGCAGTTTGAGCAGGCAGAATTGGCCTTTGATCTGGCGTTTCAGTACAATGAAAATGACCCTTGGACGATGACGTCCTCTGCTGTGGGGCTGGCCTTTTGTGATCAGCTTGAGGCCTCAAATCGGTTGCTGGATCTGCTGTTCAAACTGAACTTCCGATTGCAGCCGTCCCACTGGAGCTACGTGGCGGCTTCGCGGTTTATGGCGGGGGATTATGAGGGCTGCATTGCTGCGTCTGAGAAATCGGACGAGATTTCCCATGACGTGCCTGCGTGGCATGCGTCAGCGCTGGGATTGGTCGGGCGCTTGCCTGAGGCGGCTTCGGTGGCGCGGCGGTTTGAAAGCATTGCGCGGGCCAATTGGGTCGCAGAAGGGCCGCCGGAGCGGGCCGAAATCACACGCTGGTTGGTGTCTGGCTTCCCGATCCGCAATCGCAAAGTCTGGCTTGCGCTGCGGGACGGGTTGCGATTGGCGGATATGCCGGTGCCAGATTTGATTCAAAGCGACAAAATTGCGCTTGGATATCAATTAGATCCCGGCAAATCCTAAACCATTTTTTTGCGGTTAGACGCACTTGCGCAGTGCGTAATCCGCGATGCGTTTGGAGCGGAAATTGTGCTCTTCCTCCGATGGAGTGACCAGCGTTGCATCATAGGCTTCGTCGTAAAAATCCGGCAGCGTGTAAGGGCTGGGTGGTGGCAGGTCGAGGTCGTCTGGATGTGGCAGCATGATGCTCACCACTTTCTGATCCGGCGCGTTGAAGATTTTAAGTGGATCTTCGCTGGCAAATTCCTCGGCTAGTTCTGCAACATTGCTGGGCACTTGATCGCGAAAGTCACCGACCGTTTGCGGCACAGTGTCCGCTTCGCGCGCCCATCCTTGCAGGATTTCGCCCATTTTCAGGTAGTTTTTGATTTTGATTTCATAGGGATCCATTGTTCGTCCTCCTTGTTTGAACAGTGTTTTTCAGGTGATGGGGGTGGTCGCGACCAGCGTGGGCATGTCGCGAATTGGCGTGCTGCCATAGGCGGCAGTTTCGAGGGCCTGGGCGATCTGCGCGTCCGTGTCGGATGGCGTGTCATCCTCAAAGACCGGGGCAAAGGCCGCGCCAAGGATGAGGCCGCCAAGCGGGCCGTAGGTGGCACCGTTGTTTCCATCGATTTGCGCTTCCAAGGCAAGGAACGTAACCAGCGGCAGGTTGGCGGTTATGGTCGCTTTGTCTGCATCTGACATGGGTGGTTTGTGGCCTGGGCGCACGGCAGCCTCAAGGGCGGCCATGCCGGTTGTGGCGATCCGGTCGTAGTGGGTTGCGGCGTCAAACGGTGCCGTGAGGCCCTGCGCGGTCAGAGCATCAGCTGCGGATTGGATCAGGTCTTGCACGCGTCCCAAGCCAACCCATTTTTCGCGCAACAGATCGCGCATTGCGGTGCCCGCGGGGTAGTGGTCTTTGGTGGGCTTGCCCGCGGTGGCAATGGTCATGCCATCTGCGGCGTGTGGTCCAAAACGAATGGCCCAGTTGAAATTGTCCGGCAGCTGCGCGCCAGTCGCGGTGAAGAACAGATCCCAGTCGATCTTCCAGTCAATTGGCGTGGGCACCATGCCCGGTTCATGCAGCGAGGAATGGTTGATGATCTTACGCAGATCAACTTCGCCAAGGATATGATCGCCGACGCCATTGTTCAGCATGTACTCGGGGCGCACCATGCTGTGCGCCATGCGGGCAATGCCATAAGCGAACAGGTCGTTTGTTTGTGAAGGTGTACGGCCAAGCGGTTGCAGATCGGGGGTGGCGTCAAACAATGCCAGGATGTCCGCAGCCATGATGCGCGGCAGCAGGTCGTGGCGCAGAATGCGGCGGTAGAGGCGCGCCGTGGCCAGCCGCGCCACGCGTGCGCGATGATGCGGTGGAATCGGGTCTCCGGTGCCGGGCATTGGAGTGGTCGCTGCTTGCGCCACAAGCATGTTGTAAACCGCATGAAAAAACGCAGTGAGTTGGGCGAGGATATTGTTGTCATCGTTGCGCGAGTCGGGGATCAGCACGTCGGTAAAAGGCCCATCTGCATCCGGCCCATCGGCGCTGTAGCGATTGCGGGGCAGGTCCGCTGACGGGGACAAACGGTCATCTGACATGCGACCAGCTGGGCGGAATTTGCCCAAGCGCAACCGATGGGTACCGTCTTGAGGTTTCATGTCAAAGGCGTGTGGGCACACAACAGGGCCGCCGCCAAACAGAGTTTCCAGCGCGAGCTTTTCCTGGCGCAGGTTTTGGGACCGCCCGCCGATATCGTCATAGGCACGGGGCACCAGCGAACTGAACACCAGATCATGACCAGCAAGTTGGAACAGGTAGGAATAGCCGGCGGGCACGCCGAGGTGGCTGCCGTTTGGTTGGTTGAGGAAGCCTTTGGCGGTGTTGGTGGAACTGTTGTTGTTGTTGAGCAAAGTCGCCAGATAGACCGTCATCTCTTCGGTGAGAGGTGACGGTTGTGATGGTCCACCGGTTGCGGCGAAGACATCGTCGATTTCGAGGTCACGGTGCGACATGGCTCAGTCCTTTTGGTTGCTGAGACCACTTTATCGGGAATTTCGAATTTGAGACAAAATCAATCAAACTCGCGCAAACACGCGTATTTACGAAGAAAATAAGGGGAAAATTGGCTGGATTGTGTCACATGTGATGCGGAGAAATTAGCGGAATCACGATTTGTTAACGGCCAGAGGACTCAAGATGAGTGCATTGTGACTGGTGTTTTTAACAGGGCGACTGGACACCATTTGCACGAAAATACTTGGAGAGACGCGCAAAAGCGCGGAATCTGTTTCCATTTTTGGGGTAATGTTGGCGTTTTCTCACCTTTGTTTCCGGGTGTGGGGCGCACCAATGCAGAACCCTTTGCGTAGCGTGTTGCGGCGGTGCAGCCCTTGTTTATTCGCTCACAGATGCCCCAAACGCCTCAGGAGACAGAACCACTTCTTGGCGCAACGCGCCGGTGATGCGATCGTGAATCAAGATGCGGTTGTCATCGGTGACAACGGCCACCCAACCGTCCCCCATGGTCACTGCCTGGGCGGTCACACCGTCTTGCAAAGCGAAGTTTTCTGGTAAGATGGGACCATCATCACGGAAGCGCATGACAATCAGCGCAACCACGGTTACAAGCCCGACCATCATCACCACCGTCAGCCCTGTCACCAGCAGGCGCAGGAAGCGCAGGTTGGCAGGTTCAATTGGTTCCGGAGACTCATCCATGGCAGAGGCCCTTGTAGAATTTGTGATTGCGGACAATCCGCCCAAGCGTCTTGATAAGGCGCTTTCGCGGGATGTGCCAGTGGAAGCGAGCTTGAGCCGCACCCGGCTGGCAAAGTTGATTGCAGGTGGCAGCGTGACGTTGGATGGCTCGGTGGTGAACGACCCCAAACACAAGGTGGCTGGCGGTGAAGCGGTTGCGATCACTGTGCCGCTTGCCGAAGACAGTCACATTGGGCCAGAAGACATCCCGCTGGATGTGATCTGGGAAGATGACGATCTGATTGTGATTAATAAGCCCGCCGGCATGGTGGTGCATCCGGCACCGGGCACGCCTAATGGAACGCTTGTAAATGCGCTCTTGCATCACTGTGGGGATACTCTGTCTGGCGTGGGTGGCATGAAGCGGCCCGGGATTGTGCACCGGATCGACAAAGAGACCAGTGGCTTGTTGGTTGTCGCGAAGACCGATGCAGCCCACCAAGGGTTGGCGGCGCAGTTTGAGGCCCACACGGTGGAGCGCTACTACCGCGCGGTGTGTTACGGGGTGCCGGATGCCAATGACCCAAGGCTGCGCGGGGTGCGGGGGGTGAATTTCGAGCCGGGCAACATCATGAAAGTCACAACCCATCTGGCGCGGCATAAAACGGATCGACAGAGACAGGCGGTGTTGTTTGAAGGCGGACGGCATGCGGTGACCCGTGTGCGGATTGTGGAGCCGCTTGGTGACCCGGCCGTGGCCTGCTTGGTGGAATGCTGGCTGGAAACTGGACGCACGCATCAAATTCGCGTGCATATGACCCATGCAGGGCACGGCTTGATTGGCGATCCGGTTTACGGCGGGCGGCGCAAGCTGGCTGAGAAAGCCATTGGCCCCAAAGGGGTGATGGCAGCAAAGTCTTTTGAGCGGCAAGCATTGCACGCTGCGGTATTGGGCTTTGAGCATCCGGTGACAGGCGAAGATTTGCGGTTTGAAGCGCCTTTGCCAGAAGATATGGCGGAGTTGATCGCTGATCTGGGCGGGGCGTGAATAGGAAATTTCACGCCATAAGAATGACTTGGCGATCTCACTTTCCCTGAGATGCCAAGTCACGTGATTTTTATGTGTTGAGCGGCACGACGTTGGTTACGGTTTCGCGAAAGAAATCGACTTGGCCGTCGGCCTCATGGGAAATGATGTAGGTGATGCTGTTGCAAAGGCAGTTGCGCACACCATAGAAAAACTCCTGTTCAAATGTGGTCATAACCCAGCCAGATTGATCCAGTGCGGTGCTCTCGATTCGTTTGGCCTTGGTGCCCTGTGGAAACACCTCCGTGGCGAGGCGCTGCAGGATTGGCCCCATCGCATCAAGGCCTTGGCCAGATTGCCAGCTGACATCCTCGTCGTCCTGAAAGTGATCGATGCGAAAATCTATGTCAGCGGACATATGGGCCAACAGTGTCGCGTCACCTGCGGCAAATTTTCGAAGCAGGGTTTCGATGGCGGTTGGCGTGGTCATTTTGGATCTCCGTATATGCGTGTCATTGCAAATGGAAATCGCAGAGTCCTGTGCTATAAACAATTCAGGCAATGTTTATGCTAAATATAGGTAACAACTATGATTGAGCTGACTCCTTTGACCTATTTCAAAAGCGCGTTTGAGACCGGTTCATTCAGCGGTGCGGCCCGGGCAAATGGTGTGCGTCAACCAACGGTATCCACTGCCATTCAAAAGCTCGAAGAGGCGCTTGGTGGCGCGGTGTTCCTCAGGGAACGGCGTGGATTGGTGGCCACTGAACTGGGCAAAAACCTCTACGATGAGATTTCGGACCCGGTTCGAAAGCTCACTGGCGTGACAGAGCGTATGCGCGCCAAGCCTCGCAAAAACCTGCGGATATACTGCCAGCCGGACGTTCTGGTTGCCCCCTTTGCACCCGTGTTCCGCAGCTTGCGTCAAGACGCTCCTGAATTGGTTCTGAATTTTTGCGACGGTGCAGATGATGCTGATATTGGGCTTGTTTCCGAGCTGTGTTGTCCCTCGGGTCATTCTTTCGATATGCTGCGCGAAGAGGTTTATGGCGTGGCGGTGGCTTGTGATCGGGCCTTAGCAAAGGCGCAGTCTTTGGGGCTGTCAGATATTGCCGGGGAACCGCGGATCGATAGGCCGTATTGCCCGCAAGCCAACCGGTTGCAGGGCATGGAAGCCGATGTTGATGTTGCGCCAGCGCAGGCAATCAATGATCAGCAAGTTCTTGATTTGGTCGCGGCCGGACTGGGCATTGCGTTTGTGCCCTTGTCCCACAGCGAGGCCCATAAGGGGGTTGTGGTGCAGCGTCTCCGGCAGGCACCTGAAATTCGACGCACCGTGGGTGTCTCCGCCCGAAAAACCGCTTTTGCACAGGATATTGCCAACCGGTTTGTCGCTCTTTTCAACCAAAATCAGTAGCACATGCGCAAGGGAGGCAGACCTTTGCGGTTGCAACATTGCGCACTTGCCCGTGAGGTAAGGCGGCAGCCATGGCATTGGCTTGGAAAAAACCTTACTCTGGGAGTCAGAAATTTGCGCGTGCTGGTTGAAACCTTCTGTGAGCGTCCTACATTGATGTTAACAACATAAACATACGCCCAAGACAATCAGCGTAAGACAGACAAGGGAGGCATTCGCCATGAGCAATTACAAAAATCTGCCGGCACCCACACCAGAAGGTGGTCTCAACCGGTATCTTCAGGAAATTCGCAAATTCCCGCTATTGGAACCCGAAGAAGAGTACATGCTGGCCAAGCGCTGGGTGGAAGAGCAAGATGCTGATTCTGCGCACAAAATGGTCACCTCGCACCTGCGTCTCGCGGCCAAAATTGCCATGGGCTATCGCGGCTACGGCCTGCCACAGGCTGAGGTGATCTCCGAGGCCAACGTTGGTCTGATGCAAGCTGTGAAGAAGTTTGACCCAGAAAAAGGTTTCCGTCTGGCGACTTATGCGATGTGGTGGATCCGCGCGAGCATTCAGGAATATGTGCTGCGCAGTTGGTCCATGGTGAAACTTGGCACCACGTCGGCGCAGAAAAAGCTGTTCTTCAACCTGCGGAAAGCCAAAGCGCGGATTGGCGCGTTGGAAGATGGCGATATGCGCCCGGAAAACGTGCAGCGGATTGCAACTGACCTTGGTGTGACTGAGAAAGAAGTGATCTCGATGAACCGGCGCATGTCCGGTGGGGATGCTTCGCTGAACGCGCAGGTTGGCACCGAGGGTGAAGGCACCATGGAGTGGCTGGATTGGCTGGAGGATGAAACCGCCAACCAAGCGCGAGACTATGAGGCCAAAGATGAGCTGGATGCCCGTCGTGAGCTTCTGACGGAGGCCATGGACGTGCTGAACGATCGGGAGAAAGACATCCTGACCCAACGCCGTTTGACAGAGAAGGCGGTCACATTGGAAGACCTGAGTGGTCAATATGATGTGAGCCGTGAGCGGATCCGTCAGATTGAAGTGCGGGCCTTTGAGAAGCTGCAGAAACGCATGCGCGAGTTGGCTGCCACACGCGGGATGCTGGCGGCGCACTAACGCGTCTAAGTGAAAGCTATGAGAACCGGCCCAATTTCGGGCCGGTTTTTTTGTGTGTTGGGACCTGCGCGCTGCAACTAGACGTGGTGTGCTCAGGGTGCCATGAAGAGACCATGACGCGCTTTGTTTTGCATTTACCAGCCCACCAGCTGCCCGGTGTCCGCAACGGCCCGGCGGAGTTTTATCGCATTTTGGAAGCTGCGCTGACAAAGGCAGGTGGTGAGGTGGAGCTGCGCGAGCGGTTGTACTTGCGGGCACATGCCGGGTTTGAGCCAGAGGCGTTCCATTTTGTGCATCAAGGCCTGGTTGAGATGCCCAATGTGCTCAACACAGGCCCAAGTTATTTGCAAGATTTCTGGTATGCCGATCCCAAAGGCGTATTTGGGTTGAGCTCGATTTATGATCTGAAGTTTGACCCTGAAACTGTGCGGCCCGAACGCGTGGCCAAGTTTAATGGGTGGTTGCGTGAGCGGTTACTGGAGACGCGCCTGTCCAAACATGGGCAGCCTGCAGAGGCAACCAAGCATCCGGCGAATGCAATCGCAGTGTTTTTGCAAGGCGAGTCGCTGCCGGTAAAGCGGGCTGCGTATACCGATGAAGTCAGCATGGCGGCGGCGTTGATTGCCGCGCGGGGTGGGCGTGAGGTGTTGATCAAGCGCCATCCCCGCAACAAGGCTGAGGAAAGTTGGCCACAAATTGAGGCGCTGGTGGCGCAGTCAGATGGCGTGCAAATTGTGGATGGTAATCTGCATGATATCTTGCAAGACGCAGCGCTCTGCGCGTCGATCAGTTCCAGCGTGGCGGTGGAAGCGATGTTGCACAAAGTCCCGTCGCTCACTTTTGGACGGGTGGATTTCCATCACTGTACGCAAACCGTGCAGAACTTGACGGATGTGCCCGCCGCAATTGACACTGCTCTCGATACAGACTGGCCGTTTGAACCTTTCCTGTTTTGGTTCTTCCGCCATCATTGTCTGGATATGAAGGCCAAGACTTGGCTCGACAAGCTGAACAAACGCATGGGTGCGTTTTCCCTTAAAGAGCTGCGCTAAACCACCTGGTTATTTGTGCGCTTGCACGCCAAGAGCCTGCGGCATAGCCTCCCAACATCAAATGGGAGCGCTATCATGACCACCTCACCTGTCCGTTGGGGCATCCTCGGGGCCGCCAATTTTGCCAAAACCACCATGGGGCCAGCGATCCACGCGGCGCATGGCGCAGTGCTTGCGGCAGTGGCATCGTCTAGTGCTGCGAAAGTCGCGGGATTTGCCGCCTTTGCACCTGGAGTGCGGCACCATGAGAGCTATGAGGATCTGCTGAACGATCCAGACATTGACGCGGTTTACATTCCACTGCCCAACCATCTGCATGTGGAGTGGGGCATCAAGGCGCTTGAGGCGGGCAAGCCTGTGTTGATCGAGAAACCGGTTGGCATGGATGTGGCCGAGATAGATCGCCTGATTGCGGCGCGGGACACGGCGGGGCTCTTGGCAGCGGAAGCTTACATGATTGTGCATCACCCACAGTGGCAGCGGGCCAAGGCGTTGTTGGCGGACGGAACCATTGGCAAGCTGGTGCATGTGAACGGGGCGTTTTCGTTTTTCAACGACGACACCGACAATATCCGCAATCAGGCGGCGTCCGGTGGTGGTGGGCTGCGTGACATTGGCGTTTATGTGCTGGGCGGCGTGCGGTTTGCCACGGGGCAGGAGCCGGTGCAGCTCGATTATGCTCGGGTGCAGTGGGAGCATGGGGTGGATACATTTGCGGATATGGGGTTTGGCTTTGAGGGGTTCACCTATCAGGCTTACACCTCGATCCGGTCAGCACCGCGGCAAGAGATGCATTTTCACGGTGAGAAAGGCCTGATGACACTGACCTGTCCGTTTAACGCGGGCAAGTTTGATCAGGCGGAATTGCATCTGTCGATGCCAGATCAAACTGTGCACATTGAGCGGTTTCCGGTGGTGAACCAATATGTGCAGCAGGTGGAAGCTTTTGGCCGGGCGATCCGCGCGGGCGAGACTTACGCCTGGCCGCTGGAGCAGGCGCGTGGCACCCAAGCAATGATGGATCAGGTTCTGGCGCACGGATAAGCGCCTGACCAAAAGAAAACCCCTCGCAGGTGAGAACCGGCGAGGGGTTTTTTTGTGTCTAGCAGTGGAGGATCACTCGGCCGCTTTGCTGTCTTCAGCCGGAGCGGCGGCAGGCTCTGCTGCGGCTTCGGTTTTCTTTGGCGCACGGCGTGGCTTCTTTTCGGTCTTTTCACCGGACGCCTCAGCCTTGTCTTCGGGCTTTTTGCGCGGCGTGCGTTTGCGCGGCGGTTTTTTGGGTGCTGGTGCTTCCGCCTCTGGGGTGTCCACCACCAGATTGCTTTCAGCCACGTCCACGATCAGATCAGGCTGATCGGCCTCAGAGAGGTCCACCGGTGCGGCCGCTGTGTCTTGGGGGGCAGGGGCCTTGTCGCGGTTGCCACCGCCACTGTTGCCTTCGCGCTCCTGACGTTCCATGCGTTCGCGCCGTTCGCGGTCCCGCTCGGCCTGACGTTCGCGGTTCTGACGGTCTTGTTCCTCGCGGCGCGCGTCTTGTTCGCGTTGTGCCTCGTTCAACATGCGCTGGTAATGTTCGGCGTGCTGCTGGAAGTTTTCCGTGGCAACGCGGTCATTGCCCAGCTGGCTGTCGCGCGCAAGCTGATTGTATTTGTCGATCACCTGTTGAGGGGTGCCGCGCACTTTGCCTTCCGGACCGGAGCTGTCAAACACACGGTTGACGATATTGCCCGACGTGGGGCGATTGCGGTTTGACTTATTCCGCGAGCGTGACTTCGAAGATCTCATTTTATCTGCAATCCAGCCTTAAATAATTGCGGTCGCTCGTCCCGTTTCACGCCTCTTGCGATCAGTATTCCGGGGGCGACAATTTGTGGCTTGATGTCCAATCGGGACCGCCCGCAGAACGGGCATCCACCAGAAGGACAAGAACTTGATATTGTGCCTTTGGCGTTCGCACAAGTGCTTTTATCACGTCAAAGCTTGCAAAAAGGAAAATTTGCGTGGGATTTAGCCCTTTTGGCCCACAACAACGCGGTCGCGGTGGTCCAGGTCAGCATGAATGTCGACATTCTGGAAACCGGCCTCGTGAAAAAGCGCTTCTACAGCAGGTCCTTGTTTCCAGCCGATTTCCACCATGAGCCAGCCGTCTGAGGTGAGGCGCGCAGCGGCACCGTCGATGATTGTGCGGTAAGCGGACAGGCCGTCACCTTCATCGGTGAGCGCCATGCGTGGCTCATAGGAAAGTTCACGGCCGAGATAAGGCATCTCGTCGAGCGCGATGTAAGGCGGGTTGGACACGATTAGGTCAAAAGTGCCTGTCACAGCGGCGTACCAGTCGCTTTCCAGTAGGGTCAGCCGATCGGTGAGGCCAATTTGGTCTGCGTTCCGGCGGGCGACTTTCAGGGCTGCGGGGGAAAGGTCGGTCGCCACACCTGTTGTGTCGGGCCGTTCAGCAAGCAGCGAAAGGATGATTGCGCCGGTACCTGTACCCATATCAAGCACGGTTGAAAACCGTGCCCCAAGCGCCTGCAGGACAAGCGCTTCCGTGTCGGGACGGGGGTCTAATGCGTCCGGTGTGACGATAAATTCGTGATTAAAGAAGGCGCGCTTTCCAAGTATATGGGAGATGGGTTCGCGGGCTGTGCGCCGCGTGAGAAGGGCTTCTAGGGCAGCTTCCTGAGCTTCACTAGCGGGTTCGCGAAGTTCCAGCGTCAAACGGTCCACAGGAACGCCGGTTGCATGGCTGACCAAAAGGCGGGCCTCGCCAACGGGGTTGTCGACGGGGATGTCCTGCAACACCGACACGGCCCGCTTTACCAAGGCTGCGATGGTGCCTTTCACCCGTTCATCTCCGCCAGTGCTGTGGCCTGTGCATCTGCTGTGAGCGCGTCGATGATTTCATCGAGGTCGCCCTGCATGATCTGATCGAGCTTATAGAGCGTCAGGTTGATGCGGTGGTCACTCATACGGCCTTGCGGGAAATTGTAGGTGCGGATGCGTTCAGAGCGGTCGCCGGAGCCAACCTGACCTGCGCGGTCAGCGGCGCGCTCATCGTCGATACGCTGGCGTTCCAGATCAAACAGGCGGGTTTTTAACACCTGCATCGCAATCTCGCGGTTGCGGTGTTGGGACTTTTCCGAGCTGACCACAATGATGCCGGTGGGCAGGTGGGTGATGCGCACGGCGGAGTCGGTGGTGTTGACGTGCTGACCGCCAGATCCAGAGGCGCGCATGGTATCGATGCGAATGTCACCCGCGTCGATTTTCACATCCACATCTTCGGCTTCGGGTAACACAGCCACGGTGGCTGCCGAGGTGTGAATGCGCCCGCCGCTTTCGGTGGTGGGCACGCGCTGCACCCGGTGCACGCCGGATTCGTATTTCATGCGGGCAAAGACGTTTTCGCCTTTGATATGGGCCACCACCTCTTTGATACCGCCCAGTTCAGTGGCGTTCTCTTCGAGGATGTCGAGTTTCCAACCTCGGTTTTCGGCGTAGCGCTGATACATGCGCAGTAAATCGCCCGCAAATAGCGCGGCTTCATCGCCGCCAGTGCCGGGACGGATTTCCAGAATGGCAGGGCGGGCGTCAGCAGAGTCTTTCGGAAGCAAGGACAGCTGCAAGGCGTGTTCGGCCTCCGGCAAGGCGGCACGCAGGTCGGGCAGCTCTTCCTCGGCGAGGTCTTTCATGTCCGGATCAGACAGCATTTCTTCGGCGTCTTCGATATCGCTCAGAAGCTTTTGGTAGGCAAGAACTTGCTCCACCACGGGCTTGAGGTCGGAATACTCTTTGGCCAGCGCAGCAATGTCGCCGCTGCCTTCGGCCATTTGCGCCTCAAGGAACTCAAAACGTTGGGTGATCTGATGCAGTCGTTCTATTGGTACCATGTCGCTAAGTGAGACAATACGCGGGTTTGGTCAAGGGCGCGGTTTGCGCTATACTGGGCATATGCGACACCTAACTTTGATATTTGCTCTGCTGGCCACCTCAGCGACTGCTGATGGGATGATGAATGGCGTGCCGGTGGATTGTTATTGCACCGACAAACAAGGCCAGCGCATTGAGGTTGGCGAGACCATTTGTTTGCAGGTGGATGGGCGCATGTTCATGGCGCAATGTCAGATGTCGCTGAACGTACCGATGTGGCGGGAAATTTCGCCGGGCTGTTTGAGTTCAAGTCTGGACGCGCCGTTACAGAGCGTCGATCCAAGCCTCGACACGGGCGGCGTTCACACCAAAATCCTTGCGTCCAAATCGTGAGCGACCGTAGATTTTGAGCATGTCGCCGTCCTGATAAGCGGTGGTGTAGTCGGGGTAGGCCATGAGGTTGGAGCGGGTCACATAAGTGACCATGCCGTGTTCCACGGAGCCTTCAAGCACGGTTGTGCGTGGTGTGCCGACAGCCACCTGATGAAAGCGAGCTAGGCCGTCGCGGCCAGACATAACAAGACGGCGTGCTGAGTTCTCGGTGTCGCTGTCATGAGCGACTTGAGGTTCTTTGTGCCAGCGGGCTGGATCGCTGGGCGCCAAACGCACGTAAAGAGCAAAGCCGATAGCCAGTATTGGAATGAGCCAGAGAAAATTCATGTTCCGCACACCTGAAATCATACGCTTGAGAACGCCGGAAAATCGCCCGACGCCTGCAACTTATGCGGTGGTTTGGTGATTTTCCAGAGGGGTGCGTACTAACGCCGCGTCCATCCCCACAGGCAGATCAGTTCCAGCGCAATATGTGCACCGGCGATAGCCGTTGCACCTGTGGTGTCAAACGGTGGGGAAACCTCGACCACATCACCGCCAACAAGGTTGATACCGGCAATGTCGCGCAGGATGATGCTGGCCTGGCCACTGGTTAGACCGCCCCAGACTGGCGTTCCGGTGCCTGGCGCAAAGGCCGGGTCCAGACCATCAATATCAAACGTTAGGTAGGTTGGGTGGTCGCCAAGGATGTCGCGGATTTTCTGTGCCACAGCTAAGGGGCCGGTCTCATGCACTTCGCGGGCGTCAATGATGTTGAAACCCAACGTGTCCGGGTTCTCTGTGCGGATGCCCACTTGCACAGAGCGTTTGGGGTCGATCAGACCGTCCTTCACCGCCTTATAAAACATAGTGCCATGATCAATGCGGTCTGGTTCGTCGTCCGCCCAGGTGTCTGTGTGGGCGTCAAATTGCAACAGACTCAGTGGGCCAAATTTTTCAGCGTAGGCTTTGAGGATTGGGTAGGTGATGTAGTGATCGCCACCCAAAGCGATGCTGGCCGCGCCGCCCGCAAGAATGCCGCGAATGTGGTTGGTCAGCGCCTCGGGGAAGTCGGCCACGCGGGCGTAGTCAAAGGCCACATCGCCGTAGTCAACGATATTCAATTCGCTCATTGGGTCATAGCCCCAGCCGTAGGGCGGATCAAACGCCTGAATGGCGCTGGCCTCGCGGATGGCACGCGGGCCAAGGCGGGTGCCGGGGCGGTTGGTCACGGCCTGATCAAACGGGATGCCGGTCACGGCGATGTCCACGCCAGTCAGGTCTTTGGAATAGCGGCGGCGCAGGAACGAGGTGGCCCCGCCAAAGGTGTTTTCAAAGCTCAAACCGCGCGGGTTATCGCGGGTGAAGGCCATATCAACATGGGTTTTTGCGTCTTCCAGAGCCACGGGCGAGTCCTTCCTGCAGAATTTGATCAAATTTCGCAAATCTAACAGAAAGGTCAAGCCTGAAGACGATGTGCGGGCGATCTTGTGCCAAGACCGCCCGAAAATTGCCTACAGCGGCTGCGCTGTTTCCACCAGACGCGCAAAGAATGAGGCGCCGATCGGAGAGATGTCGTCGTTAAAATCAAACGCCGGATGGTGCAGGCCAGCGCCTTCGCCTGCGCCCAGGAACAGGTAGGCACCAGGGCGGGATTCCAACATGTAGGAGAAATCCTCTGCGCCCATTTCCATGCCCTGATCCGCATTCACAGCCACATCACCGGCAATGTCACGCGCTACATCGGCGGCAAAGGCGGTTTGTGTCTCGTGGTTGACGGTGGCGGGGTAGCCGATGTCGATGTCGAGCACTGCTTCGAGACCGTAAGCGGCGGCGGTGCCTGTGGTGATTTCTTTCAAACGGTGGTGAATCATCGCCTGCACCTCTTTGTCAAAGGTGCGGATGGTGCCGTTGATGAAGCCGCCATCAGGGATCACGTTGTCGGCGGAGCCTGCGTGGATTTGGGTGACGGAGACAACACATTCGTTGCGCGTGTCGTGGTTGCGGCTGACGATGGTTTGGATGGCGTTGACCATGGCAACGGCGGCCACCACCGGATCAACTGTGTCTTGTGGGTATGCACCATGGCCACCTTTGCCTTGAAGGCGAATGGTGAAACTGTCCACCGCCGCCATGATCGGGCCGGGCGTGGTGTGGAACTCGCCAAGGGGCAGGCCAGGCACGTTGTGGATGGCATAAACGTCCTTCACACCAAAGGTGTCCATGACGCCTTCTTCGACCATGACACCTGCACCGCCACCATCTTCTTCAGCTGGCTGGAAGATCAGCGCCACACGGCCAGCGAACTTGCGAGTCTCCGTGAGGTATTTCGCGGCGCCCAGCAGCATGGTGGTGTGGCCGTCATGGCCGCAGGCGTGCATTTTGCCCGCAACAGTGCTGGCATAGTCCGCGCCAGTGATTTCATCCATCGGCAGCGCGTCCATGTCCGCGCGCAGGCCAATAGTGGGTCCGTCGCCTTGGCCGTTGATGATCGCGACAACGCCAGATGTGGCGATGCCCTCGTGGATTTCATCAACACCGAACTCTTTGAGACGCTGCACCACAAAGGCGGCGGTCTCATGGCAATTGAACTCAAGTTCGGGATGGGCGTGCAGGTGACGCCGCCAGCCCTTCATTTCGTCGGCAAAATCGGCAATACGGTTAACTACAGGCATGGGTGGACACCTTCTCTGAATGGTCGTTCATTAACATCAAAAGCAAATTCCGGAGCATGACGCAATGGCCGAAGATCCTCTTATCCTCAATCCCAACGGCGGATTGCCGCGTCTTTTGGAAATTATGCGCCGATTGCGCGATCCGGAGACCGGGTGTCCGTGGGATATTGAGCAGGATTTTGCGACCATCGCGCCTTACACCATCGAGGAAGCCTATGAAGTGGCGGATGCGATTGAGCGCGGGGCCTGGGGTGAGTTGAAAGGTGAGCTGGGCGATTTGCTGTTCCAATCAGTGTTTCATGCACAGATGGCTTCTGAGCGGGGCCTGTTCACCTTTGATGAGGTGGCGGACACCATGTCGGACAAGATGGTGGCGCGCCATCCACATGTGTTTGGCGACGAAAATCGCGACAAATCAGCAGAGCAGCAGATCCGCGATTGGGAAACCGTGAAGGCGGAGGAGCGGGCAGGGAAGGCGCAGCAAGGCACGTTGGACGGCGTGGCGCTGGGATTGCCAGCCTTGTTGCGGGCGGTGAAACTGCAGAACCGCGCCGCGCGTGTGGGGTTTGACTGGCCGGATATCTCGCAAGTGGTGGACAAGATTGTCGAGGAGGCTGGTGAGTTGGCCGAAGCCCGAGACAAGCTGACGCAGGCAGAAGTTGAGGAAGAGTTTGGCGACATGCTGTTTGTGATCGCCAACTTGGCGCGTCATCTGAAGATTGAACCGGAAGCGGCGCTACGCGCCACAAACGCCAAGTTTGTCAGGCGTTTTGAGGGCGTTGAAGCCAAGCTGAAAGCCCGTGGAAAGACGCCTCAAGAGAGTGATTTGGAAGAGATGGATGCGCTGTGGGATGAGGTGAAAGCTGAGGAGAAAGCACGGAAAAGTAATCCTGAATAAATCATTCAGGTATTGACCTGATTAAAAAACTCGGATTAAAGCTGCGACATCGAAACCGTTCCACCGTGAGTGATGACATGACCAAAGCTTTTTCCACGTCGATCTTCTTTGCCGCCGCCGCAGCTGTTGCTGCGCCTGTAATGGCTGACGAAGTCAACGTTTATTCCTATCGCCAGCCTGAGCTGATCAAGCCGCTGACCGATGCCTTCACCGCCGAAACCGGCATCAAAGTGAACGTGGCTTACCTGAAAAAAGGTATGATCGAGCGTCTGGAAGCGGAAGGCGACCGTTCCCCTGCGGACATGGTTCTGACCGTGGATATCTCGCGTCTGGCCGGTGTTGTGAACGCAGGCCTGACTCAGCCAGTTGTCAGCGAAAGCATCAACAAAAACGTGCCAGCGCAGTACCGTGACCCAGAGAACCACTGGTTTGGTCTGACCACCCGCGCACGCATCGTGTACGCGTCCAAAGACCGCGTTGCAGACGGCGAAGTCACCACCTACGAAGATCTGGCTGACCCAAAGTGGGCGGGTCGCATTTGTACCCGTTCCGGCACCAACGCCTATAACGTGGCACTGACCTCTGCCATGATTGAGCATCACGGCGAAGAAGGTGCGAAGACATGGCTGGAAGGCGTAAAAGCCAACCTCGCCCGCAAACCACAGGGCAATGACCGCGCACAGGTCAAAGCGATCTGGGCTGGCGAATGTGACATCTCCGTGGGCAACACCTACTACATGGGTAAAATGCTCAACGACGAAGAGCAGAAAGAATGGGCCGACAGCGTGCGCATCGTGTTCCCAACCTTTGAAAACGCAGGCACCCACGTGAACGTGTCTGGTGTGGCGCTGACCAAATCCGCACCAAACAAAGAAAACGCCATCAAAATGATGGAATTCCTGGCGTCGCCAAAAGCGCAGGAAATCTACGCCAAAGCCAACTACGAGTACCCAATTGCACCGGGCACCGAAGCTGACGCGCTGGTTCAAGGCTGGGGTGAGTTCACCGCAGACGACGTGAACCTGATGACCCTCGCCGGTCATCGCTCCCAAGCACTGAAAATCACCGAGCAGGTTGATTTCGACGGCTAATAACAGCTGTTGAGAGAGACAAGAAAGGTGGCCTTTGGGCCGCCTTGTTTGTGGGAGAAGAAGGCCACGCGAAAGACTTGAGTGTAATGCCTGAGACAGAACGACAGTGCACTTTGCTAGCGCGGATCCAAGTCAATGAGTTCCCGCGAACGCTGTATTTACTCTGAGCGAGAATGTCTGGGAAAGTCGATTATGATGCCGAGGCTCTCACGTGCTGAATCCTTGCAGCTCGGACAAATGGTATAACTTTTGGGGAAAAAGGCTTCTTCGGGGTGGGCGAAAGGGTCTATCCATTCGTCCCCGACCTTGAAGTGGCAGCACATGGAGCAGCGGTTGAAGCAGCGATGGTGCTCGAGAACTGCGAGTTTCCCCGCTGGTTGCAGTTCAGACTTTTGTAATAGCTCGTGATCGACTCTGACGCCTCCACCGCCGATCGGGCTTACAGTCATTGAAAAGAGGCGTTGAATGTCGCTGCTATCACATCTGTATTTTGTTTCGAACACAGCACCAGAGCGTCGAACAAAGAAAAAGACCGCATTTAGGAAACTCTGAACTTCAAAGCCAACTGTGAAGTTCCAGATGGAATGTCCAACGACCTTGTCCTCGACTGCTTCCGTTCCATCGTTTTGCAACGCAAATTCATCCCACGGACCTTCAGTCCGGGTAATTTGATTTTCTGGGTTCAGGATGTATGTCGTCTGCATTCCGCGAACCTTGGGAAACCTCTAGAAGTTCTGGCGTGGTTGGTTTCAAAATGACTAGAGCATGAATGGTGTGCAGTACGATTATCGTACTTTTGTGCTCCAAAGTCTACTTTTTCTTGGCGCTTACAATGACTTGGCATTCGCCAGGAAAGTCAGCCCTCGTAAATGGCTTTGTGTTCGTAGCTTGATGCGCGCCGTCGCGGCATCCTGTTGTCGGAACACTTTGGAAAGGCCCCGACAACATTGGGTGGTCATTTTTTATCACTGCAATCGCGCCCGCAGAACCCGCAGCATGTTCTCGCCCATGACTTTGCGAATTTGCGCTTCGCTCAACCCAGCGTCCATCAGCGCTTGGGTCAAGGCCGCCAGCTCAGACGTGTCAAACGCCGTGCCCACGGAGCCGTCAAAATCCGAGCCCAAGGACACGTGGTTTTCGCCCAGAAGGTCCACCGCCGCTTTTACGGTTTTGGCCACGCCCGCCGGGCTGTCGTCACAGGTCACATCCGCCCAATAGCCGATGCCAACCACGCCGCCGCCCTGGTCCATGCCGTTTTGCACAATCGCCTGCATCAGGTCGTCTTCGTAGTTCCGTTTCACCGGGCAGTTGCCGTAGATGCCGGTGTGGCTGACGATCATTGGCATGTTGGTCATCTCGATCACCTCGCGCGCCACCTGTGGGCTGGAGTGGGCCACGTCGATCACCAGATTGCGTGCTTCCACAGCTTTCACCACCTCGCGGCCAAACTCGGTCAGACCTTTGTTGCCAATGCCATGCAGCGAGCCGCCAAGGGCGTTGTCAAAGAAATGCTGCAAGCCAATCACGCGGTAGCCAACGTCTTGCAGCTTTTGCAGGTTGTCGAGGTTGCCTTCCAGCGGGTGGGCGCCTTCGATGCCCAACATGCCCGCGACCACTGTTTTTCCTGCGGCACGATCCGCCAGCACAGCGTCGAGCTCGGCTTTGGTGCGCACGATACGCAGTTTGCCCTCTGAGTCAGCCTCTGCCTTGTGCAGGCGTTCGGCCTGATAAACCGCACGCTCAAAAATGCTGTCCCAGGTGCGGGGCGGCCACATCTGACCCACCGCCAGAAGCGTGATGTTGTCGCGCGCGTCTGCCGAGTTGCTGTCGTAGTTCTGACCCGCCGGGGATTTGGTCACAGCGGTGAACACTTGCACCGCGACGTTGCCTTCGATCAGGCGGGGCAGGTCGACCTGCCCGCGATTGGCCAATTCCAGCGGGTCACGCTTCCACAGCAACGTGTCGGCATGCCAGTCGCCCACGGTGAGGCTGGCGTGCAGGTCTTTGGCGGCGTCACTGACCTCATAGGGGGCATGGTCCTTCACGGTGTTGCGCGATTTTTCCACGTGTCCCGGTGCCACAACCAAAAAGGCAACCACAGCCACAATCACAATGAGCAGAAACCGGCCCAACCATTTCCCCAACGTGCGCATGTTCTCTCCCCCAATGCGTGTGTTTGGTCGCAGCCTAGGAGCAAGGACGCAATTGTCAAAGCCTGACGTGACGAGAGCGGATTGTTGCGTGCGCTAGAGGTCGGGCTTTGAGATTGGGGTCAATCGTGTCAGTGTTCTTAGCATTAGAGCCTGTTAAGAGGACATAGGATGATTTTGAAGCACGTTTTGACAGCGGCCCTTGCGGTATCCGTGAGCTTGTTTGCAGCTGATATGGCCATGGCAAAAGACAAAGGTGGTCAGGGCAATAGCAAGAAGGTGAAGATCGACAAGCCGGGGAAAGGTAACGGTAATGGCAAAGCCATCCCGCCGGGGCAGATCAAACGCTACACCCGAGGCGCCAAACTGCCGACGGATTTGAAGTGGGACGACATTGGTGATTTGGCTGACTGGAACCTGAAAGCACCGGGCAAAGGCAACCGCTATATCCGCGTGGATAATGAGATTTTGGAGGTCTCCGATGACCTCTCCACGGTGGTGGATGCGGTGGGTATTGTTGGCGACTTGATGAAATAGGGCCTGGGCTTACATGCGCACGCAGTTGATGGGCACCTTGTCGGCGGACAGGATCATGTAGTTTTCAGACGTAAAGGTGACACTGGCGCTGGCCTCGCTGTCTTCCAACAGCGCTTGGCGCAGGGTTTCGGCGTGTTCACTGCGGCGGCCGTCCTGACCGTCGATAGAGAGCTTGCTGACGTAGGCAGAGACCGGCGTGTCGCTGAGCGTGCCGTTGATCAGCTGGTAGTCAGAGCGATAGCGGGCTTGGGCGACGACCTCTTGGTCCAGACCCAGGAAGGCGATGTTCACCAATGCATCAAGGCGGCCGCTTTCGGAAAACGTCACATTGGAGATGGCATCGTTGTCAGCGGTTGATCGCACACAAGTCCAGGTGCCGTGGATAGATTGCGCGGAACTAAGGGGCGCGGAAAGCAGCACCAGCGCGGCGGCAACAATGGCTTTCATATCGGGTCTCCTTTGGACAAAACAAGCGCAAAACCAACGCAGAAACAACTACCACAAAGCGTAGAGCAGGCGGCGGAGGGCTTCAATCGTTGAGTGTGATTGTTTTGGCTTGGGGTGCGCGGGTAAGGTGGTCGGGAAGAAACGGCCGAGGGGCAGACATGGCGCAGGTTTTGATTGTCTATCATTCCCGCACTGGGGGGAGCCAGCAGATGGCTCAGGCGGCCTATGAGGCCGCGCAGACTGAGGGCGATGCACTGCTTTTGCGGGCAGAAGAGGCGTTGCCCGCGGATGTGCTCGCGGCGAACGGCTATTTGTTTTGCGCGCCGGAGAACCTTGCGGCCCTATCAGGCGCGATGAAAGAGTTCTTTGATCGCTGTTATTACCCTGTATTGGGGCAGATCGAGGGGCGACCGTATGCGCAGATGATTTGTGCGGGATCAGACGGGCAGGGGGCGGCGCGGCAGTTGGCGCGAATAGCCACTGGATGGCGGCTCAAAGAGGTGCAGCCGCCATTGATTGTTTGCACCCACGCGCAAACGCAGGACGAGATTTTGGCGGAGAAAGTGATTGGCGCTGCGGAGTTGGCGCGTTGTTCAGAGCTGGGTGCGGCGTTGGCCGCAGGTGTCGCGATGGGGGCATATTGAGGCCTCAGCCGCGGGTTCGATTGCAAGAAATGGTTTCGCCGTTAGACGTCAGAACCATCTTATTTTTTGTCAGATCCACAACGTTGGTGGGAGTGTCATCTTCGGCCAGCAGGTAAACTCGTAGCTCTTTGGCGTCCGGGTGGTTCTTGATGTCATACCCATCTGCGGTGAGCGAGATCAGCTCCTTCTGAGTGGTTTTGTCCTTCAGAATGCCAGACGACAAAAGCTCATAGGTGCTGCGCGTTTGAACGACGCCGCGTATTTCGAGGCCGTCTTCTTCAAAGACCAGTTCCAAACGTGTGTCCAGTTGACCATCGGCTCTGAAGTTCAAATTGATGTGCAACGCGCCGTCCACACTCTTGTCCGAACACTGCCAACGTCCCTCAATCGTGGTCTCCGCAGCGTATGATTGTGTCGTGAGGAGGGTGGTCACAATAAGGGGCAGAAGTATGGGGCGCACGGGATGTCCTAGTAGCCTGTCGTGAATATGTGGTGGCGTCTGGCGTCGCGAGAGATCTAAGTTCGGAGCGGCTTGGCTTCCTATTTATCTATTGAGAGAGCAGACTCATTGCCAAGTAGCTGGCCATGCCAAACAGAGCAACCAGGCTAACGCTCATAAAGATGCCGCGTAGACCGTCTTTGCCATTGAGATAGCAATACGCGTGACCCAGCCGGCCAAGGGCAAATCCAATCATCCAAAGGGACGCCAGGCTTTCTGTGGGCGAAATCAACATCATCGCCGGGGCAAGCACAGCGAAGTAGAGCGTGTTCTCTGATGCGTTGTTGTGGGCGTCGTGGTGGCGTTTTACTTCACGGACACCCGTTGGGTCCGCGTCAGTTTCCAGTTTTCCCGCCTTGGCCCATTCTTCAGGTGTGGCCTGCAACCCGTGTTTTAGGCGCGTGAGTTCGGTGCTGGTCATCAGCCAGACATGGTTGGCGAGCAACATCATGGCACTGATGGTGAGGGCGATCAGAAGCGATTTTGACGGCAATGCCGGGACAGCGGGCACGACGCCGAGCAGCCAGTTGAGCAGCACGGCTGCAGCAATCAGGGCAAATGGGTAGGCAATGATGATCCGGCGGACACGCCGCACGCGATTGGGGTCTATTCCTTTCTCGGTCACGCTGTATTCCTCCCATTCTCACCTGTGAGTTGTGAAATACATGGGCGCGTTCAATCCAGATAGCAAGTGTTGGGCGCGCACAGCGCCATCAGCCTTGCTTTTGCGCGTAGGTTTTTTGCGCTTGATGGATGTCTGCTTCGTGCGCGACTGCCCAGTTGGCCAACCCAGTGATGTGTCCCAAAAGCGAGTGGCCCAATGGGGTGAGGCTGTACTCCACGGACGGCGGACGGGTGTCAAAGACTTCGCGGTGCACCAGGCCATCGCGCTCCAATCCGCGCAGAGTGACGGTCAACATGCGTTGCGAAATGCCCGCCACCGCGCGCAAGAGAGCACGAAACCGCTCTGGCCCGCGCCCCAGTCGCAACACCACCAGCACGCTCCATTTGTCGCCAACGCGATCCAGAACATCGCGCACCGGGCAGGTGCCGCTGAAGTCATTGGCGACCCAGGCGTCCACACCGTCGTTCATCTCCTGAATGTCAGAGGGGGTTACTTCTGTGTGCCTATCCAATGAATTAGTGCCTCCTTTTGCGTCCAAATCGGATCTCCTAAGTGTGGTTCTCAACAGTAACCACCGTATCACGGAGAACCACTATGAACCAGACCGTTGCTATTTTTGGCGCCACCGGAGCGCAAGGCGCCCCAGTTGTACAAGAAGCCTTGGCTAAGGGCCTGACTGTCCGCGCTGTTGCACGCGACGTGACCAAAGTCTCGGAAATGCATGCCGAGGCACAGGCCTATGCGGCCACATTGGATGATGTCGACGCCATCGCCCGCGCCTTGGACGGTGTGGATGCGGCATTCCTGCACTTACCAGCGCCAGCCACACCAGAAGACCCACAAACATGGATGACCGCGTTTTTCACTGCGGCGCATCAAGTTGGCTTGCCGCTGTTGGTGTTTACAACCGGCGGCACAACAGGGGACCGCTATCCATCTTCGATGATGATTGATGCCACCACCGGCGGCATGATGGCGGTTTTGAACAGTGGTATTCCGTCGATTGTGTTGCAACCCACAATCTATCTGGAAAACCTGCTGCCCGGGTTCCTGACACCTCAGCTCAAAACCGAAGGTGTGCTGGATTACCCTCCGCTTCCGGATACAATGAAGGTCACATGGACCTCGCATTTTGACCAGGCCCGCGTGGCGGTGGCGGCTTTGACCCGCCCAGATTTGGCCGGGCAGCACTTTGAAATTGGCACACCTGCTCCACTGACCGGTAGGCAATTGGCCGAGTTGTTGTCTGGCTGGGTGGATCAATCGGTGTCCTTTGCCCCGCAGTCTCCTGAAGCCTTGGGCGCGCAGGTGGCGGAAGCCTTTGGCAACCCGGGCATGGGGCACATGCTGACCGACATGTATGGTGCTTTGGCCAAGATGGGCGATGACGACATGTGCATTGATACACGGCAGATTGAGGAGACCTTTGATGTCACTCTGTCCACCGTGGCGGAGCACATCAAAAGCTGGGGCAAGGCTGCGGCGGCTGCCTAATCAAACACTCTATGACGACTGCGCGATGGCGCGGTCGTCATGGAGTACTGTTTGAAGGTGGTTTTTGACCGGGGAGCGCTCCCAATTACGAGACCACCCGCTCAAAATGCTTCCAGATCTTGCGCAAGTTTGGCGAACGATTTGTGCTCGGGCAGGAAGATGCCCGGTTCTACTTCGTTCAACTTGGGCCACTTATTCTCACTCAGGTAATAGCCCGATTTATCACCAAAACTTCTGGCTCGAAAAAATGGACGCGGCGTCCCAAAAAATCCGCCTCTCGCGAAGGTTTTGCGTAGATACGTCGTGAAAGGGAGCGCGATGCCTTCAGCAAACACCATTGGATCCACCCGATAACTCGGGAGACGCAGGTTCGGGTTCCACGCACCACTGATGTTGGCTTTGTGTTCAAAACTTCCTGCGAAGGCGGGTTGTAAAGCAAGGCCACCTTCCGGCAGCGGAAGCAGCTCTGCTTCTTCCTCTCCGATCTCGTATTGCAGAAAGTCAAAATTAACTTCCAGAGGGTCCCAATCACCAAGTGTTTTCAGAATAGGGTCCAAGGGCTCGTCGAGTTGATCGTCGGTCACATGCTGCCGAAGGTCGACGCTGCCAACCAGCTCCGCAAACAGTGAGAGGGCAATGGGAAAGGGGCCACTGCCGGTCACTTCAAGGTCGTCAAATCGCTCAAGAGTGTTGGTGCGGGCCAGTTTTGCAGCTGCGAGCGCCGGCCTGCGCGGGGGACGCGGGGATTTCGCCTCTGCCTCGCAGGCAAATTGGTAGCCAATGTCGCGCAGCCGCGACGCCAGCCGGTCCACGTTTCGCGCGACTCTTTCAAAGGTCAGTGTGATGATTTCGTGGGATTCTTCCACTCCGGGATGGGCACCCTGTCCATGTTCAAACTGTTCTTTGATTGGAAGGAGAAAAAAGTCCAACTCGCGCCAAACTTGTTCATGCTCTCCTTCCTGGTAGCGTTTCACATAAGACTTCGTCACTCCATCGCCTCAAGCTCGTCGATCATTGACGAAATCATGCTCAGACCCTTGTCCCAGAACTTCGGATCGGAGGCATCCAAACCAAACGGCGCCAGCAGTTCGGAGTGGTGCTTGGAGCCGCCCGCCTTGAGCATTTCGAAGTATTTGTCCTCAAAGCCTTCGTCGCCCTCGGCGTAAACCGCATAAAGCGCATTCACGAGGCCGTCGCCAAAGGCATAGGCGTAGACGTAGAACGGTGAGTGTACAAAGTGCGGGATGTAGGCCCAGAAGGTCTCGTATCCGTCCATATACTCAAACGCCTCGCCGAGGCTTTCAGCCTGCACCGACATCCACAGCGCGTTGATGTCTTCTGGCGTCAGCTCACTTTCGCGGCGGGCGGCGTGCAGTTTGCATTCAAAATCGTAGAACGCAATTTGGCGCACCACGGTGTTGATCATGTCCTCAACCTTACCCGCGAGCAGGATTTTGCGCTGCTCCTGGGTTTCAGCTTTGTCCAGCATGGCGCGGAAAGTCAGCATTTCGCCAAACACAGAGGCGGTTTCTGCCAGTGTCAGCGGAGTGGAGGACAACATCTCGCCTTGGTCTGCAGCCAATACCTGGTGCACGCCGTGACCCAACTCGTGCGCCAAAGTCATCACGTCGCGTGGTTTGCCAAGGTAGTTCAACATCACATAGGGATGCACATTGGTCACGGTGGGGTGGGCAAAAGCGCCGGGGGCTTTGCCGGGTTTCACACCCGCGTCGATCCAGCCTTTGCTAAAGAACGGCTCGGCCAATTCCCCCATGCGCGGATCAAAAGCGTTGTAGGCGTCCATCACGGTCTTTTGGGCGGTGTCCCAATCCACGGTGGTGGGGTCTTCCATCGGCAGCGGCGCGTTGCGATCCCAGACCTGCATCACGTCTAGACCCAGCCACTTGCGCTTCAGCTCGTAGTAACGATGGGAAAGCTTGGGGTAGGCGGCCACTACGGCGTCGCGCAGTGCCTCAACCACCTCGGGTTCAACATCGTTGGACAGGTGACGGCCGGTTTGTGCGGTGGGCATGTTGCGCCAGCGGTCGACCACCTCTTTTTCCTTGGTGGCGGTGTTGTGCACCCGTGAAAAGATTTTCACGTTTTCGCCCAGCACCCGCGCCACTTCGCGCGCAGCAGTCTCGCGTTTGGCGCGGTCTGGATCGGTCAGGAAGTTGAGCGTGCCTTCGATGTTGAGCTCTTCGCCCTCAATGTCAAAGGTCAGGCCCGCAATGGTTTCGTCAAACAGGCGCTCCCATGCGTCGCCAACCACACCAAGGTCGTGCAAAAATTTTTCCAACTCATCAGACAGCTGGTGCGGCTTCATTGCGCGGATGCGGCGGAAGACCGGCTCGTAACGTGCCAGGTCGGCGTTTTCTGCAAAGGCTGCGGTCAGCTTGTCATCTTCGAGGCGGTTCAATTCCAGAGTGAAAAACACCAGCGGCGTGGAGAAGTTTGTCAGTTTCTCCTGCATGTTGGCCATGAACTGTGCGCGCTCAGCATCGGTGGTGAGTTGGTAATACCGCAGACCAGCGTAAGACATGATGCGGCCGGACACTTGCGAGATTTTCTCATTGCGCTGCACGCAGGTCAGCAGATCAGCGGCGGAAAGATTGGCCAGCTTGCCTTCGTAGTCGCTTGCAAAGGCGGCACATTCGCCTTCGAGCCACTCAAGGTCGGCTTTCAGTTCTGGTGCATCGTCACCGGTATAGAGATCGCTCAGATCCCACTCTGGCAGGTCGCCAAACGCGTTGGCACCGGAGGAGGCATTGGCATCACGGACGGGGAAGGGAAGGTTCAGCATGGAAGCGGCCTTTGTTCAGAAATCTGTTGCAGATCAGATAGGCAGAGGCGGGGGGGAGGTTCAAGAGGGGGTTGCACTTGTAAGCGCGGCGCGGGAGCATGCAAGTTCATCAAAGGCGGAGGATCAGATGCGGTTTGTGCGGTATGGCGAGCGCGGTGCGGAAAAGCCCGGCGTATTAGACAAAACGGGGCAGGTGCGGGATTTGTCCGGTGAGGTGGCGGATTTGGCAGGTGACGTGCTGGCGAACCTGCCAGATGTGGATCCGGAGAGCTTGCCCTTGGCCGAAGGGGAACTGCGCCTGGGTGCTCCTGTCGGACATGTGGGCAAATTCTTGGGTATTGGTTTGAATTATTCTGACCACGCCAAAGAGGCTGGGCTGGAGGTTCCAAAAGAACCCATTCTGTTTATGAAAGCCACCAGTGCGATTGTGGGGCCCGATGATCCGGTGATCCTGCCGCGTGGGTCCGAGAAAAGTGATTGGGAAGTAGAGCTGGCTGTGGTGATTGGCAAAGCCGCCAAATATGTCTCCAAAGACGACGCGCTCAGCCATGTGGCGGGGTACACCATTGCCAATGACGTCTCAGAGCGCAGTTACCAAATTGAGCGTGGCGGTCAGTGGACCAAAGGCAAAAGCTGCGACAGTTTTGGGCCATTGGGGCCGTGGCTGGTGACGCCGGATGAGCTGGGGGACGTGCAGGACCTAGGTTTGACGCTGGATGTGAATGGCGCGCGGGCGCAGACGGGGAACACAGCCTCCATGGTGTTTGGCGTGGCTGAGATTATTTCTTACCTGAGCGAGATGATGACCCTGCACCCCGGCGATGTGATTGCCACCGGAACGCCGCCGGGTGTGGGCATGGGGTTCAAGCCGCCGCGCTTTTTGCAAGCGGGAGATGTGATGGAGTTGAGCATCGAAGGCTTGGGCAAGCAACGTCAGCGGGTGATGCGCGACGGGTGACGCCCGCAAGCAAAGATTTGTGAGGGGCCAGCCCCTCACACGCCCCGAGGTATTTTGGGAAAGAGAAAGCTAAGCGCTGTGTGTGTCGTAAAAGGCAGCACAGGCATCGAAGATGTGGGTGCGGGTTTCTGGCACCTCCATCATCACCTCATGTTCGCCGTCTTTGATGAGGTCCAGTGTGCCATTTGGCCAGCGGGCCATGCGATCAAGGACTGCGCCGGTGTGCACAATGCGTTCGTCACTGCCGAGAAAAGTCAGGCAGGGGATATTGGGTGACGTCTGCGCGCGTAGATCTCGGCATTCTTTAAGGGCCTCAAAGACCCAATTGATTGCAGGCCCCGCCAGCGCGAGATCCGGTTGGTCCGTCATCTGGCGCTGCATATAGGCGTACATGTCTGGGTCTTTGGTCAGCGTGTTGTCGTCAAACGGTTGATCCAACACCAAGGTCACTGGTGAGGTCATTGGAGACAGTCGCCCGCCAAAGCCAAATGGCTTGCTCAGTGCGCCGATTGTCCATGCGGCGGCGCGCAGGTGCGGTGCCAAGCCAATGCCCCACATCGGGGCGGAGAATGACGCGGTTTTGACGGGCAGGCTTTCGTGCAGTGCACGCAGGCCGATGCAGCCGCCCATAGAGTGCCCAAGCAGGTGCCAGGGCTGCGGCAAGTCTAGTTCGGTCAGGGCAGCAAGCACCGCCGCCACATCGCGTTGGAAATCCGAGAAGGTCTCGACATAGCCCACGTAGCGGGGCTCGACCATGCGATCCGCCAGCCCTTGGCCGCGCCAATCGATGGCAATCATGGCGTAGCCACGCGCCGCAAAATCCGCGGCAGCGCGGCCATATTTTTCCACATATTCCGTGCGGCCCGGAAACAGCAGCACCGTGCCTTTGGCATTTTCCAAAGGCCAATGGGCAAAGCGCAGGCGCACCCCGTCATCCGCCGTGACCCAATAGGCATTGGCCTGTGGACCTTCGGCGACGTCGTGATAAAAAGGCGCGCTCTGCAAGGTCATCAGGCCAGCACGCCGCCGAGCTTCATCGCCGCGCCCATGTCACCGTCAATGGCCAGTTTGCCAGACATAAAGGCTGCCGTTGGGTTCAACTCACCGTCGAGAATCGCCTGGAAGGTGTCAGCGTCTGCGGTCATGGTCACGTCGGTCTCGTCGTCGCCGGCACGTACGCCGTCAGTGTCGATGATGATGGCGCCTTCGCCTTCAATGGCAAATTTTGCAGAGCCATCAAAGGCTTCGCCACCAAGTTTCTCGGTCAGGGCTGCCACTGCGGCGGAAATGATATCGCTCATCTGCTTGATCCTTCAAATTCTTGTGCACATGTTGGGAATCACACGCACACGGGCTACATTGATTTACGTTATGGTCAACTTACGACATCTTCTCAAACCTACCGTTGCGGCATTTGTGCTGTGTGTCACGGCATTTCAACCATCAGTTGCGATTTCTCAAGAAAATGACGCGGCTGAAATTGCGGCGGACAGCGAATTGTCGCGCATGATGGCAGAGCTGGCGGTGGCGGATGCCGGGCGGGCGGAACAATTGGCTGGGCAAATTCGCCATCTATGGGATGCCTCCGGGTCAGCTTCGGCGGATTTCCTGCTGCGGCGCACGCGCAAAGCCATCGAGGTCTCTGAGATGGAAGCTGCGGTGGAACACGCAACAGCTCTGGTTGATCACGCGCCGGAGTTTGCCCAAGGCTGGGCGGAGCGGGCGCGGGCCTATTATGCATTGGACCTTTATGGACCGGCTTTGAGTGATCTGGAGCATGTGATTGCGCTCAACCCGAGACATTTTGATGCGGTTATGGGCTTGGCCATCATGCTGGATGAGATTGGCAAACCCAAAGACGCCTATGAGGCGTATCAGCAGGTGCAGGCTATACATCCCCATCAGGCGGGCCTAACAGAAGCTTTGGATCGACTCGCGCCATTGGTGCGCGGGCAAGATCTCTGAGCCGTAACTTTTAGCCAGGCGGGGCGAACAGATGGCCGACTATCGGCAGATCACGGCAGTGTTGGGCCCCACCAACACAGGCAAAACTCATTATGCTATTGAGCGGATGCTGGGCTATCGCACTGGGGTGATTGGCCTGCCACTGCGGCTTTTGGCGCGTGAGGTTTATGACCGCATTGTAGCGGCACGCGGCCCGTCGGTGGTGGCTTTGGTCACCGGTGAAGAGCGCATTGTGCCCCCGCGTGCCCAGTATTGGGTGGCCACAGTTGAGGCGATGCCCGAGGGGCTGGGCGCGGATTTTGTCGCAATTGACGAAATCCAGCTGTGCGCTGACCCCGAGCGTGGCCATGTGTTCACGGACCGGCTATTGCGGATGCGCGGCACCCATGAGACGTTGTTTTTGGGCAGCGACACCATGCGCGGCACCATAGCGGAACTGGTGCCTGAGGCACAGTTTATGCGGCGCGAGCGCATGTCGACGTTGAGCTATTCTGGCAGTCGTAAGATCAGCCGGATGCAGCCGCGGTCCGCAATTGTTGGGTTTTCAGTTGATAATGTCTACGCGATTGCCGAATTGATCCGCCGCCAGAAAGGTGGGGCTGCTGTTGTGATGGGCGCGCTGAGTCCGCGCACCCGCAACGCGCAGGTGGAGCTCTATCAGAACGGCGACGTAGATTTCCTTGTGGCGACTGACGCCATTGGCATGGGGCTTAACCTCGACATTGATCACGTGGCGTTTGCGTCGACCACCAAGTTTGACGGGCGGCGTATGCGGCCTCTGGCGCCCAACGAGCTGGCGCAGATTGCGGGGCGGGCAGGGCGCGGCATGAGCCATGGCACCTTTGGTGTGACCGGCGAAGCGCCACCGATGGATGAAGGTGTGGCGGAAGCCATTATGGAACACCGCTTTACGCCAGTGCGTAAATTGAATTGGCGCAATCCGGCGCTGCAGTTTGGCACGGTGGATGCGCTGATCCGTTCGCTTGAGGTGGGTTCAGAAGATGAACTGCTGATGAAAGCCCGCGAGGCAGACGATCTGCGGGCGCTAAAAACCGTGGCCAATGAAGCGGAAGTTGCTGCGCGGGCCAGTGATGGCGCGTCTGTGAAGCTTCTATGGGATGTATGTCGCATTCCGGATTTCCGGGGCATCAGCCACGCGGAACATGCCCAGCTGATCGAAAACATCTTTGGGTACTTGCATCAAGGCGGGCGGGTGCCGGATGATTGGCTGGCGCGGCAAGTGAAGCGGCTGGATCGGGCGGATGGCGACATTGACACACTGTCAAAACGTCTGGCGTTTATCCGCACGTGGACATATGTCGCACAACGTAAAAACTGGGTAAGTGACGAAAACCATTGGCGTGGCGAAACCCGCGCGGTAGAAGATCGCCTATCAGATGCTTTGCATGAGCGTCTAACTCAAAGATTTGTGGATCGGCGCACATCGGTTTTGATGCGCCGGCTCAAACAGAAGGAGGCCCTTTTGGCCGAAGTGAATGATAAAGGTGAGGTGACCGTCGAAGGTGAATTCGTCGGTCGTCTTGAAGGGTTCCGTTTTAGTGCGGACAAAGAAGCCAGCGGACAGGAAGCCAAGACGCTAAAGGCAGCGAGCTTGCAGGCGTTGGCGCCGCAGTTCCATTTGCGCGCGGATCGGTTTTACAACGCGCCAGATACGGAAATCGACTTTACCGAACAGGGCGGCCTCATGTGGGGCGAGCACGCGGTTGGCAAATTGGTTGCCGGGGCCGAGCCTCTTAAGCCAATGATCGATGTTTTTGTCGACGAAGAAGCGGGCACAGAAGTGGCGCAGAAGGTGGAACGTCGCCTCCAGCACTTTATCGATCGCAAGATCGCAGCTTTGTTTGAGCCTCTGCTGAACCTGGGCAAAGACGAAGAGTTGAACGGCCTTGCCCGTGGCTTTGCCTTCCGCATGGTTGAAAACCTTGGCATCATTCCGCGTGGCGATGTGGCCACCGAAGTGAAAGAACTGGATCAGGACGCCCGTGGTTCCTTGCGCAAGCACGGCATCCGCTTTGGTCAGTTCACCATCTTTATGCCGCTGCTGCTCAAGCCCGCACCAACCCGCTTGCGTTTGGTGTTGTGGTCTTTGGCGCAAGGCTTGCAGGACTTCCCTGAATCGCCGCCTCCCGGTTTGGTCACAGTGCCAACCATCAAGGAAGCGCCACGTGGCTACTACGCCATGTCTGGCTATCGCGCTGCTGGTGAGCGGGCAATCCGTATCGACATGCTGGAACGTTTGGCCGATATGCTGCGCGCCGAAGACAGCCGCGGGGGCTTTGAAGCCAAAGCGGACATGTTGTCGATCACAGGCATGACGCTGGAACAGTTTGCTGATCTGATGCAGGGCCTCGGATATGCAGCGGCAAAAGCTGAACGAGCAAAGGTGAAAGCCGCGCCTGAGGCGACTCCGGCGGAAGAAACGGCAGCTGTGGATGCTCCTGCGGAAGCTGAGGCTACAGACGCTGTTGCGGCAGATGACGCTGCTCCTGAAACGGATGCGGCACCTGAAGCACCTGCAGAAGAAACAACTGCCGAGGGGGCGCCTGTGGTGGAGGTCGAGGCTGAATCTGCGCCAGCCCCTGAGACCGCGGAACCTGAAGTGGAAGTGTTCTACACCTTCACTTGGTCCGGCCGCCAGGGTGGCAACCGCAACCAACAGCGCCGTGGTGGTGGTCAAGGTCAAGGCGGCCAGGGTCGCAATGACCGTCAAGGCGACAAGCCGCGCGGCAAAGGGGGCAAGCCAAAAGGCAAAGGCCCACGTCGCGACAACGGTCCAAAACAGTTCCAGGCCCGTCCTCCGAAAAAGGAGAAGGCGATTGACCCGGACAACCCCTTTGCTGCGGCACTTATGGGGCTGAAAGACAAAGGCTGAGCGCGTGAGCGCTCTGTCTTCCAACACTCCGTCGCCCAAACTTCGGGCTGACAAATGGCTATGGCAGGCGCGGTTCTTTAAGACCCGTGGCCTGTCGGCCAAAGTCATCACTGGCGGACGTCTTCGCGTAAATGGACAAAAGATCGGCAAAGCCAGTCACGGTGTGACAATTGGTGACGTTTTGACCTTTCCACAGGCCAAACGTGTACGGGAGATCAAGGTGGCTGCGCTTGGCGAAAGACGTGGTCCAGCGCCGGAAGCGCAAACATTATATGAAGATTTGACGCCTGAGGAGAAACCTGTTCCCAAGAGCCCGGGCTCAGACGGAAAAGGGCGTCCAACCAAGCGTGATCGCCGCAATCTCGATCTTATGAAGTCTTCGCGGCTTGAAGATTAAGCCGCTCTGTTTTAGGCAGTTCGTCAAAGCTGATGTGAAAGACCTAAGCCATGACCTACGTCGTTACTGAAAACTGCGTCGCCTGCAAATACACCGACTGTGTCGAAGTCTGCCCGGTGGACTGTTTCTATGAGGGCGAAAACTTCCTTGTGATCCATCCGGACGAGTGCATCGACTGTGGTGTTTGTGAGCCGGAATGTCCTGCGGATGCGATCCGTCCGGACACCGAGCCAGACATGGAAAAATGGGTCGAGTTCAACCGGAAATATTCCGAATTGTGGCCGGTCATCATCACTAAGAAAGACCAATTGCCCGAGGCAGAAGAGCGGGATGGCGAAAGTGGAAAAATGGAGAAATATTTCTCCGAAGCACCAGGCGAAGGCGGCTAAGGTTTTAATACCGGCTGATTCGGCCTGAAAATGGGACAAGACGGCTGTCCAAGCTGTACCTTTCAGCCTCAAGGGACTGAAAACCGAGCACAAAACACCTTTTGAGGCCTCCTGCGCTTTAAAGGGGGCGGTTTTTGTGTTATATTGTTGTCACAGAGGACATAACTGCCTGAGAGCCATCCCCGCATTTGCTGAGGGTGGCTTTTTCTACCAGAGGACATTCCGTATCGGGAAACACCCTTTCCCGAGCGAAAATTTGTCGTCTGGCATGATGGGGGCTCACAAAGGAAGTACTGCATGAGCAAATCCAAGAAAAACGAGTTCAGCCCGAACGAATTTGTTGTCTATCCGGCACATGGTGTGGGGCAAATCATTTCCATCGAAGAGCAGGAAGTTGCAGGCATGCAGCTGGAGCTTTTTGTGATCTCGTTTGAAAAAGACAAAATGACCCTGCGGGTGCCAACCAACAAAGCCACCGAGATTGGCATGCGTGGTCTGAGCAGCCCGGACGTGATTGAACAGGCGATGAGAACCCTGAAGGGTAAAGCCAAGGTCAAACGCGCCATGTGGTCCCGCCGTGCGCAGGAATATGAGCAGAAGATCAACTCTGGGGATCTGATTGCCATTGCCGAAGTTGTGCGCGATCTGCACCGCACCGATGATCAGCGTGAACAGAGCTACTCTGAGCGTCAGCTTTATGAAGCTGCGTTGGAGCGTCTGACCCGCGAAGTGGCTGCTGTTGCGGATGGCGACGAAGCTGCTGCCGCAAAGAAAATCGACGACGTTCTGGTCTCGCGCGCACCTGCCGCCGCCTAAGCGTTTCGCATGTTTCTGGAAGGGATCGCACCAAAGGGTGCGGTCCCTTTTTTGTGGCCTATCAAACAGTTGCTTGGAAACCCTTGTTGGCGTTTACTGCCGGTAAGGGAGGCAGTACATGGAAAACCTCAAAGCGACAGTTGAGCGGCTATATACTGCTCACACGCCAGATGCGGTGAAATTCCGCTATGCGCTGATCATCTTTGATTTTGTCACCATTCTGTTTTTCATCGCCACCGCGCATGTTCCCTATGGGGCGGGCCTGATCCTTGCCAGTCGTGTGACCGGGGTGATTATTTGCCTAGATCTGGTGGCCCGTTGGTGGGTGGCGGAAGACCGCAGGTTTTTCCTCACACGCATTTACACCCTTGCCGATGTGGTAGTGATTGGCTCTCTGTTTATTGATCCCTGGCTCCCTGGGGATTTGGCTTTCCTGCGGGTGTTGCGGGGATTGCGTCTGATCCATTCCTATCATTTGCTCTATGATCTGCGGCGCGACAGCCGCTGGTTCCGCACCCATGAGGATGCGGTGATCGCCACCATCAATCTGTTTGTCTTTGTCATGGTAACGTCAGCGTCCTCGCTGGTGTTTTTCATCGACAAAGAGACCACAGCCACGCCTTTCATTGATGCGATGTATTTCACCGTGGCGACCCTGACGACCACCGGCTATGGCGACATCACCTTGGACAGCGCTGGCGGCAAACTGTTTTCCATCTGCATTATGGTGGGGGGCGTGGCGCTTTTTGTGCAACTGGCGCAGGCGATCATCAAACCGCAGAAAGTGCGGCACAAATGCGAAAGCTGCGGTTTGCTGCGCCATGATCCCGACGCGGTGCATTGCAAACATTGTGGCACAACGATTTGTATCGAGACCGATGGCGCTTAAAAATACTGGGCCAAAATCACCAATGTGAACAGCAGGGTGATTTCGGTTATTTGCTGAGTTGCGCCCAGCACGTCGCCGGTTTGACCGCCAATTTTCATCTTGGCCGTGGCGGAGCACAGCGCCGCCATAACAAAGGCCACGCCCGTGAGGATCACACCCGGCACACCGACACAGCCAAAGGCCGTCACACTTGCCAATGCAAAGCCTGTGAGCGCGCCGGTGCGTGGTGCACGGCCTTGCGAATGGCTCAAGCCATCGCTGCGGGCATGGGGCAGGGCCGCCATCACCAGTGTCATATTGGCGCGTGAGAGCATGGCCACAGCCAGTAAGCCAAACAGCCAGACATCTGCTTCGAGCAGGATCGCGATTGCGCCCCAGCGGGCAGCGATGGACAGGCACAGGGCAATGACCCCGTACGCGCCAATATGGCTGTCGCGCATGATCTCTAGGCGCCGTGCCTTGTCCCAGCCGCCCCAGAAGCCATCTGCGGTGTCGGCCAATCCATCTTCGTGCATCGCGCCGCTCATCACCACCATGGCGGTGAGCCAGACCACGGCCGCCAATACAGGGGGCAATCCGATGAAGAGCAACGCGGCAGTGGGCAGCGCCGCCAGTAGAGCCAGCGCGGCCCCAGCAAGGCTATACGCCCAAGCCGCGCGAGCCCCGCGCGAAAAATCCGCCTTCACCGGCAGGCGCGTGAGAAGCGCCAAAGCGGTGTTGATGTCGCGGGGGCGAAACGGTGACGTGTCGGAACTGGCCATACCTGCGTCTTTTTCCTCACTTGCCGGGGGCTGGATATGAGGTAAACAGCGCTAACGTTAAAAATTCAACAGGAGCCCGGCCAATGTCCGCAGAATTCACCTCTTTGGCAGAGTTTACAACGCTTTTGGCGGCAGCCCCCGGTGTGGATCAAACAGCTTTGGGTGAGGCCGAGGCTCGCAATGGGCAATTGACCAAGCCGCCCGGCGCGTTGGGTCGACTGGAAGACATGGCAATCTGGTATGCAGGATGGCGTGGCAATCCACGGCCCAGCATCGATGCGCCTCAAGTGATCATTTTTGCAGGCAACCACGGAGTAACTGCGCAGGGCGTGTCGGCGTTTCCAGCCGAAGTGACCGCTCAGATGGTGATGAACTTCGAACATGGTGGTGCGGCGATCAATCAGCTGAGCAAACTGGCGGGCGCGGACTTGGACGTAATCGCGCTGGATCTGGACACGCCAACAGCAGATTTCACCCAAGGACCTGCGATGAGTGAAGCCGAAGTTGTCGCTGCCTTGCAGGCGGGCTGGAACGCGGTGAATGACACCACCGATCTTTTGGTCGTAGGCGAAATGGGCATTGGCAACACCACCAGCGCAGCAGCGATTGCACACGCGCTTTATGCCGGTGAGGCTGAAGAGTGGGTTGGGCGCGGGACTGGCGTGGATGAGGCCGGATTGGCCACAAAGGCGCGCGTGGTGCGCGAAGGTGTGACGGCGAACAACTCGCCGATGGGTTTGGAAGCACTGCGCTGCCTTGGCGGGCGCGAGCTGGCCGGCATGGTTGGGGCAATGGCCCGCGCACGTGTCATGCGCATTCCGGTGATCCTGGACGGCTTTATCGCTACGGCCGCAGCAGCAGCATTGGGTGAAGAAGTGGATGACGCACTGGATCACGTCATTGCAGGCCATGTGAGCGCGGAAAGCGCCCATCCGGCGCTTTTGGCGCAGCTTGGCAAGGAGCCAATCCTATCTCTGAACATGCGTCTGGGAGAAGGCTCTGGTGCGGCTGTGGCGATTTGCATCCTGAAGGCGGCTGTGGCCACGCATTCCGGCATGGCCACCTTTGCCGAAGCTGGTGTGTCAGACAGTTAAGCCATACCGGCTGGAGCGCGGCTAGGCGCGCTCCTCCGGATCACTGTCGAGTTGCGCCAGCATTGCGTCCTGCAGCTCTTTCTCCAGAGATTTGGCGCGTTTCTTATACGCCTCGTTTTTGGACAAGGGCGTATCTTCGCTCCACAATTGCGCCAACTCCTGCATTGCGTAGCGATCGTGTTTGTAAAACGCTTGCTCAGCCTGCGCGGCCTCATAGTCACTGAGGCCGATGTTTTCCAAAACATACCGCCCAGCCCGCAACGAGCTGTCAAACATCTCCCGCACAATGTCATCCGCGCCAGCCTTGTACAGGCGGTAGACGTTGCCGCGATCTTTCGCGCGGGCGATGATATGCAGGTCCGGGCGTTCTCGCCGGGCAAAAGCCACCAGCTTGAGCGAAGCTTCCATATTGTCCAACGCCACCACCAAAACCCGCGCCTCGCGCAGACCCGCAGCGTGCAGGATCTCTGGCCGCGTTGGATCACCAAAGAAGCCTTTTACGCCAAAACTGCGCATGTTCTCAATGGCGCGCATGTCGTTGTCCAGAACCACGGTTTGATAGCCAGATGAGCGCACCAGGCGGTTCACAATCTGACCAAAGCGACCAATTCCCGCGATGATCACCGGGCCGGTTTCATCAACTTCGTCGTGCTCTCTCTGTTCTTTTTTCTCGCTGCGATCTGAGGTCATTTTTGACAACACATCATGCAAGATAAACAGCAGCGGCGTGACCAACATAGTGAGCGCGACAATCAGCAGGTATTTCTCTGCTGCCCAGGCCGGGATCACATTTTGCTGTTCTGAGAAGGTGATCAGAACAAAGCCAAATTCGCCTGCTTGTGCGAGCCCCAACGTGAAGAGCCAGAGGTTACGGTCCCGCAGACCAAAAGCGCGGCCAAGCACAAATAGGATCGATGCTTTGATGGCGATCAGGCCCAAGGTGAGGCCAATGATCTGCCCCGGAGCACGGGCAAAGACGTTGAAGTCAATTTGCGCGCCGACAGTGATGAAGAACAGCCCTAAGAGCAGGCCTTTGAACGGTGCAATGTCACTTTCCAACTCATGACGGAATTCGGAGTTGGCCAGAAGCACACCAGCAAGGAAGGTGCCAAGGGCAGGGGAGAGGCCCACCAATTCCATCAACAGCGCTATGCCGACCACAATCAGCAACGCCAGCGCGGTATACATCTCTGGAAGGTGTGCAGCGTGGATGAAACGGAACACCGGACGCATCAGATAAAGCCCACCGAGCACAATGGAGCCCACTGCGCCAAGCGTGACCAGCGTCACGCCCCAGCCGGGCAACCCCTCAACCAGAGATCGGCTGTGCCCGTCTGTGTGGCCGCCCTCAGCAATTGCGCCGCTGGTGGCAATCTCCAGTGTCTCCGGCATCGCCAACAGAGGCAACAGCGCCAGCATCGGGATCACAGCAATGTCCTGCGCCAAGAGAACGGAGAATGTCGAGCGCCCGCCGCTGGTCTGCATCAAGCCTTTTTCTGCCAGGGTTTGCAGCACAATCGCGGTAGAGCTGAGCGCAAAAATCAGTCCTGTGGCAACGGCGACATTCACGGAGAAACCCAGGAAGATACAGGCCGTGGCCACCGTGCCAGTGGTCAGGCCAATTTGTAGACCGCCAAGGCCCAACAGCTTGTCTTTCATCGCCCAGAGCGCCCGCGGGTCTAGCTCCAGACCAATAATGAACAGCATCATCACCACACCAAATTCGGCGTAGTGCAGCAACTCATCCGCTTCATGGGTGCCAACCAGTCCCAACACCGGCCCAATGATGATGCCTGCCGCCAGATACCCCAGCACCGAGCCCAACCCGAGGCGGGACGAAATCGGCACAGCGATCACGGCAGTGATCAGGAAAATTGTGGCGGTATAGAGGGCGTCTTCCATACGTCCTGTGTCCTATTCTATCGCGGCGCTTAGGTTGGCAGCGGGGCGTCTCGTTTGAGTTGGTCCATGACAATCTGACTTTGTACACGGCTTACAGCGGCATGTGGGAGCAAAACCTCATGAATCAGCCGATTCAGTGCGTTGAGATCCTCACAATAGGCCCGCAGCAAATAGTCCGCATCTCCGGTCAATGTCCATGCGCTGACAATTTCAGCGCGCGTGCTGATCAACGTGGCAAAGCTTTGCGAATTTTCCGGTCCATGTGTGCCCAGTTGCACCTGAATAAACGCCTGCACCGACAGGCCCAGCTTTTGTGGGCTTAGCCGGGCGTTGTAGCCTTCGATATAGCCCTCTGCTTCGAGCCGTTGTCGTCGCCGCCCCGCCTGACTCGGGGACAGATTGAGGATGTCCCCCAGCTCCTGTGCGGTGAGATGGGCATTTTTTTGCAGCGCGGAGAGCAGGCGCATGTCGATATTGTCTAGCATGTGCGTATCTTTCGCGTGAATGGTAAACTTTATGCGTAGACTACGCGGAAATTTACCAAATTGCACGTCACTTCGCGGCGTTTCCGCATGATCTGCGGCGTATTCTTACTTCAGCGAACATCACTATCCAAGAATCCCAAAAGGAGACGCGACATGGGTCCTTTCCCACATGATGCGCCACGCGCCGAAATTTCCGATTTTAACCCTGCAGGCACCGACGGCTTTGAGTTTGTCGAGTTTGCCCACCCCGAGCCGCAGGAACTGCGCGATCTGTTCACCAAAATGGGGTATGCCCATGTCGCTAACCACAAGTCCAAGGCGATAGAGCTGTGGCAGCAAGGCGATGTGACCTACATCTTGAACAATGAACCCGGCAGCTTTGGTCTGCGCTTTGTCGAAGAGCACGGCCCGTGTGCGCCGTCCATGGGCTGGCGTGTTGTAGATGCTCAAAAAGCTTACGAACACGCTGTGTCCAAAGGGGCGGAAGCCTATGACGCAGACGACAAAACCTTGGATTGGCCTGCAATCAAAGGCATCGGCGGCTCGTTGATTTACTTCACCGACCAGTATTTTGACACCTCTCCGTTCAACGAAGAGTTTGACTGGATCGTGACTTCCAAGCCCGAAGGTGACGGGTTCTTCTACCTCGATCACCTGACCCACAACGTGTTCAAAGGCAACATGGACAAGTGGTTCAAATTCTACGGCGACCTGTTCAACTTCCGTGAAATCCGCTTCTTTGACATCGAAGGCAAATTCACCGGTCTGCGGTCTCGTGCTTTGACCTCGCCTTGTGGCAAAATCCGCATCCCAATCAATGAAGATCGCGGCGAGACCGGTCAGATTGTGGCTTACCTTAAGAAGTACAACGGCGAAGGCATTCAGCATATCGCTGTGGGTACGGACGACATCTACGGCTCCACCGACAAAATCGCTGACAAAGGCATCAAGTTTATGCCTGGTCCCCCTGATGCCTACTACGACTTGTCCAAGACCCGTGTTGTGGATCACGACGAGCCGCTGGATCGCATGAAGAAACATGGCATTCTGATTGATGGTGAAGGCGTGGACGATGGCGGTGAGACCAAGATCCTGCTGCAAATTTTCTCCAAAACAGTGATCGGTCCGATCTTCTTTGAGTTCATCCAGCGCAAAGGTGACGACGGCTTTGGCGAAGGCAACTTCAAAGCGCTGTTTGAAAGCATCGAACAAGAGCAGATCAACAACGGCGAAATCGAAGCCGCCGAGTAAGTTGTCCTAGAATTTCCTTCCAACCTAGGTTGGAGCGAGGGAAGCGTCGTCCATTTTGCGGTGGGCGGCGCTTTTTTGTGGAAGGTTACTTTTCGGTCTTTTTTACATCCTTTGGCAGGACCGGCACCGATTTCATGCCCTCTTCCCCAGCCTTCACTTCTGGGGATACGTCCTCTTTCTTGATCGGAGCTGCAGAGGCAGATTTTGCTTTGGCCTTTTTCGCGGCCTTTTTTTCTGCCTCAGAGACTGGTGCAGGAATCGCGAAGCCGGCATCTCGCAGGTGCCCCAGGAACTTGTCGCTAAAGGTTGTGCGGAACAGTTCTGGTGGTACGGTCTCAATAATCAGCTGCAGCTTGTATATGGTCAGCCCAGCGATTTCGTCCCAGATATTGACAGCATCGGTCACCCGACAATGTGGCCGAACAGACGCCACCACAGTTTGTGTGCCGCGCAAGATGGCCCAATTGGCAATGGAATAAGTTTTGATGTCGCCCCGTTCCGCATCTGTGGCGCTGACCACGCGATTGCGCATCAACCGGTCGCCACCAATGTTGCAGACCATATTGGTTTTGGCAAAAGCCTGCCCCCGGTCATTGGGATCGTAAGCATCCTCCTGCTCGGCATTGGAAACCTGACCACGCGCTTCAATGGACAGAGTGGCGATGATCGCTTCCTGCTCTGCGTTGCAGGTTGTGATTGGAAATGTCATCTGAACCGGTGTCCCGGTGACATTTTCGGTTTCGATGATGCGCTCTAGGGTGGCAACACCGTCTTTCACTCCGTTGACAATCACGCCGGGTGCAGGCGTGCCGGTGATTAGCTGGGGGATCAAATCTGTGAGGTAGGTCAGTACATCTTTCAAATCGGAAGTGTCAGAGGCCACCGTGCTGTAGTTCGCCTCAAGCGTGATCTCGGCCCTGTCGAGGCATTCAGCGTCTTTGGGAGACAGAACTATTGTCAGAAAATGGTCGAGCGGTTTCTGTTGTCCATAGCCGCGCAAAATTAGGCCGAGATCATTTTTTTCAATTGCAGCCTTGATGACGGCCTCGGTGACGGAAAATCCCATGGTTAAACTCCTTTTGAAATCAGAAGGTGGCGCCTCTACGGGCCTAAAAATGTGTGAAAACATGGCCACCATAGCAGATTCACGCCATTTTTTCAAAAATGGCACCCGCGCAAGCTCGCGGTGCGGTGATCTCCGTTAGACTACAACGCTTTGACTGAAGGTCGATCCATGGTCCGTGCAGCACACTGACTTGCGAGGATCACTCGGCTCCGTGCATGAGGTGCGAAACGCCCGCTTGCAAAAATGATCTCGCCGGGAGGGGCGTCAGCCTTTTGGCATCTTCAAGACGACGTTGCGCTTGCCTTTGGTGTAGTGCAATTCGTCTTCGCTGATGGCGGACACGCGGCCCCCGTCAACACGATCGCCCACTTGTACCTTCTTGTAGCGTCCGCTCGACAAACGCACCAAGGCACGGCGGTTGGACGAGGTGCCATAAACACCAATCAAGTTCACTTTGTTGAGATTGATGGCGTTTTTGATGGTGGCCTGACGGGCCACAGAGGCGGTGGTTGGAATGTCGGGAACAACGGCTGCTGCTGCGGGCACAGCTGCGGCTGCTGTGGTTGTGGCCTCAGGCGCGGCCCGCGCTGCCAACTGTGCGATATTGGCAGGTTTCAGACGGGGACGCGGCGATGCCTTTACCGCATATTGCGTTGGCGTTGTGTCTTTTTCGTCCGCCAGCTTGGCGTTTTCGGGGCGCAGCTTGGGACGGATGGTGGCCAGTTCCTCAAGCGTCAAACCGCCAAAAGTGGCGCGCTCGTTTTGCTCCAACAAATCGCTTGGGCGCAGTTTCGGGCGCACCGTGGCAAGACGGGTGTTGTCGGCGGCGCTGATTTGAGATTCATCGCCAACCTTGATGCGTTTGGGGTAAGCGGCAGGCACCACGGGTGGACGCCCGGCAAAAACCATCACCCCTTCGGGGTTGAGGGCGCCGTCAGCAGTGGCGACCACCAATCCGCGTTCATCCAGATCAAAGGCCGTGTCGGCGGCGACAGGATTGACCTGCGCCCGTGCCGGCGTGTCGGTGTCTAGGGCCTCGGGCGCGGCCAAAGCCACAGCATCAAAGCCAATGGTGTCGCGATCCACTGAGGCGATGTAAATGTCGTCGCTGCTGTCAGACGCCAACTCCAAAGGCTGTTCCGGCGCACGCTGCCAGATGCCAGTCACCGCATAGCGCGCTTCGGCTTCTACTGGATCGACATTGCCGTCGCTGACCTCATCCATCATCGCTTCGATTTCAGCGCTGTCGGTGATGCTTTCGGGGAGGAGTGGTTCCAACAATGCTGCTTGCGCATCATCGCTCGGGTTTGGCGTCATGCCATCTGGCACCGTCACAACCATTGGCGCGTCCATAGGTGGCAAGCTGGGTGCGGCTTCGGGTTCTGGTGCCACGGTGGCGACAACATCGGCCTCAGGCGTTGTCTCTGCCGCGATGTCCGCACCGTCTGCCGCCGTCTCCGGCGCTGGCGTGTCGGCCACTTGCACGACATCCGGTTCCTCGGCGCCAAACAAACCAGCCAACCCGTCTTCGGTGGCATAAGACGCCCACAGCGCCACAATCGCCATCAGCACCAAAAGCACTGTGGTTAGAATTAGCCCCAGATGTCTTGGCTTGCCGCGAACCTCTTGAGGGCCTGCACCAAACATCGCCGTTTTCTGTTTTTCTTTGGCGGAAACGTTTTTAGCGGGTTTGGTTGTTTTACCGTCCTTCGGTGCTGGGCCTGCGACTTTGGTTTTGCTGCGGGCACTGGCAAACGTGGCGGACTCCGCGTCTGTGTCGGAAGTGGCTTCGGTACGGCCTGTGCTGGAAGGGGCGGTGTTCTTGCTGGATTTGAGGCCCACAACCGCCTTGGCAGGATCAAACCGCAAGGGAGGTGTTTTGCTGTCGCCGGTGTCCGTGGGAATGCTCGGCGCATTGGTGCCACTGACTTTGCGGGTGACACCGCTCAATTCAGGTGCGGCTTTGCTCTCTGCCGGCGCTTTCTGCGCGCGGATTGAGGCAAACGCCGCAGTGGGCTCCTCAGCAGGCTTCTCGACCTTGATGGCGGACGCAGGCTGGGGCACCGTGTTGTCTTTGACCTCAGATGTCTTTTCTGCGGCACCTGACGGCGCAACAGGTTTGGCCACGTCCTGTTTGGAAGCGTCGGCCTCCGGTTTTGCGACAGGCGCTTTAGTTTTTGGCGACGGGGTAGGCGCCGAGGCATCTGATTTTATAGCTTCGGCGTCTTCATGAGGCTTCGAGGCAGGGATCAGGTCTTGAGCGGCTTTTGCCTCTCCAGCCTCCCGCTTCGGTGCCGGTGTCAGCGGTTTTGCAGTTGGTTGCTCTTGCGGCGTGACTGAGGCTGGTTCAACCGGCGCTGCGGGCACGTCTACAACAGGTGCGGGTGCCACTTTCGGAAGGGGGCCAGTGCCCACAACCACAATTGTGGTTTTATCGGCGGTGACCTTGATGCCAGCCGCACGGGCGCGGGCTGTGTCGCCAAAATCTGGCGCGTTGGAAAAATTGTCCTCGGAGGGTATCGCAGAAAACCCAATCGGGTTGAACGCGTGTTCCACAGCAAAGGCTTCGGCCTCATCCAGCGTGTCACGTGCCACTGCGGCCACTTGCGGAGTGCGGCCCTGCAGGGAAATGTCAAACACCAGCTGATCGGCGCGGTAGGGGGTTTCTACTTCCAGCGCGTCTTCGGCTTGCTGGCGGCGCTTTTTCTCACTCATCCGGCCCGAGGGCAGGGTCAGGTATTTGATTTGGTCATTGGGCAAGACAAGCGTGGTGGCAAATTCATCGCCCTCCACCGCAACGGCTTGTGCGCGCAGCTTTGCCAGATCACTTGCCAGGTCCGGACTGTCCAGCCCCACTTCGCCCAACAAATGCCAGCCGCCCGGCACGCGGGTCAAAAGGCCAATGCCTTCAAAAGAAAGTGTAAGCGCAAGATTTGCAGTCATGCATCAAGCCCTAGCATGCAGTGATTGGCAAAGCGTGGTTTTGCCCAGAATTGTAGGATTTATAGCAAGTTATCGCCGAAGGGGAAGAAAAAGCCGCTCTGTTTTGAGGGCTTGTTGGCAGTTTGCGTCCACAAAGTGACCCTATGGTAAACAAAGACCGCCCCAATCCCAAGACTGGAGCGGTGGGTTGTCTGTTTTTAGAAAGCCTTGCGGTTTAGCTGTGGGCCTTCTTTAGCGCCTGATCCAGATCAGCCATCAGGTCCGCGCTGGTCTCGGTGCCAATGGAAATGCGCACCACATTTGGCCCGGCTCCAGCGGCCTCTTGCTGCTCTGGCGTTAGCTGGCGGTGGGTGGTGGAGGCGGAGTGGATCACCAGGCTGCGGGTGTCGCCGAGGTTGGCGACATGGGAGAAAATCTCCAAGCTGTCGACAAACTTCACACAGGCGTCATAGCCGCCCTTGAGCGCAACCGTGAACAGACCACCGGCGCCTTTGGGGCAAATCCGCTCGACCCGATCATGATACGGCGAAGATGGCAGGCCCGCATAGGTCACATAGTCGACATGCTCATGCCCTTCGAGCCAACCCGCGACGGTTTTGGCGTTCTCCACATGGCGCTCCATGCGCAGGGACAAGGTCTCGATGCCCATCAGCGTGTAATGCGCCGCTTGCGGGTTCATGGTCATGCCGAGATCACGCAGGCCAATGGCAATGCCGTGGAAGGTGAAAGCCAGCGGGCCAAAGGTCTCATGGAAGCGCAGCCCGTGGTAGGCCGGTTCTGGCTGGCTCAACGACGGGAATTTGTCGCTGGCGGACCAGTCAAACTTGCCGCTGTCGACAATGCAGCCGCCGGTCACCGTGCCGTTGCCGGTCAGGTATTTGGTGGTGGAATGCACAACCAAAGAAGCACCCATAGAAATGGGTTTACACAGGTATGGCGTGGCGGAAGTGTTGTCGACAATCAGCGGAATGCCAGCGGCATCGCTGATTTTGGCCAGCGCCTCGATGTCAGTGATGTAGCCGCCTGGGTTGGCAATGGATTCACAGAACACCGCGCGGGTGTTTTCGTCAATTGCCGCCGCAACTGCGTCCAGATCGTCGGTGTCGACAAACGTCGCGGACCAACCAAAACGTTTGATGGTCTGACTGAACTGGGTGATGGTGCCGCCATATAGGCGGGACGACGCCACAACGTTGCAGCCCGGCTGCATCAGCGGGAACAGCGCCATGATCTGCGCCGCGTGACCGGAAGAACAGCACACTGCGCCCACGCCGCCTTCGAGCGTGGCGATGCGCTCCTGCAGGACTGCAACCGTGGGGTTGGTCAGGCGGGAGTAAATGTAGCCCACTTCTTGCAAGTTAAACAATGCAGCCGCGTGTTCAGCGTCGCGAAACACATAGGCGGTGGATTGGTAAATTGGCGTCTGCCGCGCACCGGTGGCCGGATCAGGCCGCGCGCCAGCATGAATTTGCAATGTGTCAAAACCGTATGTCGCTTCAGACATCGTTGTTCTCCTTAAAAAATCTCGCGCCAAGTGTTAGGCAGACCAAAGGCAACACGCAACAGATGTTGGGGCTGTGTGTCGCCTAAAGTCGCATTTCCCCAAAAAACCGCGCATCTGGGTTGTTTGGGTCCTCAAACGCATGGCGGCCTGAACGCTGTCCAAGCCGCTTCTTCTTGCCCGAAAAATCTCGGGGTGGGGGCATCGCAGATGGCCCAGGGGCAGCGCCCCAAATCCGAAGCCGGCCGCTATCGCAGCCAATAGCCGTTTTTCTTCAGCATATTGCGAATGGCCTGCTCCTTGCGCGGCAGGTGATTTTGATCAAACAGGGCGCGCGCCTTGTGGCCGCGATTTTGATAAATCATGCGCTTAAACGGGTCGTATTGCTTCAGTACTTTTTTGATTTTGTTGGGGGCGGCGACCTCTTCAAGCACCTGCATCACCGCATCACTTTCACGCGCATAAAGCAGCGGCATCAGGCGGTAGTGGCAGGTGACAGATCCGTCCAGATGGCCAGACGGCAGGGCGCTACGCCCGCCACCCAGCCCGTGGATCACCAACGGCAAGACAATCTGGTCAAGCCAGGGGTAAATCGCCTGACAGGCCAGCTCATCAAGCGGATCGTCACTCACACTGCGGGCGTACTCAAGGAACA
>NZ_CAJXIV010000005.1 GCF_913054185.1 uncultured Shimia sp.
GATCAGGCTGACCAATACCGGCTTCTGGCCGAAGAAAACCGCATCAACATCCGCCTGATCCCCCCCGCCCGTGGCGAAATTTTTGATCGCAACGGCATCGTATTGGCCCGCAATGAGCCGTCTTATCGCGTGACACTTGTGCCCGAAGATGCCGGCGACGTGGACGCAGTCATCGACAAACTGGCCACCCTGGTGGAACTTGACCCCAATGAACTGGACCGCGCTGTCACCGAAATGCGCCGTTCCCCGCCATTCCTACCGGTCACCATTGCCGACCGTGTCAGCTGGGATGAGCTGTCCCGCGTGGCTGTAAACACCCCGGCCTTGCCCGGCATCACGCCCGAGGTTGGCCTGTCGCGCTACTACCCGCTGCGTGGCGATATGGCACACGTGCTTGGATATGTCGGCCCGGTTTCCGACTACGACCTGTCCAAGATCGACAATCCCGACCAGCTCCTGCGCATTCCCCGCTTCCAGATTGGCAAAGTGGGCCTCGAAGGCCGCATGGAAGATGATCTGCGTGGTGTGGCTGGCACCAAACGTGTCGAAGTGAACGCCGTTGGCCGCATCATGCGCGAGCTGGACCGCCGCGAAGGCGAACAGGGCGATGACATCCAGCTGACCATCGATCAACAATTGCAATCGTATGCTCAGGCACGGCTTGGCAATGAAAGCGCCGCTGCCGTGGTGATGGATTGCGAAACCGGGGACCTCTTGGCCGTGGCCTCCGCCCCAACCTTTGACCCGAACCTGTTTGTTGAGGGCATTTCGGTGGCCGACTACGGCGATCTGACAAACAACGACCATCGCCCCCTAGCAGCTAAATCCGTGCAGGGCACCTACCCGCCGGGCTCCACTTTCAAAATGATCACCGCCCTTGCCGCGCTGGAAGCAGGCGTGGTTGGCTATGACAACACTGTCTATTGCCCCGGCCACATGGAGATTTCCAACCGCCGCTTCCACTGCTGGAAGCGCGGCGGCCACGGACAAATGAACTTGGTGCAGGCTCTGCGCGAAAGCTGCGACGTCTACTTCTATGATTTGGCGCTGCAAGTTGGCATCGACAAGATGTCCAAAATCGCCGCCCAATTTGGCATTGGCGAAAAGTTTGACCTGCCGTTGTCCGGTGTGGCCCGCGGCCTCAATCCCTCACGCGATTGGAAATCCTCAGTCCGGGGCGAAGACTGGGTGATTGGCGATACGGCCAATGCCTCTATCGGCCAAGGGTTTGTCTTGGCTTCCCCGCTGCAGCTTGCGGTTATGACCGCCCGCCTCGCCACCGGCAAAGCAGTGCCCCCACGTTTGGTGAAATCCATCAACGGGGTGGACCAACCGGTGCCCGAAGCTCCAAGGCTCGACATCAGCCCAACACATCTCGCAGAGGTGCAACGCGGCATGTATGCGGTGTCCAATCACCGCCGCGGCACCGCCTACAGCAAACGCATCATCGAAGATCAATATCGCATGGCGGGCAAAACCGGCACCTCTCAAGTGCGCAACATCACGGCCGCCGAACGCGCGCGTGGTGTGACCCGTAATGAGGACCTGCCTTGGAACCGCCGCGACCACGGGTTGTTTGTGAACTACGCCCCGTTTGAAAACCCAAAAATCGCGGTGGCCGTTGTTGTTGAGCACGGCAGCGGCTCCAAAGCTGCCACCCCGATCGGACGCGACATCACATTGCAGGCACTTTACGGCGGCACCCCGCCGCTGTCCGCCTACCCCACCAAAGACCGCAACCGCATCGAGAAACAGCAAGAAGAGCTGGATAAACTGGTGCCAGGCCGCGAAATAACGCGCCGTAACCGGGCATGAGGCGCAGATGAGTTATCTCGAATATAACGTCAAACACGTGCCCGCCGGGTTGCGCAAAGTGCTGCACCTGAACTGGGCCTTGCTGCTGTTGATCACCGCCGTGGCCGGCGTTGGCTTCCTGATGCTCTACTCCGTTGCGGGAGGTTCCTTCTCGCCTTGGGCTGAACCCCAAATGAAACGCTACGCCTTGGGTGTGTTTGCAATGTTTGTGGTGGCCATGGTGCCGATCTGGTTCTGGCGCTCGGTATCGGGCTTTGCCTATCTGGTCAGCTTTATATTGCTGGTGTTGGTCGAAGTCATGGGCAGTGTTGGCATGGGCGCTCAGCGCTGGATCGATTTGGGTTTCATGCGCCTGCAGCCGTCTGAGCTGATGAAAATCACCCTCGTGATGTGCCTCGCAGCCTACTACGACTGGCTGCCCACGGAGAAAACCAGCCGCCCACTTTGGGTCCTGCTCCCTGTCCTGTTGATCATCATCCCCACCGCATTGGTTCTGCGTCAGCCGGACCTCGGCACCTCAATCCTGCTGCTCACCGGCGGCGCGATTGTGATGTTCCTTGCTGGTGTGCATTGGGGCTACTTCGCTGCCGTGATCAGTATGGTGGTGGGCCTTGTGGTCGCGGTTTTTCAATCGCGCGGTACCGAGTGGCAACTGCTGAAAAACTACCAATACCGCCGCATCGACACTTTCTTGGATCCATCCTCTGATCCCCTCGGTGCAGGCTATCACATCACCCAGTCCAAGATCGCCCTTGGCTCTGGCGGATGGACGGGCCGCGGCTTTATGCAAGGCACCCAAAGCCGCCTGAACTTCCTGCCGGAAAAACACACCGATTTCATCTTCACCACTTTAGCGGAAGAGTTCGGCTATATCGGCGCAATTTCCCTGCTGTCACTCTACGCCCTGATCGTGGTGTTCTGCATCGCCTCAGCGATTTCGAACAAAGACCGCTACTCGTCTTTGCTGATCCTCGGCATCGCTGGCGCCTTCTTCCTGTTCTTTGCGGTCAACATGTCCATGGTGATGGGCCTGGCGCCTGTCGTGGGCGTGCCCTTGCCGTTGGTCAGCTACGGCGGCTCTGCCATGCTGGTTCTGATGGTGGGCTTTGGCTTGGTGCAATCCGCCCACGTACACCGCCCGCGACAAGTCTAATCGCGGCCTACGTGGCTGCCACCCCCAACGTACGTCGCAGCAATCGGACAAGCGGCCGCCGCGCATCACGGCGCCACGTGAGCAATCCCACTTCGCGATATGCGCCTAGTATTTCTGTGAACTGCAAGTCCCCATGATGCTTACCCAACCCCAGCCAGCGCGGGAGAACCGCCTGCCCCAAACCGTCTTCAACCATCTGCGCGATGACCTCCACCGCATCCAGTTCACAGCGTAAGGTTGGCTCGCTTATTTGAGACCGCAATGCGGTCCAGCAAACCGCTCCGCCCCAGGACGCGCGGCTATACACCAAAAACGGTGTATTAAGATCTTCGCCTTGTCCCGTAGGCCATACAAAGCCAATCGGCTGTTTTGCCAAAACGTCAAACTGCATGGTTTTGGGCAACTCAAACGGCGGGGCCACAATCAGCACCGCATCCAACGCGCCATCTTCAAACTGTTTAAATAGTTGCTCGGAGGCCGCGGGGATCAAAGCCAGCTCCACGCCCGGCGCATCTACCTCAAGCGTTTTCACAACCGCCGGACCATAGTCACTCAACGCTGTCGACACCGCCCCCAACCGTAGTTGTCCAACAAGCTGTTCTTGCGCCAACCGCCCGGCCAAGCCCGCCTTGAGCATCACCATCTGTCGCAAATCTGCTAGCAACACCTCACAATCAGGTGTGGCCGTCATGCGGCGGCCATCCCGCACCAATAGCGGCACTTTCAAAGCCGCCTCCAGTGCGCTAATCCGCTGCGCCGCAGCCGCCGCCGTGATGCCCTGACGCCGCGCAGCCGCCGCCAAAGACCCCTCTTCCACCGCCGCCAGCAGTGTTTCTACAAATCTCACATCCATAGTTTTTCTTATGTCTGAAGATGCAAAAACAAGCTACCCTTCTTCACTTTGCGCTTCTACCTATGCGCCTACAGCCTATTCTCTCCCCCAAAGGAACCGCGTATGACCATCTTTCATCTCGCCTATAACGTCCGCGATCTTGACCAAGCCCGCGCCTTCTATGGCGATCTTCTGGGCTGCACCGAAGGCCGCAGCACCGACACTTGGGTGGACTACAACTTCTTTGGCCACCAACTATCCCTGCACATCGGTGAACCTTTTGCCACAGCAGCCACCGGCCATGTTGGCGAGCACATGGTGCCGATGCCACATCTTGGCGTTATCCTGCCCAAAGGGCAGTGGGACACCCTCGCCAAGCGCCTGACTGAAGCTGGCCTTGAATTTGTCCTGAAACCCTTCACCCGTTTTGCTGGGGAGCCTGGCGAGCAAAGCACCATGTTCTTCAACGACCCGTTTGGGAATCCCATCGAAATCAAAGGCTTTACCGATATGTCCGGAGTGTTTGCCACATGATCAACGTTCTTTTCGCCGCCAAGCCAGAGCGCTGGGTAGAATATGAAACACCGCTGAAAGACGCATTAAAAGCCGCCGGTGTCACGGCCAACGTACAGACTCAATTTGCACCTGAAGAGGTCGATTACATCGTCTATGCTCCCAACAGCGCGGTGCAGGATTTCACGCCTTACACCCGCTGCAAAGCGGTGCTGAACCTCTGGGCCGGCGTGGAAAGCATTGTTGGCAACAAAACCCTAACCATGCCGCTCTGCCGGATGGTGGATCCCGGCATGACCCAAGGCATGAAGGAATGGGTGGTTGGCCATGTGATGCGCCATCACCTTGGCATGGATCAAAATATCCTTGGTCAATCCGGCGACTGGACTCCGCATGTGCCACCTCTGGCGCAAGACCGCCGCGTGACCATCATGGGGCTTGGCGAATTGGGCAGTGCTTGTGCCGAAGCCTTGCGCGATCTGGGTTTTGACGTCGCAGGCTGGAGCCGCCGCGCTAAAGACATTTCCGGGGTCACCTGCCTGCAGGGCGACGATGTTTTAAAAACCGCTCTGTCGCGCTCTGACATCCTCGTGCTTCTCCTGCCCAAAACCACCGCGACAGAAAACCTGCTCAACGCAGAACGCCTGTCGTGGATGCCGCAAGGCGCGATGATCGTGAACCCCGGCCGCGGCCCTCTTATTGATGATGACGCCCTTCTGGTAGCACTCAACACCGGTCACATCGCCCACGCCACCCTGGACGTCTTCCGCGTGGAACCGCTGCCAAAAGATCACCCCTATTGGGCACATCCCAATGTCACGGTCACGCCGCACATCGCCTCAGAAACCCGCACAAAAACTTCAAGCGAGGTGGTGGCCGAAAACGTGCGGTGCGGAGAAGCTGGCGACCCCTTTGTGCATGTCGTAGATCGCGGCGCAGGCTACTAACCACAGGCCAGAGGGGCCAGCCCCTCTGGCACAGCACGCTGCGCCATTCGCCCCGAGGTATTTTGAGAAAGAGAAAGCGCGTCCTAGCGCAAGATCGGTGGCTTGTCGGGATCACTACCGGGTGTGACCGGCACGTGGTCTTCCGCCTTGGGTGGCTCCGGCAAGTCAAACCGCAAACCAACCCGCGCCAGCTGGGCCGCCACCGGGTCGTTGATGGCAAAGAACCCCACATCCAGCGCGCCCGCTTCGATGCCTGAGAAGGTCAGCGCTTCGTTCACGGCTTTGGCCAGCGCGCCTTCTGCGCCGGGCACCACATCGACGAAGCCAAGCATGTGCGAGCGGCCGCCACTCTCATAGGTCGTGCCTACCAGATAGGCCATCTTGGCCAGGCCAGCCGCCGTGCTCAGCTTGGCATCCAGCGCGGTAATCAGCACTTCCGGCAGGCCCGCAGGTGGCGCAAAACTCTCCACCTTGGCCTCAACCTCATCAGGCGCATGCTCCAACGTTTCTGCCAACCAGCCCAACGCTTCATGTGGGATCAAGATCGAAGACGGCGCCACTTCCGGATTGACCGCAAGCCCAATGCCCTGCCCCGCCAGCATAGTGGCAATCACCCGACCGGACAGACCGGCATAGGGCGCGACCCGGCCGACAAACTGGGCCAGTCGATCTTCGGTATCAAACACCAGCACAAAGCTTGCATCGGAGGTTTCAAAAATCTCCGGCGCAATGCGGTCACCCTCTGGCTCTTTTTCCAGCAGCATAAACAGCTCCGCATCCGCCAGGCGTTCATAAAACCGCAAACGCGCCGCATCCTCTTCCGGTGCCGCTTCCATCGCCGCATGGGCCTTGTCCAATGGGGTCAGATCACTCACGTCAGCACCTCCTTGATGCGGGTTTGCAGCGCGGGCAACAGCTCACCCTCAAACCACAGATTCTTCTTCAGCCATGCCGTATTGCGCCACGACGGATGTGGCAAGGGGAAGACCTTAGGCGCATGGTCGCGCCAGACCTGCACCGTATCTGTCACCCCCGCTTTGGACCCCAGATGCCACTTTTGGGCATAACCACCCACCACGAGAGTCAGCGGCACCTGCCCTAGCTCCGCCATCACCCGTGCCCGCCACGTTTTGGCGCAAATCGGCGGCGGCGGCAGATCACTTCCCGCCGCATTGTAGCCCGGAAAGCAAAACGCCATTGGCACAATCGCAACCTGGGATCGGTCATAGAAAACAGCCTCTTCGACACCCATCCAGTCCCTCAGGCGATCCCCACTGGGATCGGTAAACGGCTGGCCGCTCTCATGCACCCGCGCGCCCGGAGCCTGTCCGACAATCAACAACTTGGGTTTCGCGTCGAACCACACCACAGGCCGCGGCTTATGGCCTGTCGCGGTGGCGGCAAACCGGTCTGCGCAAATCTGACAGCCCTGTATTTCCTGGCGTAGTGACATGCCCCCTGATAGCGATCGAAAATTATTTCGACAATATTCGAAATAAGACTTGCGCGACTCATTCATTTCGATATTTTTAGAAATATGAAACATAGTGACCCTACAGATATCTCGCTCGAAGTGGCCGCCTCCACCTTTGCGGCGCTTGGTTCAGAACAACGGCTGTCGGTTTTGCGCTGCCTTGTGCGCGCAGGCCACGAAGGCCTCTCCATCGGTGAGCTCGGAAAACGCACTGGCGTGACTGGCTCCACCTTGACCCATCATATGAAGATCCTCGCCCAAGCTGGGCTGGTGACTCAGGAAAAACAAGGGCGCTCCATCATTTGCGCCGCCATCGCTTATGACGCCGTGCGCGATCTCTCTACCTTCCTGTTGCGAGAGTGTTGCGCCGACGTTGCCAAAAAGTGCAAGGAGCACGACCATGGCTGACACAACCCAAAACGCCCCCGCCCCTTGGCGATCTCGATTGGCGAAACTCGACAAAGCTTGGCTGGCGGTTGTCCTCATTCCGCTGATCCTGCTGGTTATGGCGCCAGAAAAGTTCCTGCCCGCGTCTGAGATTGTCTTTGACGCGATGAGCCACACCGGCATCTTCATCATCATTGCCATCACGTTGGTCGCCTTTGTGAAAGCCACCGGTGCCGACAACCTGATCGCCAAGGCTTTCCAGGGCAATCAAGTGCGCATGATCATCCTTGCGGCCTTTATGGGCGGCATGTCGCCTTTCTGTTCCTGCGAAGTCATCCCCTTTATCGCGGCCTTGCTGGCTGTAGGCGCGCCATTGGGGGCTGTGATGGCTTTCTGGCTGGCCTCTCCACTGATGGACCCCGCCATGTTTACAATTACTTGGGGCGAGCTTGGTCTGGACTTTGCGCTTGCCAAAACCGTCGCGGCTGTGAGCATCGGCATGATGGGTGGTTTCCTGACCATGACTTTCTCCAACACCGCAGTCTTTGCCGAGCCTCTGCGCGAGAAGCCACAGGTTGGCGGGTGTTGCGGCACGAAGGCGCCGTTCTCCGCCAAACCTGTCTGGAAGTTCTGGGGCGACGCGGATCGTCGGACCATCTTCCGCACCACCTGGGTGGACAACGCGCTCTTCTTGGTGAAATGGCTGCTGATCGCCTACATGTTCGAAGCCCTGATGGTGGTTTACGACACCACAGCCTGGGTCGGTCAGTTCCTTGGAGGCGAAGGTTTTGGCACCATCTTGATTGCCGCGCTGATCGGTATGCCCGCCTACCTCAACGGCTTTGCCGCCGTGGGTTTCATCAGCGGCCTGATGGAGCAAGGCATGTCCAACGGTGCAGCCATGTCCTTTGTGATCGCAGGTGGCGTGAGCTGCATCCCCGCCGCGATCGCGGTCTGGGCTCTGGTGAAACCACGCATTTTTGCCGCCTACCTCACCTTTGCCCTGACCGGCGCCTTGATTGCTGGCACAATCTGGCAAGCGGTCGCCTAAGCCAACGCAGTTAACCAAATCCAGCCAAACCACCGATGCCCACACCGCATCGGTGGTTTTTTGTGTCACCGCTTCACAAAGCAATTAGAAACACCAAATTTCCCTCATTTTCTCCGAGACTTCCGCTTTCCCCTTCAATTTTCGACATTTCTTGCGGCATTCCCGCCTCAGACAGTTGCTATCTGCCTGACAAATCCGACATATTGGCCAAAACGCCAGCAGAGCGTTAACCATCGTGTTAGAGAGTTTTGTGCTATAGTGGCGCATAAGAGCAGTTTCAGGAGCAGGTAATGCTCGAGTTCGACAATGTGAGTAAGTCCTTCTGGACCGGCACGCAGCGCAAGGTCATCCTTGAGCGCGTCTCTTTCCGTGTCGAATTGGGCAACTCTCTGGGCATCTTGGCCCCCAACGGCACCGGCAAAACCACGTTGATCAATATGATGGCGGGGCTGGAAAAGCCCGACGAAGGCACAATCCGCCGCGACTGCCGCATTTCCTTCCCGCTTGGGTTCATGGGCGGCGTGGTGAACAAACACACCGCCGTGGAGAACAGCCGCTACATCGCTCGCCTCTATGGGCTTGATCCAGACTACGTCGAAGCCTTTTGTCGTTGGCTCTGCAACCTGGGCGAATACTTCGACCAGCCGCTTGGCACCTATTCCTCGGGCATGCGCTCGCGCTTCACCTTTGCGCTGATGCTCGCGTTGGATTTCGACATCTACTTGATTGACGAGGGCATGCCCTCATCCACCGACGTGGACTTTAACAAAAAAGCCGGTGAGGTGCTCCGCGAACGCCTGCGCACCACCACAATTGTGATTGTGTCACACCAGCCGCAAGTGCTGGAAAAATTTGCCCGTTCGGCCGCAGTGCTGCTGAATGGCAAACTGTATATGTTCGACACCTTGGAAGAGGCCAAGCAGCTCTATGACTACCAAACCCAAGGCTAAGAAATTCCGCGTCCGCCGCAGCGAGACCCCGCCCGCCCAGCCGGCAGCGGAGGGCACTGCGCAACCTGCGCCTCAACCCGCTCAACAGCCACGGCCGCGTGCAGTGTCCCTGCCCAATCCGGGACAGCCCACAGCACAAGCCACGCCCGCCAATCCCGCGCAACCAACGCCGCAAGGCGCAGAGGCCGCCATTGACGCCATCAAACGTGAAGGGCTCACAGGCCGTCAGTTGCGTATGGCCCGCCGCATGGCACAGAAAAACAATCTGGCGCCAACCTCGGACTATGACGCCGTGCGTCTGTTGCGCGAAGCTGGCATCGACCCGTTCCAGCGCACCAACATGCTGGACCTGATGCCATCTGACAAAACCGCCACGCCTCCCGCCAAAGGCAGCAAGGTGCAGCTGCCACAGACCATGCCCATGGGCAAAGAAACCCTGCCTTCAACCGAGACCATGTCTCCGGCGGAAATGCGGGCGCTGGAAATTGGCGAAATTCAGAAAGACATCGCGCGCCGCCGCCGCCGTCGCCTGCTCCTTCTGCTCGCGCGCCTTTCAGCTTTTGTCTTCCTGCCCACCTTCTTTGCCGGCTGGTACTTCTACTCGATGGCCACGCCGATGTACTCCACCAAATCGGCCTTCCTTGTGCAACAGGCCGACAGCGCCGGCGGCTCAGCCCTCGGCGGCCTGCTTCCGGCACAGCTCAACTCCAACCAGGATGCCATTGCCGTACAGGATTACTTGACCAGCAAAGACGCGATGATCCGACTGGACAACGATGTGGGCTTCAAAGACCACTTCTCCAATACAGACATAGATCCGATTCAGCGGCTGGACGAAAATCCATCCAACGAAAAGGCCTATAAGGTCTACAAAAAGTTTGTCAAAATCGGCTACGACCCCACCGAAGGCTCGATCCGCATGGAGGTCAGCGCGGCAGACCCGGAGATCGCAACGCAGTTCTCAAAAGCCCTGATTTCCTATGCGGAACAACGGGTTGACGACCTGTCTCAACGCAAACGCAAAGACCAGCTGCGCGACGCCCGCAACAGTTTGGAAACCGCCAAAGAAGAACGTCGCAATGCCCAAATTGATCTGGTGCGCTTGCAAGAAAGCACCGTGCTTGACCCCGAAGGTGTAATTGCTTCGCTGCGTCAACAGATCACCAATCTGGAAATCCAGTTGCAAGAAAAGCAACTGCAACTGGCCGCCCTCGAAGACAACTCGCGCCCCAATAAGGCCCGCGTGGATGGTGTGCGGGGTGATGTGCGCCGGCTTCAGGCAGCCTTGGCCACCCAACGCGCCCGCATGACCGAGGCCACCGCCGGCGAGGAATCCCTTGCCGCCAAAACGTCGCAAATCCAGATCGCACAAGCCGACCTCGCGGCGGCTGATTTGCAAATGCAAACGTCTTTGCAAACCCTGAAGCAAACCGAGTTGGAGGCCAACCGACAGGTGCGCTACCTGACCACCTCTGTTGACCCCGTGTCGGCACAAGACCCGTCTTACCCGCGCAGCTTTGAAAACACGATCTTGGCCTTCCTGATCTTTTCGGGCATTTATCTGATGATCTCGCTGACCGCGTCCATCCTCAGAGAACAGGTGTCTTCGTAATGAAACATGTAAATGTTGGTGCTCTCACCATTGGCAATGACCTTCCACTGACGGTCATTGCTGGCCCATGCCAGTTGGAGAGCAAAGACCACGCCGAAATGATCGTCGGCACCATGAAAGAGGCCTGTGAAAAGGCCGGTGCGCAGTATGTCTTCAAGGCCAGCTACGACAAGGCCAACCGCACCTCACTGACCGGCATCCGGGGTCTTGGATTGGACTCTGGCCTGTCCGTGCTCGACGGCATCCGCAAAGATTTCGACGTACCGGTGCTGACCGATGTGCACACCGAAGAGCAATGTGTTCTTGCCGCTGAGGCTGTCGACATCTTGCAAATCCCGGCCTTCCTCTGTCGCCAAACGGATATGCTGGTGGCTGCGGGCAAAACCGGCGCTGCGGTGAACGTCAAGAAGGGCCAGTTTCTGGCCCCTTGGGAGATGGGCAACATCGTCACCAAGATCGAAAGCACCGGCAACACCAACATCCTGTTGACCGAACGGGGCACCTCTTTTGGCTACAACACCCTTGTCGCCGATATGCGGTCCCTGCCGCAAATGGCCCAAACCGGCTACCCGGTTGTGATGGACGCAACCCACTCCGTGCAACAGCCCGGCGGTCAGGGTGGCAGCTCCGGCGGCCAGCGCGAGTTTGCCCCAGTCATGGCCCGCGCGGCAGTGTCTATTGGTACGGCAGCTGTATTCATTGAAACCCATCAAGATCCGGACAACGCGCCGTCAGATGGGCCCAATATGATCCACCTTGACCAAATGCCACAACTGATCGACACATTGATGCAGTTTGATGTGTTGGCCAAAGCCAACCCAATTGCCATTTGACCGACCTATTTTGACGAGAAAGATTTTGCTATGAAAAAACCATTGCCCGAAGTGCGCCCAAACACCTGGGAATTTCTGCGCGACCCGATGATCGCCCCTACTGGTTTTCGGGAATATGACGCCCGCTGGCAATTCCCCGAGGGCATCAACCTGCCTGGCATGACCGCCCTTGGCTTTGGCCTTGGCACCCAAATGCAGCGCCGCGGTATCGAACCGGTGATTGCCGTTGGTAACGATTACCGCGACTATTCTGTCTCCATCAAAATGGCGCTGGTTGTCGGCCTGATGAAGGCCGGCATCCACGTCAAAGACATCGGCCCAGCTCTGTCTCCCATGGCCTATTTCTCCCAGTTCCACCTCGATGCGCCTGCCGTGGCCATGGTCACCGCATCGCACAACCCCAATGGTTGGACCGGCGTAAAAATGGGCTTTGAAAAGCCGCTGACCCATGGTCCGGATGAGATGGCCGAACTGCGCGACATCGTGCTCAATGGCGACTTTGACGCCCATGACGGTGGCAAACACGAGATCATCGACGGTGTGCGCGAGGCCTATCTCGACGATCTGGTCGGCGATTTCAAAATGTCCCGCCCTCTAAAAGTTGTCTGCGCCACCGGCAACGGCACCGCCGCCGCTTTTGCCCCGGAACTCTTCAAACGTATGGGTGTGGAGGTGGTCGAAAGCCACTGTGAGCTCGACTACACCTTCCCGCATTACAACCCCAACCCCGAAGCCATGGAAATGCTGCACGACATGTCTGACAGCGTGAAGGCCTCCGGCGCAGACCTCGCGCTTGGCTTTGATGGCGACGGCGACCGCTGCGGCGTGGTGGATGACGAAGGTGAAGAAATCTTTGCTGACAAGGTCGGCGTGATCATGGCCAAAGACCTCGGCAAGCTCTACCCCAACGCCACCTTTGTTGCCGACGTGAAATCCACCGGACTTTACGCGGCGGACCCGGACCTTTTGGCCACCGGCGCCAAAACCGACTACTGGAAAACCGGCCACAGCCATATGAAACGCCGCGTGAAAGAAATTGGCGCGCTGGCAGGCTTTGAAAAATCCGGCCACTACTTCCTCGCAGGCCCTATTGGGCGCGGCTATGACTGCGGCATGCGCGTTGCTGTGGAAATCTGCAAAATGCTGGACCGCAACCCGGACATGAAAATGTCGGACATGCGCAAAGCCCTGCCCAAAACCTGGTCTACCCCCACGATGTCGCCCTACGCGTCAGACACAGAGAAATACGACATTCTGGAACGTATCGTGGCCAAGTTGTCCGCGATGCATGAGGCCGGTGACAAGATCGCCGGTCGCGCCATCAGCGAAGTTGTGACCGTAAATGGTGCTCGCGTGATCCTGGACAACGGCAGCTGGGGCCTCGTGCGCGCGTCCTCCAATACGCCAAACCTGGTGGTGGTGATCGAAAGCAACGAGAGCGACGCGGAGATGCGCCAAATCTTTGCCGAGATCGACGCGGTGATCCGCACCGAGCCCGGTGTGGGCGACTACGACCAGTCGATTTAAGGCGCTGAACGCAGGCTCGTGCCCGCCTTTGCGCCTCTCCATAGTTCAATTATTTACAGGCCCACGCGTATGCTGGGCCTGTTTCTGTTTGCGGCTGGCCCCTGCCCCTTCCTGCCGAATGATTGCCAAAAACCGACGCACGCTGCGCCCTCCTGCAACACCTCTAAACCACTACGTTTCTATTCGCCCATCTGGTCCACAAATGCTGGCAGTTACGACCTGTATCCATTACGCTGCCGCTTATGGAACGCACGAACACGCACAGCTCTCAACAGGCACCGGCGCAATAATGACGATCGACGTCTTGCTGCCGGAACTGCGCGCCTATGCGCTGTCGCTGTCCAAACACCGGCATGATTCCGAAGACTTGGTTCAAGACGCGATCGAACGGGCACTGCGGTCGGACAAACGCCCCAAACCACTAGCTGATCTGCGCCCATGGATGTTTCGCATCATTCGCAACCTGCATGTGGATGAGACGCGAAAAAAACGGGTGCGCATGGAATATTCCAATACGCAAAGCCGTTTATCTATTGATCTAACGCAAAGCCACGACCATGCCGAAGACATAACTGTACGGACGACATTTGCAACTTTACCGCCCGCCATGCGCGAGGTGTTGTTTCTCGTGGATGTTATGGGCATGAAATACGCCGAAGCCGCCAAAATCATGGACGTGCCACATGGCACAGTGATGAGCCGGATAAGCCGCGCCCGCCGCGCGTTGATCGAAGCAATTGAGGCCACGCCAGAGCAGGCCAACAAGGACACCAAAAGATGACCGATCTAAGCGACAGCGATTGGGACCTGATCAACGCCTATGCAGATGGCGAACTGCCCGCCAGTGATCTGGCGGCCTTCGAAGCGCGCCTGGCCATTGAGCCTGCGCTACAAGAGGCGTTGCAGCAGGTGCAAAAAGTGTCCAGCGCATTGGCACAGATGCGCCCTGAGGTGGCCATGCCTGCGCTCGAACCCGTGCAACCCGCAAACCGCAACTGGCGCCCGCTTGCGACTTGCGCCTCAATTGCGGCCATGACGATTGTCGCCGCAGGCCTGTTTTTCATGTCATCCAAAGTGCCAAAATCTGCCCTTGAGCTGCATCAGGCATTCTTGGACACAAGCTACACACTGCCGTCAGTGTCTGACGTTCAAGACGTTGACGTTCAGGCAAACCCGCTGGCGCCTGAGCTACTGATGGCCAATCTATATCTGGTGGAGCAGACAAGTTTGTCCGGGGACCGCAGCGCTGCGCATTACAAAGGGCGCAACAACTGCCGTTTGACACTGATGTCCGGGCCGGAGGTGAGCGCCAAGGACGTGCCGGAAGGCGTACGTTTTGCCCAGTGGCTCAACGACGATCGTGGCTTTGTTGTGATGGCTTCAGGCATGGATCAGCGTCGGTTTAATGCCATTGCAGAGTTCCTGCGTCAGGCGACCCATGCGCCAACCCAACCGAAAACCGTCTTGGCCATGAAACAGGCCACAGACGCCGCTGCCCCTTGTCAGCAAGTCTGATCCGGATCTCGCTTGAGCCGAGCTAAAGTGGCCCTATGCCGCGTTTCGCCGGCAAAGGGCCTCAACTTTAAGACATTAGTTCTTTTTGCCCGGGAAGTTCGGGCGATCTACGCCATAGTTCACGGTGAGGTAGTCGAGAATGATGCTGCGCTCTGGCTCTTCAAATTCGTCCATGCCCTGGTCTTCGACCATCCACTCGAACAACTCGATCCAGCCATCCCGGCTAAGCCCCTGCTGCGCGACAATCATCTCGGAGTGGCAGGCAGAACAGGCATAAAAGGTCTCTTCCACGCCCGGTGCGTCAAAGAGAATGCCGTATTCGTAGTCTTCTTGCGCGTCAGCGGCCTCACCTGAGGCTGTCTCCGCCGCAGCGTCAAAGCTCAGCGGTGCGTCACTGTTCTGATTAAGAAACGCAATCAGATTGGCCCGGTCAGAGGCTTTTTTCATGCCCGCAAAAGTCATCTTGGTGCCTTTGACCACGGCTTTTGGTTTGGTCAGAAATGCATCCAATTGATCCACCGACCACGTACCACCCAACGCAACAAGCGGCTTGGAGTATTTGTAGCCATCCACGGCGGCCACCGGCGCGCCCACAATACCATAAAGATTGGGGCCGGTCTTTTTCTTGCCGCCCTGATCAACCGTGTGACAGGCCTTACATTTCTTGAAGGCTTTTTCGCCTTTGGCAATGTCGGCTTGCGGCAACAGTTCGGCGACGGTTTCGGCAGTGGTCATGGCTGGCAAAGCAAGCGTCAGGCAAAAGCCCAGACTTGCCCCGATGGCGGGGATACGCATGGAGGTCTCCTGGTGGTGGTGTGAGTGTGTCTTGTCATGGACGGCGCCGCAACGCCGTCCAAATTGGGTGGGTTAGCTGACGCGCAGACCAACCCGGTGCATGGTGTTGTTGAGGTAGCCTTTTGGATTCCAGTCAATGGCAAAAGGTTGCATCTCGCCATTGCTGTCTGTCGCACGCGCCCAGACTTCGTAGTAGCCTGCCTGCGGGAAGGACACGTTGGAACGCCAATTCTGCCAAGCGCCGGAGTTCACCGGTGCATCCAGCTCTGCGGTCTGCCAGGTGGCACCAAAGTCTGAGGAAACTTCCAGCTTCTCAATTGTACGGTCACCGGACCACGCGTGCCCGCGCACTTCAGTTTCCATACCCACTTCTGCGCCATTGGCCGGGAAGGTCACCAAAGATTTCACCGGCATCCGCTCGATGATCACAAAATCTTCGGTTTCCACCTTTTCACCTGGGGCCACAGGACGGTTTGGTACGCGGTAGGCTTTGCCGGTCATTTTTGGACCGTCATGCACCACATCACGCAACTCGATGCGTGTCAGCCATTTTTGAGCTGTGGAGGCAGGCCAACCTGGCACCACGAGCCGCAGAGGTGCGCCGTTCAGCGGGTGCAGCGGCGCACCGTTCATTTCAAACGCAATCAGGATCTCGTCTGTCATCGCTTTGGCAATTGGCATGCCGCGCGAAATTGGCAGTTTGGCAGGATCACCAGACAGATGCGCATCCGCGCCATAGTGGGCAGTGTACACCACGTTAGATTGTACGCCTGCCGCTTCCAGCACGTCTTTCAAACGCACACCGGTCCATTCAGAACAGGCCACCGCACCATAGGTCCACTGGTTGCCTTTGGCTGGCGGATTAAAGAAGCCACGGCCGTTGCCGCCACATTCCAGCGTCAGCGCACTGGTGACCACTTCGAATTTTTCTTTCAGATCGGCGATGCTCAAGGTGAGGGGCGTGTCAACAAAGCCATCGATGGTCAATGTCCAGCTTGCCGCATCAACATCCTCAGGTGGAATGCCGTTGTTGCGCACAAAGTGGCGCGACGTGGGGGTGATTGCATCGTCCAGAAGCTCTGGTGGTGTTTCCGCGTTTACCGGCCGGTCGTTGAGCAATGTCAGGCCGTCTTTGCCCACCAGCACGTCCTCAGACGCCATGGCCGCTGGCACAAAGCCAATTGGCATATTGCGGTGGAACGGGATCGACGTGCCCACCATGGCCGCCATAGTGGCCAGGCCAGTGCGCTTGAGGAAGCCGCGGCGGTCCGGGTTTGGCACTCGGCCGTAAAACTCCTTGTCCGCCTTCTCCGGATTCTCGGCGAAAAAGCTGTTTACGTCCTTAGTCTTATCGTCGTCGGCCATATTATCCTCCCATGGCGTAGTGCTGTTGGGCGCCCCACTCTGAATTGGTGGTTGCAAGGGACTAACGGATGGCACCGCTAAAATATTCCTTTGAGAGTCATATTTTTTGGGAATGAGCGTGGAGGTCTGGAACACAGCGGGCAAATTGCCCCCTATACACACGTCCTTCTTCGGGTCACACCGCAAAAAAGTGGTCACGCCACCCGATCGCGAGACCGCACAGACGCCCCAAAAATGAAAAAGCCCCCCGGACGCAAATCCGGAAGGCTGATCCCTAAAACGGGCTCTTTAATCACGCAACCAAGCTGCCTCTGGCCCCGTCATCAGCGTCCTGATCCGGCGCGTGCATGACTTTGAAACCAGACACGGTGGTGGACAGAATCTTGGATTCCGATTGCGCCCCTTGCATGGCAGAGTTGACTTCAAAAAACGCCGCTGCATTTTCCTGTGTTGATTTGTCCAAACGACCCACCGCCACGTTGATTTCGTTAATTCCAACAGAGGTGTCTTTGGTGGCTGCCGCAATGTGGCGAATTTGGTCCGTGGCGCCGTTTACGCCAACGACAATCTCATCAAAGGCTTTGCCTGTGTCGCGGACCAAAGACACGCCTCGCTCCACAGTCGATCCGGTGGTTTTGATGAGCTCGGAGATTTGTCTGGCAGACTCTGACGATTTTTGCGCCAAGGCTCGGACTTCAGAGGCCACAACAGCAAACCCTTGCCCAGCTTCTCCGGCACGGGCCGCTTCGACCCCCGCGTTGAGCGCCAGCAGGTTGGTTTGAAACGCAATGTCCTCGATAACGGCCAAGGTGCCATCAATTGAATCTGTCGCCGCTTCGATTTCCGCCATTGCCTCAACCGCCAAGCTCATGACCTGCTGCCCTTGGGCCGCGCGATTGGTGATGTCGTCAACGGAGGTGTTTGCATCAGTTGCCGACGCCGCCATGGATCCAACCGTAGAGGACATCTGCTCCAACGCTGCCGCGGTTTCTTCCAAGGCCGCGGCGTTTTGTTCCGAGTTTGCCGCTACAGAATCCGTGGTGCGAGACACTTCTGACGACACATTTTCCACAACCGCCGCGGATTTTGACACCAGATTGATTTTTTCAGACAGGCTGTCGGTTGCGGTGTTCATCGAGGTGGCGATATCGCCAAATATCCCCTGAAACCCGTCCGGCATCCGATAGGTCAAATCCTGCTGCTCTATATGGCTCAGCCCGGTGCGCACCGCTTCCAGACCTTCATTTGCAGAGCTGCCAATGCTGTTCACCTTCACACAGATCTCTTTGAAGATGCCCTCTTTGTCCTCAGTGCCAAGCTGCCCGGTGAAATCACCACGGGCACAAGCTTCGACCACTTCGGCGATCTCTTCGGCTGCGACCTTTTCTGAGGCGCGTTGGGCCAACAACAGCTCAATGGAGGCATGTAATTCGGCAATTTCCTTGGCGGAGCTGCGGTATTTCAGCGGTTCTGCCTCATCCCCGCGGGCAGCGGAGGCCAATGCCTGTGTGCCTTCACGCAAAGGGCGCAGCTGTCGACGGCACCAGATCATCATGGCGCCAAGGAAAAGCGCGATCATGCCAAGAAGCGCACCCATAGCCCGGAAAATCACCGCATTTTTCTCGGCTTGTTGCGCCGAGAAATCCGACAGCAAAATCAGATCAAACGCAGTGCCGTTTTGGTCAACCGCAATCCGATTGCGCGCTGCAACAAAGTGATTGTCCCCGACCGCAATCACATCAAAGGTAAGCTCATTGCCAGCAAGCGCGGTCATCGTCGCAGTCGTGATCGCTTTTGGAGTCGGCACAGCAGACTCTGCGGCTGTGGAATCTTTGTCAGCTGTCGTTTCGGCCTCAGGCACCGCGGGGGCTTCATAGCCTTGCAGCTCCCATTGTGAGTCAGGCGTAATTTCCGCAAGCAAAACACTCATTTGCATGGCTTCCGCAATCACCGGAAGGCTGGATTGCGCATCCAAGGCTAGCATACCGTAGCCCACCACATCACGGCCGGAAAACAGCGGGAACGCATAAACCGCGCCATACCGTGTTTCATCAATCTGTGTGATGCCAAACGCGCGCTGACGACTTTCCTTTACGCCGCGAACAATGTCCGGTGCCGTGGCCTGAGAGAGGTTTTCATTGTGGGTGCTGAAGGCGGCAACAACGGACGTTTCTTTGTCAAAAATGATCAGATCAGAGATCTCGCCCGACGCGGAGGCCCGGTTAAACGTCGAGGACAGGTCCTCTTGAACGACCGCAAAATCGCCGTCCTTAAGGGCCTTCATACTGTCGCGGGCTCGCGACACAGTGCGCCCATGATTGGTCAGTGTCTTCTCGCTGCGTTGCAACACTTGCAGCGCGGCGACACTGGCGTTTTCAGCGTTTAGGGACAGCAAAGTTGTCTCAACCCGTTTCAGGATTGCCCCGCCGCCAATAACAAAAGCTGCGGTCATAGCCATTGCAAAAATACAAAGCCCCACGACGATACGGTTTGAAAGTGACATATGTGCTGTCCCCAATAGTTTTCTTAAATCGTTGGTCGATTATTCAATCGGGAAACCCGCATTTTCCCACGCAGGGTAGCCATCGCGGAAGTAATATACCTTGCCAAAGCCCCAGGAGACGGCCATCTCAGCCGCTTTTGAAGACCGCATGCAGGAGTGGCCGTTGCAATAGAAAACAACCGGCACATCAGCGCCGACAACCTCGGCCAGAGCGTCTTGTGTCAGGGCGGATTTCACATCCAGATGCACAGCACCCGGAATGCGGCCCGCTTCATAATCAGACGGCTTGCGCACGTCGATAAAGGCCACGCCTTCATCAAAAAGTTGAACCGCCTCTGCCGGGGATATCGTGGTTGCGCCGGATACGGTTTCAGGGGATTGCGCCGCCAGTGCAGCAAATGGCAACAGCACCAGCGCTGCGACTGCCGCGAGTTTGCTCAGAATATGTGACATTTGGATCTCCAAGGTTACAGTCCGATTGGACAATTGGATCCAAGTAAGCGCAATTCCTCTAATTTTCTGCTAACCGCGAAATACAGGCAGGCTGCACACCCCACCATCTCCCAAAATTAGGCCGCGTGGACAACGTCGCTGTTACGACAAAGACATCCGCAAACTCACAATCCGACCAGTGCCAAATTGGAGCCTCTCTCGATGTCTCACAACAGCCCAAACACCCGCGAACGTTGGCTTCTCGCGGGTGCTGCTTATGTCACATCTGTCGCTCAGGCCGCCAAACCGCGCCCTTTCAAAAGCGCCTCAACACCGGGCAATCGTCCCCGGAACCGCTTATACAGCTCATCAGCCTCCACCGAGCCGCCGGTTGACAGAATATGTGTCTCCAGCGCGCGGGCCATTTCCGGATCAAACGCGCTGCCCGCCTCTTCAAAGGCCTCAAACGCATCCGCATCCATCACCTCTGACCACATGTAGCTGTAGTAGCCCGAGCTATAACCGTCTCCGGCAAACACATGGGCAAAATGCGGCGTCGCGTGGCGCATGGTGATCGCTGCGGGCATGCCCAACTCAGCCAAAACCTCGGCCTGCTTGGCCATAGGGTCACTTGGAGCTGCGCCCTCATGGAATGCCAAATCAACCAATGCAGACGCCACATATTCCACTGTGGCAAAGCCCTGATCAAAGTTCGCCGCGCCCAGCACCTTTTCCAACATCGCCTGCGGCATCGCCTCGCCGGTCTCCGCATGGGTGGCATACTCTGCCAGAACTTCAGGCACCTCCAGCCAATGCTCATACAGCTGGCTTGGCAGCTCCACAAAGTCGCGCGCCACCGATGTGCCGGAAATGCTCTCATAGGTCACATTGGACAACATCTGATGCAGCGCGTGGCCAAACTCATGGAACAACGTGCGCGCATCATCGTAAGACAACAGCGCCGGATCACCCTTTGCAAAGTTGCAGACATTAATGACAACCGGCCCCTGCACCTCAGGAAATTTCGCCTGCCCCCGCATCGCCGAACACCAGGCGCCGGAACGTTTGCCACCGCGTGCAAAGTAGTCGCCAATGAACACCGCCACATGATCGCCATCCCGCGTGACTTCCCAAGCGCGGCAATCCTCGTGGTAAAGCGGTACATCCAACTCTTTGAACTCCAAGCCAAACAACTTGGTGGCACAGGCAAAACTCGCCTCAATCATCCGATCAAGCTGCAAATAAGGTTTTAACGCCGCCTCATCCAGATCATGTTCAGCCTTGCGCCGCTTCTCCGCGTAGTAACGCCAATCCCACGGTGCCAGGTCGCCGTTGATGCCATCTGCATGCATCATCTCGGTCAGCACGGCGGCATCCGCCTCCGCCCGCGCTTTGGCGGGTGCCCAGACATCCATCAACAACCCGCGCACGGCCTCCGGCGTCTTGGCCATCTCGGTTTCCAGCTTGTAGTCCGCAAAGCTGGCATAGCCCAACAGCTTGGCCCGCTCTTCGCGCAGCGCCAGAATCTCGCCCGCAATCGCGCGGTTATCGGTCTCGCCACCGTTAGCCCCACGTGCTTCCCAAGCCGCAAACGCCTTTTCGCGCAGATCGCGACGGGGCGAGAACTGCAAAAACGGCACGATGATGGAGCGCGACAGCGTCACAACAGGACCATCCGCGCCTTTCTCTTCTCCAGCCGCCCGCGCCGCATCCACGGCAAACCCGGGCAGACCTTCAAGATCATCCTCAGCCAACGGCATGAACCACTCGCGCTCATCCGCCAAAAGGTTCTGTGTGAACTCCGTACCCAACACGGCCAACCGGCCTTTGATCTCTTTCATGCGCGCGTCCGCATCGCCTTCCAACGCCGCGCCCCCGCGCACAAAGCCGCGATGGGTCAACATCAGCACCCGCTGCTGCTCTTCGGTCAGGTCCAACGTGTCGCGCGCATCCCAAATCGTCTTGATCCGGCCAAACAACGCCTTGTTGGCTGAAATCTCGGCTGAATGCGCCGCCAGTTTTGGCGAGAATTCCCGCTGTAACTCTTCCCGCGCCGGATTGCTGTCCGCCCCTGCGACCGAGAAGAATACAGACAACACTTTGTCCAAGCCCTCGCCCGCCACTTCCATCGCTTCAATTGTATTGGCAAAGCTTGGCGCCTCGGCACTCTCAGCAATGGCGTCGATTTCGACCTTATGCGCCGACAAAGCCTGCTCAAAGGCGGGTGCAAAATCAGTGTCAGAAATCTTGTCAAACGGGGCAAGTTTAAACGGGGTGTCCCATGCGGACAGCAGCGGATTTGTCATCAGATGAATCTCCTTTGCGCCCACCCTAGGCAGCGCTCCAAGGAGGTGCAATCCACCTCACCAATCCGTGCGCAACTGCACAACGTCGCGCGTCATGTGCGCCGATCGCCACAGTCGCAAAACAGTCGTGATACAGACACAATACCGACGCGTAAATCAGGCGTTTTTGCCGCCGCAGGTTGGGCAATCCGCGCGGGACTTGAGGCCAATTTTGCGGGTCTCCCCCCACAGTGCATCATAGATCATCATCTCGCCGCGCAAGGCCGCACCAGCCCCGGTGATCACCTTGATTGCTTCCGCTGCCATCATGGTTCCAACCACGCCGGGCAGCGGCCCAACCACCCCGGCCTCTGAGCAGCTTGGCGCCATGCCCGGCGCAGGCGCCTCGGAAAAAATGCATTGATAACAAGGAGTTCCGTTGGCCGGATCAAACACGCTCAACTGCCCTTCCCATTGAGAAAGAGCGCCCGAAATCAACGGCTTGCCGAGCGCGACACAAATCTCATTGACCAGGTAGCGCGTGACAAAGTTATCCGTGCCATCCAACACCAAATCATAGTCGCCAATGATCTCCGCCGCATCCTCTTCGGTCAAACGACGCGGATACGGCACCACTGTCACAAACGGGTTCTGCGCCGTCATAGCCTCCGCCGCCGACAGTACCTTTGGCGTGCCAATTGCCTCATCTTTGTGGATCACCTGGCGCTGCAGATTGGAGTTGTCGACCACGTCGTCATCAACCACGCCAACCGTACCCACGCCGGACGCTGCCAAATACAGCAAAACCGGCGATCCAAGACCGCCAGCGCCAATCACCAACACCTTGGATTCTTTCAGTTTTTTCTGCCCCAATCCACCCAATTCACGCAACACAATATGGCGTGCATAGCGGTTCAATTCGGTGTCGGAAAACAGCTCCTGCGCCGCGTTTTCCTGCGCCACATCTTGCGCTTTATTGTCAGCCTTTTGGCGCAGCCTTTGCAGTATCGAAGAATAGACAACAATCACGGCCACAACCCCGCCAATCAATAGCCACATCGCCAAGCTCCCGCCAGTCGCAATCACCAATTGATGCTGCGGCGGGAAAACGATCTGCACCCCCAAAACAGCCACATACAGCAGACCAATCATGGTCCAGCGCGCAGACTTTGGCGCGCCGATCACCATGCCAATCCCCCATAGAGCGGCAACCATCACAAGCACCAACAGCATCAGCTCACTCCCGTCGAGCCAAACCCACCTGCGCCACGGCTGGTCTCGCTAAGCTCTTGATCCAATTGAAACTCCGCGACCACAACCGGCGCCACAACCATCTGCGCAATGCGCATACCGTGGCTAATCTCCACCACCTCCGGCCCCGCGTTTAAGACGATCACTCCCAATGGTCCGCGATAATCGCTATCAATTGTTCCGGGACTATTGGGCAATGTAATCCCATGTTTGAGCGCCAAGCCAGAGCGCGGCCGCATTTGCACCTCAAAACCTGCGGGGATTTCCAACGCCAATCCGGTTGGTATCAGGGCCCGTGCGCCCGGTACCAAAGTGACGCCATCCCGTTGATTCGGCGGAAAATTTGCCCGCACATCCGCACCAGCCGCCCCTGCTGTTTCATAGGACGGCAAGGCCACGCCTCGGTCCGCATCGTCCAACCATTTTAGCTTAATGGGCACCGCCGCCATATCTTCACTTTCCAAAAAACATTCCCGCCTGAGGCCGCGCGTCAGCCGATGAGAGCTGTCGCCAAACGGGCCGCGAGTTTCTCTGCGACCTCAGCCTTACCCATACGGGGCCAAGCCTCTGATCCCGCGTCCGAAATCAAGGTCACCGCGTTTTCACTGCCGCCCATAATTCCAGTGGCTGGGCTCACATCATTTGCAACAATCCAGTCGCAGCCTTTGCGCAACCGTTTCGCCGTGGCGTTGTCGATCACATCATCAGTTTCGGCAGCAAACCCAACCACCAGCCCAGGACGCCCCGCGCCCATCTGGCTCACCGTCGCCAAGATGTCCGGGTTTTCTGCAAACTCCAAAGTAGGCAATCCGCCCTTGGTCTTTTTTATCTTGCTGTCAGAGGCACTTGCCACCCGCCAGTCTGCCACCGCAGCACAGAAAATTGCGGCGTCCACTTGCAACGCACTCTGCACCGCGTCCATCATTTCCGCCGCTGTTTGCACCTCAACCAGCTGAACACCTTCAGGTCGGACGGCATCCGCAGGTCCCGTGACAAACACCACCTCTGCGCCCAGTTTTACCAACGCATTGGCAAGTGCCGTACCCTGCGCACCTGAGGACCGGTTTGCGATATAGCGGACCGGATCAATTGGCTCATGTGTTGGCCCAGACGTCACCAAAACCCGTTTCCCGAGTAACGGCCCCTCCGACAGAGCACCCTGCACCGCATGTACAATTTCCATCGGCTCAGACATCCGCCCTGGCCCAAACTCACCACAAGCCATGTCGCCCTCATTGGGACCAACAAAGCTCACGCCATCCGCCTTCAACTGCGCCAGATTGCGCTGCGTTGCCGGGTGATCCCACATGCGCACATTCATCGCAGGTGCCACCAAAACTGGCGTGTCCGTCGCCAACAACAGCGTTGACGCCATATCATTGGCCAGCCCATTGGCCATCTTTGCCATCAGATCCGCTGTCCCCGGTGCAACCACAATCAAATCGGCCGAACGCGACAATTGGATATGCCCCATGTCCGCCTCGTCTGTCAAATCAAACAGGTCGCGATACGCTTTCTCTCCCGCGAGGGAGGACACCGACAAAGGTGTCACAAATTCCTCGGCTGCACGGGTCAAGACTGGCGTCACCCATGCCCCGCGTTCCCGAAGCCGACGGATCAGATCAAGCGACTTATACGCCGCGATTCCACCGGCTATGATCAGGAGAATTCTTTTGTCCGTCAGCATTTAGCAGACCTCTTTTGCGCTCAGGTGCCCAAACCTAGGCTGTGACAGCCCAAGGGGCAAGTTAGGTTATTTGAACGCCGCACAGGGATCATCCCGTTGGGTGGCCTGAGTTACAATCCACAAATCAAACGGCTGCTCGCCCTCCGGTTTGTCTTCAAATTGTCCAAACGACATCGAGTAAACTTCCGAGGGCAGGAGCGCCGGTGCGCCCCAATCCGAACGTGCATGTCCATTGCCCGTGATCACTGCGACCGGACCACCAGCCTCTGCCAAGGCCTCGGTCACCGCCTGTGCCAAGCGTGCATCGCGCAGCCGCTGCGCCATAACCATTCCGGGCAACATATCTTTTGGCAAAGCGTTACAATGGGCCGCCAATTGCAGCGCCTCGCGCTCTTCTTGTTGCCCTTTTGGCAACGGTCTAGTCAATCCAAACGCGGCCCCAGCCCCATCCAAAAGAGCCCCAATGTCTCCCCCGCTGAACGCGACACCCGCAGCCTCCCGCGGCACCTGCGCCCCGTAAACCTTGGCCCCGCCAAGAGCAGCAAACACCGGATAGTACATCTCAAAATCCGGCCAGCCGCTCTCTGCCCAGCCGAGCGCCGCCTCCAATGCGTCTTGGTCATCCAACAACTCTTCCGTCACTCGTGTCGCCTGTTCCGGCACCAACATCTCAAACACCACCGCTTTTGGCGTGATCGCCATCAATGCTTGCGCCTGGTTGTCGTGGTGGGTTGGATTGTCATGAATTTCCCCAAGGAAAATCACATCCGCATCGCGGAACACATCATAAGCCACATTTTGTGCCTCGCTTGGCGCTGCAAGCATCGAGAACGCCAATAAAGAAAGTATCTGCTTCATGGCGCCACAAAACCGTGCACCGCCAGCAGATGCAAGCCCACGTCGTGTCGCACATGGTATTCCACCTTGCTCCGCAAAAGCGAATGTCGCAGGGTGCGGCTAACATGAGAAAGATCTATCAATGCTGCCAAAACTGAGCCTCATTTTAGGGGGCGCTGCGTCCGGAAAATCCGCCTTTGCTGAAGCTCTTGTGATGGCAACACCGCAGCCCCGCATCTACATCGCGACAGCTCAGACTTTTGACGAAGAAATGCGCCAAAAAGTAGCCAAACATCTCACCCAACGCGGGCCGGTGTGGCGCACCATCGAAGCGCCTTTGAACGTCGCCGATGTGTTGACGGAGTTGCCCAACGATGCTGTTGTTCTGCTGGACTGCGCCACAATGTGGCTGTCCAATCAAATGCTTGCTGAACACGATTTGGCGAAAGAGCAAACCAAACTGCTGGATGCATTGGCAGCTTGCCCTGCCCAAGTCGTGGTGGTGTCAAATGAAGTCGGCCTGGACGTCGTCCCAGAAAACGCGCTGGCCCGTCGCTTCCGGGACGCCCAGGGCGCGTTGAACCAAACGATCGCTGCTCAGGCCGATCTGGCCGTGCTTGTCGTGGCGGGGTTGCCGATGGTGCTTAAAGGAGAACTGCCATGACCGAGTTGCATTTGGTGCGCCACGGCCCCACCCACGCCAAAACCATGGTTGGCTGGTCCGATCTACCAGCCGACCTCTCCGACACGGCGCAATTGGCCCGGCTGGCAGGCCACCTCCCCGCTGATGGCATTGTGATCAGCTCAGACCTGCAACGCTGTGTGGCCACCGCAGACGCCATCCAGAGAGACCGCAAACGCCTCTCGCACGACCCTGCCCTGCGGGAAATTCATTTTGGTGACTGGGAGCTCAAGTCTTTCGCTGACATTGAGGCCGAGGATCCCGAGCGTGTTCGCGCCTATTGGGAGACCCCTGGTGATGTCCGCCCGCCAAAAGGGGAAAGCTGGAACGAAGTCACCACCCGTGTCGATGGAGCTATTGATCGCTTGATCTCAACACACCAAGGTGCCAAATTGATTGTGGTTGTACACTTTGGCGTGATCCTCACGCAGATCCAACGCGCGGAGCAGTTGACCGCAGATGAGGCCTTTGCACATCGCATCGACAACCTTTCGGTCACCTCAATCAAAATCGCCAACGACGGCTGGATCACACAACCAATCAATCACATTCCGTGATGAGTTTCGTCAAAATGTTTTAATTTGGTGATATGTCATTCCATGCTACGCTTGCGACATGACCTATGATTTGTACCTCGGCGATTACGCCTATTCCTCCTGGTCGCTACGCGGCTGGCTCTTGTTTGAAAAATTCGGCATCAAACGCAATCTCACGTTGGTCGACTTCTCAGACCAATCGGTGGCTGAGCAACTGAAGAAAATTGCGCCTGCCCGCACCGTGCCCACCATGGTGACGCCTGAGGGCGCGATTGTCTCTGACAGCCTCGCAATTGCGGAAGAGCTCGCAAGCCGTCACCAAGACGCCGAACTATGGCCGGCGGACCCTGGCGCACGTGCCACCGCCCGCAATTTGGCAGCGGAAATGCACGCGGGGTTCTTCACTTTGCGTAGCGATTGCCCAATGAACCTACGCCAGTCCTACGCGGACTCAGCGCCATCCGAAGATCTCCTCAAAGACCTGCAACGCCTTGAAATCATTTGGGAGCACGCGCGCGCCACCTATGGAAAAGATGGCCCATGGCTCTGTGGACCTTACAGCACCGCTGATGCGTTCTTTGCACCCGTGGCTGCCCGCATTGCCGGCTACAACCTGCCGGTCGGCGACGTGGCCCAAGCCTACGTAGACGCACATTTAACTGACCCGGCATTCCGTCGCTGGCGCGCTATGGGGCTTGTGCGCGGCGAAACTCTGCCTTGGTATGCAAAAGACTATCCAACACGCGCTTGGCCCGGCCCGGTACCTCTCGTTGCCAAAGCCGTCGAGGAAGGCACGCCAGAGAACGCCAACTGTCCTTATTCCGGTAAGCCCTCCACGCACCTGATGGAGTTCAACGGGCGTATTTTTGGCATGTGCAACGCTTTCTGTCGCGACAAAACCGTGGCTGATCCGGAAGCCTGGCCCGCCTTCATGGCGCTGCTCTAATCACAAATTAACCTTTCGCTAACCATCCCTCGCTACCAATAGTTAACGTTTGTTAATTTGTTTGGTGGCGGGGAGTTTGCCATGGTCGCACGGGCCTACACCGTTGCGTTTGAAGGCGTTGAGGCACATCAGGTTGAGGTTCAATGCGCATTGGCGCCTGGCCTCCCGGCCTTTGCCATCGTCGGCTTGCCAGACAAAGCGGTCTCCGAAGCCCGCGACCGCATCCGCGCCGCGCTCGCCTCCATGGCCATCGCGCTGCCCTCCAAACGCATCACCATCAATCTATCGCCAGCAGACCTGCCCAAAGAAGGCAGTCATTTTGACCTGCCCATTGCCGTGGCCTTGCTTGCCGCCCTTGGCATCATCCCCGAAGATGCCTCCGAAAGCACGGTCAGCCTTGGCGAACTCTCCCTTGATGGCTCGCTTGTAGGCGTCACTGGCGCCCTACCCGCCGCTATGAGCGCTGCCGAAGACGACCGGATGTTGCTCTGCCCCGCCGTCAGCAGCCCGGAAGCAGCCTGGGTTGCCGCCACGCAGGTGATTGGAGCCGCCTCCCTGGCAGACGTTGTGCGCCATTACACCGGACAATCTCCCCTCGCGCCCTCAAAGCCCGGCGAGGTGCAAGGCGAGACCAGCACGCTGGACTTACGTGACGTGAAAGGCCAGGAACGCGCCAAGCGGGCTTTGGAAATCGCAGCCGCCGGACGACATCACTTGTTTATGGTCGGGTCCCCAGGTTCCGGAAAATCCATGTTGGCCGCGCGCCTGCCCACCATCCTGCCACCCATGAGCCCTACTGAAGCGCTCGAGACATCGATGATCCATTCGGTGGCGGGCATTTTGGAGCAAGGCGGCATCTCCCGCGCACGTCCGTTTCGCGAGCCCCATCATTCCGCGTCTATGGCGGCCATTGTTGGCGGCGGCCGCCGCGCCCAACCCGGCGAAATCTCCCTTGCCCACAACGGCGTGTTGTTCATGGACGAAATGCCTGAATTCTCGCGGCCTGTGCTGGAAACCCTGCGCCAACCTATTGAGACCGGCCAGGTCATGATCGCCCGCGCCAACGCGCATGTGACGTATCCCTGCAAGTTCATGCTGATCGCCGCTGCCAATCCGTGCCGTTGCGGCCATATGTATGACCCGTCGCAAGCTTGCGCCCGCGTGCCAGATTGCGGGCAAGACTACCTTGGGCGCCTCTCCGGCCCTCTTATGGATCGTCTGGATTTGCGCATTGAAGTGCCGCCGGTGGCGTTCCGAGACTTGGACTTGCCCAATGACGGCGATACCTCCGAGCAAGTTGCCCAGCGCGTCGCTGCAGCGCGCGACCTCCAAACGGATCGGTTCGAAACCCATGACGGCATCCGCGTCAACGCAGACGCCCATGGTCAAGCACTGGAAGAAATCGCCACACCCGACGCCGAGGGCCGCGCACTGCTCTCACAAGTGGCCGAACGCTTTGGCCTTACCGCACGCGGCTATCACCGCGTATTGCGCGTGGCCCGCACCATCGCGGACCTTGAGGGCGCCGAACAAATCCGCCGCCCCCATCTGGCAGAAGCCATCAGTTTCCGCCTGTCTACGTCACAAGAGGTTTAGGCCAACTTGCCTTCGATCGCTTCCCAGATTTTCTCGGCGATGTTCACGCCGTCAAACCGCTCCAGCTCTTGAATACCGGTTGGCGAGGTCACATTGATTTCGGTCAGGTAGTCACCAATCACGTCGATCCCGACAAAAACCTGACCTTTTTCGCGCAGAAGCGGCCCAATCGCAGCACAGATTTCCAGATCACGCTCCGTCAGACCAACTTTCTCCGGACGTCCGCCCACATGCATGTTGGACCGGGTCTCGCCGGCCGCAGGCACGCGGTTGATCGCGCCAACCGGCTCACCGTTCACAAGGATCACCCGCTTGTCACCGTTGCTCACATCCGGCAGGAATTTCTGCACAATCAGCGGCTCACGGCTGAAGCCGGTGAACAGCTCGTGTAACGAGGTCAAGTTACGGTCATTGGCATCCAGTCGGAACACACCGGCCCCGCCATTGCCATACAGCGGCTTTAGGATCACATCGCCATGTTTGGCTTTGAATTCCTTGATGGTTTCCAGATCGCGCGCGATGGTGGTTGGCGGCGTCAGGTCCGGGAAATCCAGCACCATAAGCTTCTCCGGATAGTTCCGCACCCAAAACGGATCATTCACCACCAGCGTGTCCGGTGCCAGCCGATCCAGCAAATGCGTGCTGGTGATGTAATGCATATCAAATGGCGGGTCTTGGCGCAGCCAAACCACGTCAAAATCCTTCAGATTCACGCGCTCATACGGCCCCAGGTCCACATGGTTGCCCTGCTCACGGCGCACCACCATCGAATGGCCCCGTGCGGTGATCTCGCCTTCTTCATAGGCCAGATGATCAGGCGAGTAGAAAAACAGCTCATGCCCCCGCGCCTGCGCCTCTTCGGCGATGCGAAAAGAGCTGTCTGCATTGATGTCGACCGAGGTGATCGGATCCATTTGAAAGGCGATTTTCATGTGCGCATCCTGAGTGTAAGTCCACACTTACATGGCCCATGCTACCCCCGCTTGCAATGGGACACCTGAACTTACCACAAAGCATTCTCAAGGATGTGAACTTCGCCCCGCCCGTTCACCAAGGCCACATCAAACCGCATCTCGGTGAGAAGACCTTTGGGCTCGCCACCAGCAAATTCCTCCGCCGCACGCCTCAACCTCTGGACTTGTTGCGGCAACAATCGCGCCGCAGCGCTATCAAAACTACGGCTGTGTTTGACTTCGACAAACACCAGTTCTTCGCCATCGCGCAGGATCAGGTCCACCTCACCAGCTTTGCCGCGCCAACGCGCTTTGGCCAAAACCAGCCCGCGCGCCTCATAATGGCGCAACACAATATCCTCGGCGGCCTGTCCTGCCAGATAATTGCTGCGCCCGGTTTCTTCCCTGCGCGTGTCACTCATACCAAACCTCTGTGGGTTAACTCGCCTTTTGAAGCTTCAACGCCAATTGGTACACTTTACGTCGATTGATGCCATAGGCTTTGGCAATGGCATCCGAGGCATCCCGCACTGACAAAGTCTCAAGCGCGTCTTTCAACGCCGCTTCGACATCGTCTTCACTTGTCGCCTCGCCCCGCTGCCGATCAATCAGCACAACAATCTCACCTTTGATTGTCCGCTCCGGCAACGCGGCGGCCAATTCATCCAACGACCCGCGCAGCACCTCTTCAAACTTCTTGGTCAACTCACGTGCCACAGCCGCTTTGCGCCCACCGCCCAAAACCTCCGCTGCATCAGCCACCATCGCCGTCACACGTTTTGGCGATTCGTAAAACACCAAGGTGCCCGGCACTTCACGCACGGCCTCCAGCGCCGTTTGCCGCGCTTTCTTGGCATTGGGCAAAAATCCAGCAAAGAAAAACGAATCCGTTGGCAATCCGGCCAGCGACAACGCTGTGATAATGGCGCTTGGTCCCGGCGCGCTGGTCACAAGATGCCCCACTTCTGCCGCGGCGAGTGACAGGTGATAGCCCGGATCGGCAATCAATGGCGTGCCCGCCTCAGAGGCATAAGCCACTGATTTTCCGGCTTCCAGATGTGCCAAAAGCTTGCTCCGCGCGCCTTCACCCGAATGATCGTGATACGACAAAACATGCCGCCCATTCAGCGGGACCCCGTGTATTTCAAGGAGTTTCTTCATCGACCGCGTATCTTCTGCCGCGATCACGTCCGCACTGGCCAGCACATCTAACGCCCGCAATGTGATGTCGCGCGCAGAGCCAATTGGTGTGGCGACAAAGTACAAACCGGGCTGCAATTTCACGGTCTGGTGATTCATAGCTGGACCCGCCTTTTCACTCGTTTATTATTCGGCAGCAACGCGGCCGGACCTCAATCACGGGCGCGACCCCAACGGGAGTGGAGCTTACCTATGTTGTCTTTTCTTAAACCCGCCCACCGCTTTGTGAAAGGGGCGGTCGCAGGGCTGTCCACGTTAGCGCTGGTCTCTTGTGTCGAAACCACCGGAAGCTCCGGTCCAAAAATTGATGCTTCCGCGCCTGTGCCCGTCGCACTTCTTGTGCCCAAAGGCTCCACCAACTCAGGTGACGCTCTTCTTGCGCAAAGCCTTGAGAACGCGGCCAAACTGGCGATTGCCGATCTCGGCGGCGTAAAAATCGACCTGCGCGTCTATGCAACAGCGGGAAATCCGAACACAGCTCAAGCTGCTGCAGTTCAGGCCGTAGACGAAGGTGCAAAAATCATTCTTGGCCCGGTCTTTGGCGAAGCTGCCAACGCGGCCGCCAAAGCCGTGGCATCCCGCAACGTGAATGTGCTGTCGTTTTCCAACAACACCACAATTGCCGGCGGCAACCTGTTTGTGCTTGGGCCAACATTTGACAACACCGCTGACCGTTTGGTCGCCTTTGCCAAGGGACAAGGCAAAGGCAACATCATGACAGTGCACGCCAACAACTCGGCTGGCCTTCTGGGCAACACCGCCATCGCCAACGCCATCACCCGCAAAGGCGCCAACAACGCCGGTGCCGTGGGCTATGAGTTTTCCCAGGAGGGTGTGATTGCCGCTGTCAGCCAAATCAAGCTAAACGCGCAGCAAAATGGCGCTGACACGCTGTTCCTGACAGCCAACACCTCCGGCGCTCTGCCACTTCTGACGCAGCTCTTGCCAGAAGCGGGGCTGAGCCCGGCAACCACCCAATACATGGGCCTGACCCGTTGGGACATCCCAGCACAAACTCTGGAACTGCCTGGTGTGCAGGGTGGCTGGTACACGATGCCTGACCCCACCCTGACCAACCAGTTTCAGACCCGCTATGCGCAAACTTACGGCGGCCTGCCTCATTCTATTGGCGGCCTGGCGTATGATGGCATTGCGGCAATCGGTGCTCTGGTCAAACAAGGCAAATCTGATGCATTGACCACAGGTGCGTTGACACAAGGCGCAGGTTTTCAGGGTGTGAACGGCATTTTCCGCCTGCGCACAGACGGTACAAACGAACGCGGGCTGGCCGTGGCCACAATCCGCGACAAGAAGGTGGTTATCATTGACCCTGCCCCAACCCGATTTGGAGGCGCTGGCAGCTAAAGCTGGCGATATCTTCCCAGCCCCGCCCCGCGCGGGGTTGATCTGCTCTGCTGACAAAATCTTCAATTGCGCGGAAATCACCGCCGAGCTTGCTGAAATCCTCAAAAAGGACGGCAAGGAAAGCGAGCTGCGCAAAGAAGTAGTTGCACTGCTTATGGCCCGTCGCAAAGCCGCGATGGCGCAGATCGCAGCCTCTTTCCGTGAGAAGCCCCGCGCTGCCCGCGCGATGACGCGGTCTTACACATGGCTGACCGATTGCCTTGTCAGCTGCGCCTTCCATGTTGCCACCGTCAGGTTCTATCCTTTGGCCACGCCCACCGAAGCAGAGCGCATCGCGCTCTTTGCAGTGGGCGGCTATGGCCGTGGTGAAATGGCGCCTCAGTCAGATGTCGACCTGCTGTTTCTGACGCCGTACAAGATCACCCCTTGGGCAGAGAGCGTGATTGAATCCATGCTTTATCTGCTTTGGGATTTACGCCTGAAAGTTGGTCACAGCTCTCGCACGGTGAAAGACTGCCTGCGCTTGGGCCGCGAAGACTTCACCATTCGCACTGCGTTGCTGGAAAATCGCTTTCTACGTGGACATGAACCGTTAGACGAGGAACTCACCTCCCGTCTTGAGGACGAACTGTTCAAAGGCACCGAGCAGGAGTTCATCGAAGCCAAGCTCAACGAGCGGGACGAGCGCCACAAAAAGCAGGGGCAACGCTATGTTGTGGAGCCCAACGTGAAAGAAGGCAAAGGCGGCCTGCGCGACCTGCAATCCCTCTTCTGGATCGCCAAATATGTCTACCACGTCTCAGAAGTCTCTGAACTTGTTGAAAAAGAGGTCTTGGCTCAGGACGAATTGGAACGCTTCATTGAGGCCGAAAACTTCCTCTGGGCGGTGCGTGGCCATCTGCATCTGACCGCCGGTCGCCCTATGGAGCAGCTGACTTTTGATGTGCAGGTCGAGATTGCCGATCAGATGGGCTATACCGACAAAGGCGGCCGTCGTGGCGTCGAACACTTCATGCAGGAGTTCTTCCGTCAGGCCACGGCCGTTGGGGATCTGACCCGCATTCTGTTGACCAAACTCGAAGCCAACCACGCCAAAGCAGAACCGATACTAGAACGCATCTTCCGCCGCCGTCCCCGGATGAAGCCTGGCTACAAAGTGGTGCACAACCGCTTGGACGTGGCAAATGAACAGGTCTTCCTCTCCGATCCGCTGAATCTATTACGTCTGTTTGAAGAGGCACTGCGCACCGGCATGTTGATCCACCCGGACGCCATGCGTCTGGTCACCGCCAACCTGGATTTGATTGACGACGATTTCCGCGCCAACAAAGAAGCCCGTCGCCTCTTCCTCGATCTGCTTCTGAAGCACGGCAACCCGGAACGCGCCCTGCGCCGGATGAACGAACTGGGCGTGCTTTCGGCTTTCATCCCGGAGTTTGAACCCATTGTGGCGATGATGCAGTTCAACATGTATCACTCCTACACGGTGGACGAGCACACCATTCAGGTGATCTCCAACTTCATGGACATCGAGCGCAAGGATCTTGAGGACGAGCTGCCGCTCAGCTCCGAAATCATGACCTCCAGCGGCATCAACCGCAAAGTGCTCATGGTCGCGATGTTGCTTCATGACATTGGCAAGGGTCGCGACATCGACCACTCGATTTTGGGCGCCCGCATTGCGCGCAAAGTGGCGCCAAACCTGGGTTTGAACAAATCCGACAGCGAGACTGTGGAATGGCTGGTGCGCTACCACTTGCTGATGTCCGACATGGCGCAAAAACGCGACATCGCTGACCCACGCACAGTACGCGACTTTGCCAAAGCGGTCAAAACCGTGGATCGCCTCAACCTGCTGACGATCCTGACGGTCTGTGACATTCGAGGCGTTGGCCCCAATACGTGGAACAACTGGAAAGCTGTGCTGATCCGTGCGCTCTACGGCCAGACAAAATTGGTGCTCGAGGATGGCATGGAATCCATCACCCGCGAAAATCGCGGGACCAAAGCCAAAAAGCTCCTGCGTGAAGAGTTGGCTGATTGGCCTGCCAAAGACCTCAAGAAAGAAACCGCCCGCCACTACAAACCATATTGGCAAGGCCTGCACATCACCGCGCACAAAGCTTTTGCTGAGCTGCTGCGTGACATTCCGGACGACGAAATCCGCATCGACCTGCACCCCGACGAAGACCGCGACGCCACCCGTGTGTGCTTTGCCATGGCTGATCACCCGGGCATTTTTTCGCGCATGTGCGGGGCGCTGGCGCTTGTGGGGGCCAACATCGTTGATGCCCGCACTTTCACCTCCAAAGACGGCTACGCCACCGCTGCCTTCTGGATACAAGACGCCGAAGATGCGCCTTATGAGGCTTCCCGCCTGCCGCGCCTGCGCAAAATGATCGAACGCACGCTGGCCGGAGAGGTGGTCACCACCGAGGCGATCAAGTCCCGCGACGTGATCAAAAAACGGGAACGAGCGTTCAAAGTCCCAACCACCATCCTGTTTGATAACGAAGGCTCCGAAATCTACACAATCATCGAGGTCGACACCCGCGACCGCCCTGGGCTGCTGTTTGATCTCACCCGCGCCTTGGCCAACAGTAATGTCTACATCGCGTCCGCCGTGATCGCGACCTTTGGCGAACAGGTGGTGGACACCTTCTACGTCAAAGACATGTTTGGCCTGAAATTCCACGCCGAAGGCAAACAAAAAACGCTGGAGAAAAGGCTGCGCGAAGCCATTCTGCAAGGCGCCGAAAGGGCCAAGGCATGAAGCCAATCCGCCTGATGCGCGGCTTTCTGACCGTTGGTTTCTGGACCCTCCTGAGCCGCGTTCTCGGCTTTGTACGCGAAATCCTCTTGCTGAGCTTCATTGGCCCCGGTCCCTTGCTGGACGCCTTTGTGGCCGCTTTCCGTCTGCCCAACATGTTCCGCCGTTTTTTTGCAGAAGGCGCGTTTAACGCCGCTTTTGTGCCGATGTTTTCCAAGAAACTTGAAGGCGAAGAAAACGCAGAACATTTTGCCAGCGAGGCGCTCAGCCTCCTGTTTGCCGCCGTGATGACCCTCACCGCGCTGGGTATGATCTTCATGCCCGCATTGGTCTGGCTCACCGCTGAAGGCTTTGCTGGCGACGCGCGCTTTGACTTGACTGTTGGCTATGGCCGCATTGTCTTCCCCTACATCTTCTTCATGTCTTTGGGGGCTCTGTTTTCCGGCGTACTCAACGCAACCGGTCGCTTTGCCGCCGCAGCTGCCGCGCCGGTGCTGCTCAACATCCTGATTATTCCCGCGCTGATATTTGGCCACCTGTCGGGCGGCGAAGTCATCACTTGGCTGATCTGGACCATTCCTGTCGCCGGGGTCGCACAGTTGGGCCTGGTTTGGATAGCCACCCGTCGCGCGGGATTACGTATCTCCCTTCGCATACCAAAGTGGACCCCCGACATGGCGCGCATGGTGCGCGTTGCCGTGCCCGCCGCGCTGGCCTCTGGTGTCATGCAAATCAACCTGGTGGTGGGCCAAATCGTAGCCTCCAACACCGAAGGTGCGGTGAGCTGGCTCTATGCCGCTGATCGCCTGTACCAATTGCCGCTGGGTGTGATCGGCATTGCCATCGGCATCGTCTTGCTACCCGACCTCTCGCGCCGTTTAAAAGCAGACGATCAAGGCGGGGCTCAGAACGCCTTCTCGCGCGCCAGCGAGTTTGCCATGTTTTTGACCATCCCTTGCGCCGTCGCGTTTTTGGTCATCCCTTTGCCAATTGTCTCCGTGCTCTATGAGCGCGGTGCCACCGGCTCAGACGACGTCGCCGCGATCTCGGTTGCCCTTGCGATCTATGCAATTGGGCTGCCTGCCTTTGTGCTGCAAAAACTGCTGCAACCGCTCTATTTTGCCCGCGAAGACACAAAACGCCCGTTCCGTTTTGCGGTCTGGGCCATGGTTGTGAACGCCGCGCTCGCCTTTGGATTGGCGCCTTATGTCCAATGGATGGCCCCGGCCATTGCCGCCACCGTTGCGGCTTGGATTATGGTGGCTCAGCTTGGCTTTGGCGCGCGTGGCTACGGCACGGTTGCCAAGTTTGACACCCGGCTGCGCAAGCGCCTTTGGCGCATTTGCCTCGCGTCCGCTGCCATGGGCGGCGCCCTCTGGGGCACATGGGTCATTCTGGTCCCGTGGTTCAGCCTGCCCGGCTGGCGGTATGTGGCTTTGCTGATCTTGCTGGCCCTCGGTACGGTGGTCTATTTTGGCGTCGGCCGTCTGATCGGTGCCTATACGCCGGGTGCGTTAAAAGCCGCTGCCCGCCGTGGTTGAGCAGACACAAACCGACAAATAGACTCAGAAACAAGTTGCCCATTCCCCCATAAGTGCCATTAACCTATGGCATTCTTAAATCTCGGGAGTGAGACATGAATAATTGGATCGTAATGATGATCATCGGCATCTTGGCCGTGGTCTTGGGTGTTTTGGCTTTGGCCAACCCTTTCGCAGCCTCCATGACTGCAACCGTGTTTGCGGGCTGGAGCTTTCTTTTCCTGGGCGCCATTCAGGCTTTCGCGTCCTTTAGCGCGCCATCCACAGGCGCCAAAATTGCAGGGGTTATCCTTGGCCTTCTGGCCATGGTGATTGGCGTGCACATCATCGCACAACCGCTTCAGGGCCTGCTGTCCCTCACCTTCGCTGCAGGTATCCTGTTTCTGGTATCCGGCGTGTTCAAAGGCGTATTTGGCTTCTCAAACTTCGAAGGCAGCGCGCGTTGGGCGTTGTTGCTTTCCGGTCTGATCTCCGTGATCTTGGGCCTGATGGTGCTCAACAACTTCCCACAATCCGCCGCAGTTTTGCTGGGTGTTTTGCTGGCCATCGAGCTTCTCTCCAACGGCATCAGCGCCATCGCACTGGCCTTCGCCGTGCGTAATCTGAACAACGCTGAAACAGACCAAGAGGAAGCGGCCTAATCAGGCCATTTCTACTGGCGGCGGATCTTTTCGCGGATCCGCTGCCACCCACCAGGGATCAGCGCAAAGGACATCACAAATCCTGCGCCAAAGCCGACCACATCGGCGACCCAATCCGGATTGCCCCCAAAAATCAGGTTAAAGCCCAACTGAATGGCCACCAGCATGCCAATCAATGAAAACGCACGCGCCTGTGGTTCGCCCACTTCCCCCAGACTGGTCCACAAAAGAAACGTAAACGCCCCAATCAGGCCATAGACACCGGGGTAGCTGCCCAAAAGCGGCGTGGACACATCCAGGATCAGCGCATAACCCAGCGCCCCCGCAACGCCGGACACCACAAAAATCGCCAATGTGGCCCATCCGGAGAACACCTCTCCCACCATCTTGCCCATCGCCAAGAGCAACACGCCGCCAAACAGCGCGTGGGTGAAATTGTAGTGCACAAACAAGTAGCTCACAAAACGGATCATATGCTCCAACGGATACTGTCCGTTGATCACCATCCAATCAAAGATGTCCGCTGAAAACGCATAGCGCTGGATCGCATCCAACCGCCACCCCACCGCCGTGGGACCACCCACAATCCCTTTGGAGCCAAGCCAAAGCGCCGCCTCAACCCCGACCAATAGCAAAAACAACGCCGTCACCACCGGGGGAAGCGGGTTCACGGGGCTTTGATCATCTGGGTGCGACATGCCTGTACTCCTTACCCGTCCTGCTTGACGGTGTTTGGCCTCGGAGATAAGCCAAGCAGGCTAACAAATCCAGATGGAGTATTTCCAATGAACGAGGCGGTCCAAACGTCCTCCACCTTTACCCCACGCGTCTTTTCCGGGATTCAACCCTCGGGCGGTCTGACGCTGGGCAATTACCTCGGCGCAATGAAGCGCTTTGTCGACATGCAAGAGGCCGGTACCCATGAGACCGTATTCTGCATGGTTGACCTGCACGCCATCACAGTCTGGCAAGACCCTGTCAAACTGCAACGCGCCACCCGAGAACTCTGCGCCGGCTTTATTGCTGCGGGCATCGATCCGAAAAAATCGATCCTGTTCAACCAATCCGCAGCGCCGGAGCACGCGCAACTGGCTTGGATCTTCAACTGCGTCGCCCGCATGGGCTGGATGCAGCGCATGACCCAATGGAAAGACAAAGCTGGTAAAAACTCGCAAAACGCCTCGCTGGGCCTGTTTGCCTACCCGGCGCTCATGGCGGCGGATATTCTGATCTACCACGCCACCCACGTGCCTGTGGGCGAGGACCAGAAACAGCACCTTGAGCTGACCCGCGATGTGGCGACCAAGTTCAACCACGATTACGGCGTTGACTTCTTCCCCATCACCGAACCGGTGATCGAAGGCGCGGCCACCCGTGTGATGTCCTTCCGCGATGGCACCAAGAAGATGTCCAAGTCTGATCCATCTGATGCCTCCCGCATCAACATGACCGACAACGCGGACACCATTGCCAAGAAGATCCGCAAGGCCAAAACCGACCCGGAAGCCCTGCCATCAGAAGCCAAAGGTCTGGAAGAGCGCCCAGAGGCCCGCAACCTGGTCAACATCTACGCAGGTCTGTCTGGCCTGACCGTGGATCAGGTACTGGCGGACGTGGGCGGCAAGCAGTTCTCCGAGTTCAAGCCAATGCTGTCTGACCTCGCGGTTTCCAAACTGTCTCCGATCAGCACGGAAATGGCCCGCCTGATGGAGCACCAGGACGAGATCGACAAAATCCTCGCCCACGGCGCAGGTCAGGCCCGCGAGATCGCTGCACCGATCTTGAAAAGGACCTACGAAATTGTTGGCATGGTCGGCGCCTAAGCCTTCCATATCCCTGCAAACAATCAGCCCCGCCACTGGCGGGGCTTTTTTTTTGTTAGCTCCTTGGGATTCTCCCAAGCGACCGCTCTAAAAATAGCGCCTCCTGATCCCCAAACGTACCCATGACCGGATTGCCAAACCCAACCTTTTCGGCAACCCGCACAGAGGCCGCATGCGCCGGATCAAAAATCGCACAGGCCATCGGAAACTCCTTGGCCAATACTTCATCCGCCCAGGTCAAAACCGCGCTCACAGCCTCTGTCGCCAACCCCTGCCCCTGCGCGGACGTCTTCAGCGCCCAGCCCGCTTCCGGCTTCCCGTGCACACTCGGCTTTGAATTGCGGTGATAATCCGCCACCCCGGCTTCGCCCACAAACGCGCCATCAACTTTGCTTTCGAGCACCCAATAGCCATAGCCCAGCGCCTGCCAATGCCCGATGTAGCGCAACACCCGCGACCACGATTCCGCTGCTGTTGAGGGCACACCAGAGATATGCGCCACAACTTTAGGATCCGCCCACATCGCCGCACTGTCTTCAAAATCCGCTAAAGTATGCCCTCGCAGGACCAAGCGCTCCGTTTCCAGAACCGGTACCAAACTGCTTGTTTTCATCTACCTGCCTTTTCTTCCTGGGGTCCGTTTCATCAGGTCGGTGCACTCTAAATCCAAGCGGGATCAGGCAGCAACTCCGAAGCAACACAAGTGTGAGACAAGAGCGAACCAAATCAGAGGCCCGAGGCGCAACGCGCCAACAGAACGTCACCAACGGAACCAACCGCTTGAGAAGTATACGTACTTAGGGTTAGCCTGAGCGCGTGCAACGTGTTGCAGGTTTTCCTGTGCTCGGCTTCGGAAGGTGACCACATTTATGCCTGGAAAATCCACAAACCTCCTGCTGATCTCCGCCCTGTTCATTAGCGCGATGATCGCGTTTTGGGGGATCATCGATCCCAAAGGGCTAGGCGATCTTGCAGCTTCAGCGGTGCACTTACAATTTGGCAGCCGTGGCTGGTTCATCATGTTGGAGGCAAGCGGGCTGTTGTTTGTCGCAATTTTCCTCGCGTTTTCCCGCTTCGGCAGTATTCGTCTTGGCCCCAATGATGCCGAGCCAGAGTTTTCTACACCTGCCTGGATCGCGATGCTGTTTGCTGCGGGCATGGGCATCGGATTGCTGTTTTACGGGGCTGCCGAACCGCTGACCCACTTTGATGAATTGCGCAAGTATATCCGAGACCCGGAGGCCGCCGGCTATGCTTTGTTTGTAACCTATTTGAACTGGGGCTTTCACGCTTGGGCAATCTATGGCGTGGTCGGGCTGATTATGGCCTATTTTGCCTATCGCCGTCACCGCCCCCTGTTGCTCAGCGCACCGCTATCCGACGCCTTGGGTGACGCGGCTTGGATCCGTGTGATGGCCTGGCTATTTGACTTAATGGCCATTGTCGCCATTGCGGTGGGCCTGTCTGGCTCCTTGGCCATGGGAGTGTTTCAAATTCAAACCGGCGTTGCAGGCTTGCTTGGTATCAACGATGCCAACACGCTGACGTTTCCAGTGTTCATCGCAATGTGTGTGGCATTTGTTATTCCGCTTCGGCGTGATCTGGGCGACGGCATGGCCAAGCTGTCAAACGCTGCAATGCTCATTGCGGTTGGTCTCCTGGTGTATTTGCTGATTGCCGGACCAACGTCCTACCTTATGAACGGTATTGTCTCCGGCTTTGGAAGATATCTGTTCAATGTACTGCCCGCGGGGTTTTCCACGGCGGAGTTTTTTGATGGTGATCTCGTCAATTGGTTTCAGGGCTGGACGCTTAACTACATGATCTGGTGGTTGGCCTGGTCGCCTTTTGTCGGAATTTTTATTGCCCGGATATCCCGTGGCCGGACCATCCGTGAGTTTCTGATCGGCGTGATTGTTGCCCCAACCCTGTTTTCTGTTCTTTGGTTCGGTATCTTTGGCGGCCTTGGGTTCTTTGACGCTCTGCGCAGCGAAGGCGTGCTGTCTGCCATCAACCGCGAAAATCTGGATGCCACCACGTTTGCACTTCTGGACAAGTTCCCGGTCAGTCGGATCACTCACGTTGCCACAATCACCGCCGCCTTTTTGTTTGTTGTGACCAGCGTTGTAAGCGCGGGATTCACTTTGGCGATGATAGGTACCGGAGGTGACGAAAACCCCTCCCCTAGAATCCGCACGGTCTGGGGCGCGATTTTGGCAGCGCTCGGGTTGGCAATGGTACTTGTTGGGGACATCGCATTGGTGCGCTCAATCATTGCCCTGTCCGCAATCGCCTTTGTCTTTATCGTCCCTGTACTTGTTATCTGTCTGTTTCGTACTTTGCGGCGGGAGGAAGGCTCATGAGCGGCTCATTTGTCGACACGATGCTCAATGTCTCGGTTTTTGCCTATATCGGTTTTTTGATTTGGCTCAGCCTGCGGCCTGACCCTTAAGGTCTGGGCCACGGGTCTTCCCTGGATACGTGCGTAAAAGCCTGTCTCGGGCACCTCAAAAGCCCTGCAACCTGCGCAAAACCGCACATAATCCGCGCCTAATCGCGAGTTTTCAGCCTCTTGGAGCCCGACTATTTTGGTCTCAATCAAAGGAGATCTGTTATGACCGCGCCCTACACCCCATCCGCCCGCATTGGCCACGTCCATTTGAAAGTGGCAGACCTCGACCGCGCCATTGGGTTTTATTCCGACGTTTTGGGCTTTGAGGTGCAAACCCGCCTCGGCAACGACGCCGCCTTTTTGGGATCAGATGGCTACCATCACCACATCGGCCTCAACACTTGGCGTAGCAAGGGCAGCGGCCCCGCACCGGATCACCACACAGGTTTGTTCCATACCGCCATCCTGTACCCATCCCGCGCAGACCTTGCCACCGCAGTGCAGCGCGTCATCGACGCAGGGTATCCCGTTTTGGGCGCGTCAGACCACGGCGTCTCCGAAGCCATCTACTTCAACGATCCCGACGGCAACGGGGTCGAACTCTACCGCGACCGCCACACTGCCGAATGGCCCCGCCACGACGATGGCAGCCTGCAGATGTACAGTCGCCCTCTAAGGATGGAAGATTTGCTCGCGGAGGCCGCCTGACACCCGCCGTTGTCACAAAACTGCAAAGGGCTTGTCACGAATCTGATTCCGCGACCTCCTATCTTGGACATCACCAATGATCCAAGCCTCAGGAGCCAGGCATGTCCCACGACGATCTTTCCTTTGACGAAATTGACGAGCTGATTTCGCCACGCGCAGAAGAAACTGATTTTGACCAAGTTGTTGAAACCGCCTTGTCGCGTCGCGGCTTCTTAGGCGGTGTGATGACCTTTGGTCTTGGGTCGTTCTTGGTCGGCACCACCGCGCTTACACGCGACGCTGTGGCTGCCGGAGATCGGTTTGGCTTCAGCCAGGTTGCCGCCAACTCCGAGGACACCATCACCGTGCCCGAAGGCTTTGAGTGGGACCAGGTTGTCACTTGGGGGGACCCTCTGTTTTCCGACGCCCCCGCTTTTGATCAAGCCACCCGCGGTACCGCTGCCTCTCAGGCACGCGCCTTCGGCGACAACAACGACGGCATGTCGATCTTCACCAAAGACGGCCGCACCGTCATGGCGATCAACAACGAATACACCAACCGCAAATTACTTTGGGGCAACAACCCAGATGGCAAATGGGTCTCTGATGACGATGTACAAAAAGGCATGAACGCCCACGGCATCTCTGTCTTTGAAGTGACCCGTGACACATACGGCAACTGGCAGGTTGTGGTCGACAGCGACCTGAACCGCCGCATCACACCGCAGACCGACATGGACCTGACCGGCCCCGCCGCTGGCCATGACCTTTTGAAAACCGACGCAGACCCAACCGGTATGACCACCAAAGGCACCTGGAACAACTGCGGCAACGGCGAGACCCCTTGGGGCACCTATTTAACCTGCGAAGAGAATTTCAACGGCTACTTCTCCGCCGAAGATGAAGCGCATGAAGTCTCTGCAGAGCTGAAACGCTACGGCGTCTCCTCCAAAGACTGGGGCTACGGCTGGGCCAAGGTGGACCCGCGCTTTGACGTCTCTAAAAACCCAAATGAACCCAACCGCGCAGGCTATGTGGTCGAGATCGACCCATTTGACCCAACCTCCACGCCTAAGAAACGCACAGCTCTGGGCCGCTTCAAACATGAAAACGCGGCTGTTGTACTGGCGCCAAACGGCAAAGCGGTTGTCTACCTTGGCGACGATGAACGCGGCGAATTCCTCTACAAATTTGTCTCCCATGGCACCTACTCCGCCACCGGCGACAACAGCGATCTATTGGAAAATGGCGACCTGTTTGTCGCCAAGTTCTTTGATGACATGCGCGGCGAATGGCTGGCCCTGACGCCCGACACCACCGGCATGTCCGACGCAGAGATCCGCATCCACACCCGTCAGGCTGCGTCCCACGTTGGCGCAACCACGATGGACCGCCCAGAATGGGTGGCGGTGAACCCAACCAAGGCAGAAGCCTACGTTGCGCTCACCAACAACAAAAACCGAGGCAAAAAGCCAAATGCCGGTGGCGATGACACATCTGCAAACGGCCCCAACCCGCGTGACCACAACAACTACGGCCAAATCGCCCGCTGGATGCCGGACAACGAAGACCACAGCGCCAGCGGCTTTAGCTGGAACCTCTTCGCTCTGGCTGGAAACCCGGATGTGCATGACGATGCCTATGCAGGCAGCGAGAACATCAATGCCGGGAATATGTTCAACTCTCCGGATGGCATGGCCTTTGACGAGACCGGCCTGTTGTGGATCCAGACCGACGGCAAATATTCTAACGAAGGCGACTTTGCGGGCATGGGCAACAACCAGATGCTTGCGGGCGACACCGTAACTGGTGAAATCCGCCGCTTCCTGGTTGGTCCAAAAGAATGTGAAGTTACCGGCGTGTGCTGGTCCCCGGATCGCCGCACCATGTTTGTCGGCATTCAGCACCCGGGCGAAAAAGGCAACTCGCATTTCCCGGATGGCGGCACCTCCGTGCCTCGGTCTGGTGTTTTTGCGGTACGGCGCACAGACGGTGGCCTTATCGGATAACAACGACGCAAATTCTGACTACCAAAAGACCTTTTGACACGACAATTTTAGCACCAAATCTTTGGCCCCCGACCTTTCCCCGGTCGGGGGCATTTCTTTTCAGAGCAACTGCGCTTAGCCGCGTCCGATGTATGGCATCTTGGTCGCCATCACCGTCATGAACTGCACGTTTGCATTGAGCGGCAACTCGGCCATATGCAGCACCGATTTCGCGGCATCCTGAACATCCATAGTTGGATTGGGTGGTTTGCCGTCGGCCTGCAGGCGCGCGTTCAAATCTGCGACCATGTCGGTCTCCGCATTGCCAATATCAATCTGCCCACAGGCAATATCATAGGGCCGCCCGTCCAACGACAACGTCCGGGTCAGCCCGGTCACCGCATGTTTCGTGAGCGTGTAACATACCGATCCCTCGCGCGGCACATGCGCTGACAAAGACCCGTTGTTGATGATCCGTCCGCCTTGGGGCACTTGGCGCCGCATCTGCGCAAAAGCCAGCTTTGCCGCAATGAACATGCCGCGCACGTTCACGTCGAGCACCTGATCAAATCCCCCCAGATCGACCTCGTCGATCGGGCCCGCCGGACCAAACATACCCGCATTATTAAACAGCGCATCCAAACGCTCGGTGCGGGCCACAAACCTCGCGAAGGCGCTTTCCATTGCCGCCGCGTCCGTCACATCCGCCACCAGCGGCACCGCCGCGTCGTATTTGTTGGCCAATGCCTCCAACTTATCAGCGCTGCGCGCCAACACACCAACCCGCCAACCAGCGTTCAAAAACGCCTCAGCTGTCGCTTTGCCAATGCCTTGGCTCGCGCCGGTCACAATGATGCTCTTCACGCATTTTCCTCCTGCGCCATCAACTCCAGCGGCGCAGGCGCCACCGTCAAATCACTCACGTCCAGCGGCCCAGTCGGTTTTGCCAGCCGGTTGCGCACCACCCAATGCAGCCGCTCACTTGCCCGCGTGATCGCGACATAGGCCAAGCGCTTCCACAGCGGCTGCCCTGCTTCATTGCGATTCATCCGCGCTGCCACAAACAGGTCCGGCGCAAAAACCTGCACATTTTCCCATTGGGACCCCTGCGCCTTGTGAATGGTCACCGCCGCCCCATGCAGGAACGTCGCCCCCATGCGCGCGGCATAGGGAATAAACGGCTCTTCTTCATCCGGCATTTCGATCTTCACAATTGAGGCCGCTGACACACGCGGATCTTCCGCGCCCATCACATGCAATCGCGAAAATCCAGGCTTGCGCCCTGGCCCCAAGTAAATCACCTGCGCGCCTTTGATCAGCCCCCGCGCTTCCAGATCCAACCGCTTCTTGCGGTGCTTCATTGGCAGCTCAATCCCGTCACAGATCAGCGGCTCCCCTTCCATCAACGCATCTTCGGGCGCGCCGTGCACCTGTCGAAACGCGTTGATCAGCCGGATACGGGTTGCATTGCGCCACACCAGTACCGGCGAGCGTGCCATCAAATCAACTTCCACCCGCTGCGCCAGAACCACACGATCATCTTTCCGCGCGGCGTCTTCGATCATGCTCTCAAAGTGGTGAAATTCCAGCTGCGGATCGGCCAGCGCATGCGCCAAATCCAAAATCGGATTGTCCGCGTCCTGCCGATGAATACGCTCAAGATTGTAGACCGCAGGCGCCGGCAATTTGTCAAACACCATCGCACCCGACTGGTTCACAGGCGCCAATTGGGCCGGATCGCCAAACAGCACCAACGTGCTGAAAATCTCTTTCAAATCATCAAACTGCTTGTCATCCAGCATCGAGCTTTCGTCGATAAACCCGATGTCCAGCGGATCATCCCGCCGTTTCCAACCGGTGATAAAATCACTGCCCCGTAACCCCGCCGCCGCCATTGCGCCGGGAATAGATTTGTGCAGCTGATAAAACGCATGAGCCCGATCCAAGGCTTCGTCCGTCAACCCTTCGATCTCCGGCCGGTCACCCTTGTCTGCCAGCCACTCTGCGATCTTTTCATATTCAGGGTCATAAACCGGCGTGTAGATAATCCGGTGAATGGTGGTCGCAGGCACGCCGCGCATCCGCAAAACACTCGCCGCCTTGTTGGTGGGCGCCAAAATCGCCAGCGTGCGGTGATCTTTCTTGCGCTTGCCCTCATAGTCGCCGGAGACAATGTCCACACCCGCGCCTTCAAGCGCCTTTACCATCTCCGCCAAAAGCAACGTTTTGCCCGACCCAGCCTTGCCGGTGACGGCGGCAATCGCCTGCTTGCCTTCGATTGCAGGGGTCAACAGGCCCTCGTCCAAATCCACCCCCAGCCCTTTGAGCAAGGAGGAGATATTGTCAAAGGCCTCGGCCTGATCATGGCTGAATGTAACGGATGTGCTGCTCATGGCGCGACCCTACAGGGGGCCGCGATTGGGGGCCAGCCGGTTTGTATCGTAGCGCGACTATTGCGAATACCCCACAGGTCGCGGCTGTACGTGAGATCGCCTAAAAATTGCTATCGCTGGGAAAATTTCGCGTTAAATAAAGTTCAAGGAGTTACTTCATGTCTCAAACCGATTTCTCATCGCGCATTGACCGTATCAAAGCAAACGCCCCAGAGAGGCCGCAAGATGATACCTCCTTCATGTATAAGCCACGTAGGACCGACATCGTCGGCTTAGGCCTATACGTGAGTTGCCTGGCTCCTCTGTTGTTCGCCATTGCGAACAGGCTCGATACCATCTTCGATCTGGAAAACACAACGTCCCAAAACATCGCAGAGGTCACTCTCTCCAGCTTTTCAACCGCCGTTTTGATTTTTCTCCCGATCGCATCCATTTTCACGGTAATCGAAGCCTATGTAATTTATCGGGCATCCAAGAGGAAACTCAAACCAAGCGAGATGTCTCCAGAAAACATCGCTCGCCGTATAGACCGCAGAAAATACTCCGATCGCACCGTTGGCTTGCTCCTGGGCATCGCGTCGGTCTCATACTACGGGTTGTCACAGAGGGCCGCCGAGTTTGACACAAACATTCTACAGTACTTCGCGAAGTACTGTACCCTATTGGTTTTCTGCCAACTGTTCGCGGCGATACAAAGGCCCACAGCCATTTTGCTTCAACAACGCAGGTTGGCCTGGCGCACCCCCTTGTTCTTTACGATTGGCGCAACGTTAACGTATTCAGCCTTCCATTTTTCTATTCTCAGCTTTTCAGACATGGACAGCATAGCTCTGAGAATACAAAGCGCTTTCTAGTCTAGCAGCGCCACGGACGGCAGTAGAAAGACCAAACAAGGTCAATCCGGCAATGCCATTATAAAGTTAAGTCCCCAAACAAAAGCCCCCCGAAACCAAACGGCTCCGGGGGCTGCAGAAGAAAACAGGGGAAACCGTTTGACCAATCTCCGACGTTTTCTTCCCCGCTTAAGACGGCTGATCAGACGTAGGTTTCATGAAGCGCCTCAGCTGGTCGGAACCTCAAAATGAATACATCCGCGTTCCAACCTCAACCGCTTCCCCCGCGATCTGCACCTTCAGTTTGCCGCCCTCACGGGAGACAGTGACATAAACAGTTCCCGGCAAGCCCAGCGCTACGCCCTGATGCCCCGGATAGGTGCAGCTGCGGTCACAATCGATCAAATCGTGATGCACAAGATACGCGCCCGTTGGTCCGTTTGCATTGCCCGTAACAGGATCCTCGTCGATACCAATCGCAGGCGCAAACATACGCCCATAGGTGACCGGGTTGGCGCGCGATCCCTCCAATACGAATGGGAAAAATCCATTACATCCAATGTCGCCACTGAGGGCGGCAAGCTGCGGCATATCTGGTTTCAACCCATCAAGCACCTTGCGCTCACGCAGGGGTATGATGACTTTGGAGTGCCCGGTTGAGACAATCTGCACCGGCAGATCCATAAGATCGTCCGACATTATTCCGAGAGCTTTGACCAGACGGTTTTGCTCTATCGCCCCAAATGGGGTCATAAATTCTGGCACCCCCTGTGTCATCGACACGCGCAACGCACCGTCACCATGCAATTGGCTCAGTTCAACCGGCAGCAAGCCCGCGCCCGTTTTGGCAACCATTGGGTATTGCCCAGCGTGTCCTCGCACAGCTCGTAGAAAGTGTGTCGCTATCGTCGCGTGGCCGCAAATCGGCACTTCGCGGGTAGGCGTAAAGTATCTAACATGCACATCATGATCCCGCGCATCTGCGGGAAGAACAAACGCCGTTTCCGAGTATCCTGCAAACGCTGCGATGGCTTGCATCTGCTGGCTATCCAATCCCGCAGCATCCAGCACAACGCCCGCGCGGTTGCCGCTGTTTGGCGTTCGCGTAAATGCGTCGATGACAAAAACCTCTACAGAGCTCACGTGGCTGCCTCTCTTCTAAGAACAATTCCCAGAGATCGCAGCATGCAACTCACAGCTGAATAGAACAAGAGGCCACCCCCACCAACAAAAAGACCCCCGAAACCAAACGGCTCCGGGGGCTGAGGAGGGAAACGGGGGAAACCGTTTGACCAATCCGTACGCGTTACTTGCTTGCGTCGATCACATCTTCCAGCGTGCGCAGGCCGGTCTTTGGTGCCTGCACCAGCACCGACATGTTGCCCGGCTTGTGCTCGTTACGCAGCATTTTCATGTGTGCATCCGGCAGCTCGGCCCATGGGAACACTTCTGACATGCATGGATCAAGACGACGCTCTACCATCAACTGGTTTGCAGATGCGGCCTGCTTCAAGTGGGCAAAGTGGGACCCCTGCAAGCGTTTCTGGTGCATCCACATGTAGCGCACGTCAAAGGTACAGTTGAAGCCAGAGGTGCCGGCACAGATCACAACCATGCCGCCCTTTTTCACCACAAGCGTGGACACCGGGAAGGTCGCCTGACCGGGGTGTTCAAACACCATGTCCACGTTTACGCCTTTGCCGGTGATCTCCCAGATCGCCTTGCCAAACTTGCGCGCTTCTTTCAGCCAGTCATTGTATTCCGGCGTGTTCACAGTCGGCAATTGACCCCAGCAGTTGAAGTCATTCCGGTTGATCACGCCTTTGGCGCCCAGATTCATCACAAAATCACGCTTGCTCTCATCCGAGATCACGCCAATCGCGTTGGCACCGGCAGTGTTGATCAGCTGGATCGCATAAGAGCCCAATCCACCAGACGCGCCCCACACCAGAACGTTCTGGCCCGGCTTCAGATCATGTGGCTCGTGACCAAACAGCATCCGGTAGGCGGTTGCCAATGTCAGCGTGTAACAGGCGCTCTCTTCCCAGGTCAGGTGCTTGGGACGTGGCATCAATTGCTGCGCCTGTACGCGGGTAAACTGAGAAAACGATCCGTCAGGGGTCTCATAGCCCCAGATGCGCTGGCTGTCGGAGAACATCGGGTCGCCGCCGTTGCAGTGCTCGTCGTCGCCGTCATCCTGGTTGCAGTGGATCACAACTTCGTCGCCCACTTTCCAGCGCTTCACCTTGTCGCCAATAGCCCAAACGATGCCCGCCGCATCAGAACCGGCAATGTGGTATGGCTGCTTGTGCACGTCAAACATGGACACCGGCACGCCGAGGCCAGCCCAAACGCCGTTGTAGTTCACACCGGCGGCCATCACCAGAACCAGAACCTCATGGCTGTCGAGCGTTGGCACATCCACAACTTCTTGCAGCATCGCCTTGTCCGGCTCGCCCTGACGCTCGCGGCGGATCGCCCACGCGTACATCTGCTTGGGCACATAGCCCATCGGGGGCATTTCACCCACTTCATAAAGATCTTTTTGTGGTGCGTCGTAAGTCGCAAGGCCGTTTTCGGTATCCAGAGCCATTTTCGCCTCCTGATTGGTCGTTTCGCCGCGATGCAGAATCGCGTTCCTGCCACCGTGATATTGATGGAGGGGTAACATTGCAACCTTCTTGGGTCCAATTTTGTAATTTAATAACCCAGCAGGCGCAGCATGAATTGCTGCACCTGCACACTCACGCCACCAAATGCCTTATGGAGTTGGCGTAAAACCGCAAAATCTCAGCTTGATCTGCGTTGACCCCAAAGGCTCCGTTGCGTTCTGTCAGCACGCGCCGGCCCACCAGTGTTTTTAACGCGCTCTCAATCGCCTCATCCGGCGCATCCCGCATAAACTGGGCCCGGCCCTCTGGCAGCGCGGCCAATCGCGCCGCAAAGGCAGCGCCCACCTCTTCTCGTGTCATCGGCCCCTGCGCAGCTTCAAAAACAACCGACATCAACGGCACCGGCAAAATCGGAACAACCGCATTGATCTGCCTCATCAGCTGCACACCCAACGGCTTGGCCAGGTCACCCTGCACATCTTTGGAAAATGCGGTCATCGAAACCGGCTCGCCAAACCGCACCGTGGCATTGCCAAACCGATGCACCTTGCCGCGCAGTCGCAACAACAACTGCTTGAAGAAAAACCCAACGATCACAGAAATGCGCGCGTGAAACCCCTTTCCACCCTGCGCCGCGGACTCCAACAGAATGCGATCTTCCAACACACGGTCGTAATTGATCGCCACCGGCACAAAGACCACATCACGCCCGTCTGGCTGATAAGCGTCAGTGATGTATTTGATCAGCCCCAGCTTCGGATCCTGCGGCGCCCCGTCTAGCGACAGACGCCCTTCTGGGAACATCGCCTGCGCCACACCCGCCTCAGTTGCCAATCGCACGTAAGCCGCCAGCACCCTGCGATAGAGATCGTTGCGCGACTTGCGCCGGATAAAATAGGCCCCCATCGCGCGGATCAACCGGCTGAGCGGCCACACCCGCGCCCATTCACCCACAGCATAAGACAGCGCAGAGCGCCGCGCCGCCAAATAGGTCACCAACACGTAATCCATGTTGCTCTTGTGATTGATCACATAAACAACCGTGCTGTCCTGCGGGATTGCGTCTAGCGCGGCCTCATCCACATGTGTCAGCCGCACGCGGAAAAATGCCCGGCTCAAAAACCGCGCAATGCGAATGGCCACGCTAAAATACATCGTCGCAGAAAACGACGGCACAATCTCCCCGGCATACCGTTTGGCCGTCTCAAAAGCGACCGCCTCGGGAATACCCTCCTCCGCTGCGTGTTCAGAAACCGCCCGCGTCACATCCGGCTGATAAATCAGCCGCTGGATCATATCGTGACGTTGCGCCAGCTTGAACGGTTCAATGGGTCGCTCCAACCGGTCGTTCACCTGCGCAACCACCCGCTCCATCCGCCGCCGGAAAAACCACCGCACCGAGGGGAACAGCAAATGACTGGCCGCTGTGATCACCGCAAACAGCAGGATCAGTACAAACAGCCAGAGAGGGAGCTCAATTGTCGACGTCATGGTAAAACTCTGACAACAGCTTGCGCCAAGGACAATAGACTTCGCACAACTCTGTCCTGATGTGCCCTGACGGTGACGACGGGCTTTCGCCGCAATGCAGCGAATTGACTTGCAAACGATGTTTCGCGTACATACCCTCAAACGAAAGATTGTTGCTAGGTCGCTTCGAGACCCCCAGCAGAGGACAGAAGTATGTCGCAGACGCAGAAAAATCAGACCACTGACAAGCCAACCAAGGATCGTCCGTGGTTGATTCGTACCTACGCTGGCCATTCCACCGCAAAAGCCTCAAACGCGCTCTACCGCTCCAATTTGGAAAAAGGCCAAACCGGCCTCTCTGTCGCCTTCGACCTGCCGACTCAGACCGGCTATGACAGCGACCACATTCTTGCACGCGGCGAAGTGGGCAAAGTGGGCGTTCCCGTCAGTCACCTCGGCGACATGCGCACCCTGTTTGATCAGATCCCGCTAGAGCAGATGAACACCTCCATGACAATCAACGCCACCGCCCCGTGGCTCTTGGCGCTTTATATCGCCACCGCGGAGGAGCAAGGCGCCGATGTCACCAAGCTGCAAGGCACGGTGCAAAACGACCTGATCAAAGAATACCTGTCACGCGGCACCTATATCTGCCCGCCGGAACCCAGCCTGAAGATGATCGCGGACGTGGCGGAGTACTGCTACACCAATGTGCCCAAGTGGAACCCAATGAACGTCTGTTCCTACCACCTGCAGGAGGCCGGTGCGACACCGGAGCAGGAGCTGGCCTTTGCGCTGGCCACCGCCATTGCCGTGCTCGACGCGCTGAAACCCCGCGTGCCTGCACAAGATTTCCCAGCCCTCGCCGGCCGCATCTCTTTCTTTGTGAACGCGGGCATCCGCTTTGTCACCGAGATGTGCAAGATGCGCGCCTTTGTGGATCTCTGGGACGAAATTCTTGTTGAGCGGTATGGCGTGACCGATCCCAAATTCCGCCGCTTCCGCTATGGCGTTCAGGTCAACTCGCTAGGCCTCACCGAGCAGCAGCCAGAGAATAACGTCTATCGAATTCTGATCGAAATGCTCGCTGTAACTCTGTCCAAAAAGGCCCGCGCCCGCGCGGTGCAATTGCCTGCTTGGAACGAAGCGCTTGGTTTGCCACGCCCCTGGGATCAGCAATGGTCCATGCGCATGCAGCAAATCATGGCGTTTGAAACCGACCTTTTGGAATACGACGACCTGTTTGACGGAAACCCTGCGGTCGATGCCAAAGTGGAAGAGTTAAAAGACGGCGCGCGTCGCGAGTTGGCCAATTTGGGAAGCATGGGCGGTGCTATTGGCGCGATTGACTATATGAAATCTCGTCTTGTCGACAGCAACGCCGAGCGCCTGAACCGCATCGAGGCGGGTGAGACTATTGTTGTGGGCGTGAACAAGTTCCAAAAGGGCGAAGCCTCTCCATTGATGACCGGAGATGGCGGCATCATGGTGGTGGATCCTGCCGTGGAGCAGGAACAGATCACCCGCCTCAACGACTGGCGCAGCCAACGCAACAACGCCGCCGTGGAAAAAGCTCTGGCCGACCTGCGCGCCGCTGCTGCTGATGGCAAAAACGTCATGCCCGCGTCAATTGCCGCGGCCAAAGCGGGCGTCACCACCGGTGAATGGGCCGCACAGATGCGTGTGGTGCACGGTGAATACCGGGGCCCAACCGGTGTCTCTGGCGCCCCATCTAACAAAACCGAAGGTCTGGACGAATTACGGGACGCGGTAAACACTGTCTCTGACAAACTTGGGCGCCGCCTGAAATTTGTCATTGGTAAACCGGGACTTGACGGCCACTCTAACGGTGCAGAGCAAATAGCCTTCCGCGCCCGAGATTGCGGTATGGACATCACCTACGATGGCATTCGCCTCACCCCAGAAGAAATCGTCGCCAAGGCCATTGAAGACGACGCCCATGTGGTTGGCCTGTCGATCCTGTCAGGGTCGCACATTCCACTGGTCGAAGACCTAATGCAGCGCATGCGCGATGTTGGCTTGGGCGACACCCCCGTCATTGTTGGTGGCATCATTCCGGACGAAGATGCCGAGCGTCTGCGTGCCATGGGTGTATCCCGCGTCTATACGCCAAAAGACTTTGAGCTCAACACCATCATGGGGGACATCGTCACCTTGGCGAATCCCGCCTCTGTGGCCGCGCAATAGCGCGGCCCGACCGCCCTCGAATAAGTCTCAATTCTTTCGAATAGCGCAGATGGAACGGGTAGGGAAAACCCTACCATCAATTTCAGGTTGCAAAACCTCCTAAACATCTCCCAAAAATAGTCTTCCGGCTTGCAAATCCGCCAAATCCGCTGCGATTATCCTTCCTGGACGTAATAGACGAGTGGACACTCCAAATGAAATTGGAAGAAATGGGTCGTGAAGAGTTGATTGACCTGCGGGCGCGGATTGATATCCAACTCGAAAAACGCGAAGCACAACGCAAAACGGATGCTTTGAAAGCCATTGAAGAAGCCGCCGAAAAATACGGTTTCTCCCTGGAAGAACTGGCCAGTGTAACCGGCAAAAAGCGCGGCGGCCTGATGAAAGGCGTGCCAAAATACGCGCATCCCGACGACAAAACCAAAACCTGGACCGGCAAAGGCCGCAAACCCAAATGGTTTGACGAAGCGCTGGCCGCTGGTATCGCGCCGGACGCCATGGAAATCTAAGCCTGCCTGAAAGGCTCCAAACACAAAGCCGAAGCGCGTTGAGACACGCCGCTTCGGCTTTTTCTTTTTTCAACAGATGTTTTTCAGATTTTCGACTTGTCCCTCGCTACAATTTTGAGCATCTGATTCACTCTTATACGTTTGCACATGCTGCAAACCTCCCCGCCCATAGAAAAACACAAAGGAATTGTCATGACCGTACATATTGGAGCCCAACCCGGAGACATCGCAGAAACCGTTCTTCTGCCTGGCGATCCTTACCGCGCCAAATGGGCGGCGGACACATTCCTGACCGACGTGAAACTGGTGAACGAAGTGCGTGGCATGCTGGGCTTCACTGGCATGTGGAAAGGCAACCGCGTCACCATCCACGGCTCCGGCATGGGTATGCCCTCGCTCTCCATCTACGTGAACGAGCTGATCAAAGACTACGGCGCCAAAACCCTGATCCGCATCGGCTCCTGCGGCGGCATGCAAGACAGCGTGAAAGTGCGTGACGTGATTGTTGCCATGACCGCAACCACGCTCTCCACCCCATCGCGCGGCATTTTCAAAGAATTGAACTTCGCCCCTTGCGCCGATTACAGCCTGCTGCGCGCCGCAGCTGACGCGGCAGAGGCCAAAGGCACTGCCACGCACGTGGGCGGCATCTACAGTTCCGACGTGTTCTACGACGAGCGCCCGGACCTGACCGAGCAGATGACCCGCCACGGCATCCTTGGCGTCGAGATGGAAGCTGCCGAGCTTTACAACCTTGCCGCCCGCCACGGTCGTCGCGCGCTAGCGGTTCTGACCGTGTCTGACCATCTGCTGACCGGCGAAGCCCTGCCCTCTGAGGACCGCGAAAAGACCTTTGGCGACATGGTTGAAATCGCGCTCGAAGCCGCCTTCGCCTGATCCGCAACACATCCCGTCAGGCGGCCGCGCACATCTTGCGACAGGCCGCCTGACATGCCACACACGCCCCTAACCGCTGCACCCGCAGCCCAACGACACAAGGGGCCCTCCATGACACGTGTATTGCAAGCTCAACGCAAGGAACCGGTTTCCGGCGAAACCCGCTCTGCGGTGATTTTCCTGCACGGCTACGGCGCCAACGGGGCCGACCTGATGGGATTGGCCGATCCGCTTGCCGAGCACCTGCCAGACACGTTGTTCCTGGCCCCCGACGCGCCGGAAGAAATCCCCGGCATGCCAATGGGCCGTCAATGGTTCCCAATCCCCTGGATCGACGGCTCTTCTGAAGAAGAAAGCGAACGTGGCATGATGGCCGCTGTCGAAGATCTCAACGCCTTCCTGGATGCGGTCATGGTTGACGAAGACCTGCTGCCCGAACAGGTTGTGCTTCTTGGCTTCTCCCAAGGCACCATGATGAGCCTACATGTGGCGCCCCGCCGCGAAGATGAGATGGCTGGCATTGTGGCTTTCTCCGGTCGCCTGCTGCAACCGGACCTGCTCAAAGACGAAGCCGTCAGCAAACCGCCAATCCTGCTGATCCACGGCGATCAGGACGATGTGGTGCCGCCACAGTCACTGCCCGAAGCCGCCGAGGCCCTGCAAGAGGCCGGCTTTAGTGATGTCTACGCCCACATCATGAAGGGCACAGCCCACGGCATCGCCCCGGATGGCCTGAGCGTGGCCCTCGCCTTTATGCGCGACAAACTGGGCCTTTAAGGCCACGGGCTGCGCATTTTCGCAACAATCTCAAAGCCTGTGGCGCAAAAGTGTTTTGCGCCACCTGCCCGCTGCGGTAGGAAAATATAAGATTTGATGAATTGGATTTTATTGTGTTGCACGCCATCAGCCCCAAACCGTCTTTGTTCTGCCTGACCGCCCGGCGTGCAAAACTCGCAGGGTTTCTTTGCGCCACGGCACTTGTGCCCGCGCAGACCGTCCTTGCCCAAAGCGTAAACCCACTGGACAACGGCCCCACCCGCATCGGTTCGTTTGAAACCGGTAATATGTATGACGCCGGCACGCTGGAGCTCAACGTCGGAGCCCGTCAAACCAGCCCAAGCGACCGCGCTGGCACTGGCAACCAAAATTATCACGGCGGCGGATCTTACGCGTTTACCGATCGCTTTGCGCTTGGTCTGGAATTGCAAAACTACATCGACCCGGTTGGCGGCCCCATCGATGGGTTTCCCGGTGTTGGCCCAGAACGCATTCCTCAGCTGGAAACCAACCAAATTGCCCTCTGGGGCAAATACCAGCTCTACAAAGACGACAGGTGGGCCATCGCCGCGCTTGGCTCTGCCGAGGTCTTTACCAAAATGCAGACGGATCTCTGGGGCAGCTGGTTCCGCCCCCAGTCCAACGTCACCATCGGCGCTCTCAAAATGCCGATCACTTACACGCTCAATCCCAAATGGCAGTTTCACCTGACGCCCGGCATAGCCTTGGGCCCGGATGAAATCGACGGCGGTCAGTTCTATGGCAACATGATCACAATGGGTGCCGGGGTGTCTTACCGCCCGCACCCACGACTGGCCCTGTTTGGCACAGTCGAGTCCCCCCTAAACGCAGAAAACACCATTGCCAGTAGCGGCGAATGGGTGACTGAGCCGGTTTGGACCGCCGGTGGTCGGTACAACGTCACCCCCCGGGTCGCATTTGAAGGGTATGTCACCAACGGCTTCGGCATTTCGCCGGCCACCAGCACATGGGCCTTTTGGCCAGACGGCGACCACGTAATGGTTGGCGGGCGCCTGATTTACACACCGGGCGACAAACGGGACGAGAGCTACCGCACGTTGTCTCTGCCCACAACACAGCCGCAACTCAATGCCCAACAGGACGGCTTCACACTGGGATCTGCCGCAACGCTGGAACCTGGCCTGCTGCGCACAGATCTCTGGTACGGCAGTGACAACAACGCCGGTGCGTCGATCAATTTCAGCCCAGACCGGGACGTTGAGCTCCAGTTCATTTTTGAACAGTTCTCCGACAACACCACAGCCGACGCCAATCTGGTCCCCACCACCCATGTACGCTACATGATTGGGCCAAAACTGCGCCTGATGGATCAGAACAACGGCAATCCGTTCTCTCTTGCCGGGCGCATGCTGTATGGCCGCCAGATCAGCTCTTCCTCTCAAAAAGTTGGTGTGTTCTTCACCGACCTGACCGCCAATTACAAAGCCCGCAACGGTTTTTCCTTCACTGCAAGCCCCAAGATTGCCGCTTGGGGCAGCACAGAGCTTGTCGGTTTGGGCATGGGCATAGGCTATAACTTTGGCAATGGTCTCGAGCTGATGGCAGAGGCCACGCCGATCGGCCGTGATGGCAGCGAAACCACCTGGGCGGCCGGCGCGCGCTACCACCTCGGTCAATCCGGTTTCTCTGTGGATGCGCAAGCGACCAACGCGATTGGCCGGCACGGCATAGGCAGCATGATTGCGCAAGACGACACACGGTTTGCACTGACCCTATCCAAAACCTTCGATATCTCCGGTGCGAAATTCTGGTAATCGACCGCTTCATCGCTGAAAATTAAAGTCGCCCCGCCTCAAATACAGGTGGGGCGATTGCGTTTCAGGCACCAGACGTCACAATTCCGTCATCCACCCCTGCCATGCTGCAACTGCCACATCACAAATGCCGCAAACGCACATTGTGAGGCTTGTCAGAATGAGACCACGAGATATAGTAGATGTAGGCCTCGTGCCACTGCGGCACGAACGCAGCGAGGGAACACCCTTATGGACGGCGACTTTAGGACGGAATTTACGCGACATCCTGGCGGATTGAAGCATCATCCGGCATTGGTGCTCAATGCGGACTACCGCCCCCTCTCCTACTACCCTCTGTCACTATGGCCTTGGCAGGACGCCATCAAAGCCGCCTACATGGATCGGGTCGATATTGTGGCTGAATACGACCATGTGGTGCGCAGCCCCTCCACAGAAATACGGATCCCCTCTGTTGTGGTTCTCAAAGACTATGTAAAATTACAAAAGCGCGTGGCCTTCACGCGCTTTAATCTTTTTCTGCGGGACGGTTTTAGTTGCCAGTATTGCGGCTCGCGGGGAGACCTGACATTTGACCACGTCATTCCACGCGCCGCAGGCGGGATCACTAGCTGGGAGAATGTGGTCGCGGCCTGTTCCCCCTGCAACCTCAAGAAGGGCTCCAAAAGCCTGCGACAGATCGGCATGAGCCTGCGCAAACCACCGCGTCAGCCCGGGTCTGAGGAACTGCGCAACATCGGGCGCAAATTCCCACCCAATTTCTTGCATGAAAGCTGGATGGACTACCTCTATTGGGACGCGGAACTCGACGCCTGACACATCACGTGAAAAGCGTTAATGCGCCCCAGAGCCAAAAACTGCGCACCTCCGCAAAACAGTCGTGATACTGACGCTTTACCGACGTGGTTTTTTGCAGGTTAACGCCCCACTCCATGGCTCCGATCGTAGCCATTGACCGCGGGCGATCTCCAGCCCTCCAACGAACCTTCCTCCGGCGCAAACACCTCCACCAGCATCGGGTAACACGCCGCCGTATCAGAGCTGTGTTCACTGGAACAATCGCCCCCCGGACAAGCACTTAGAGCCCCCAACAGGTCAATTTCGGCAAAGAACTCCAGATAGTCCCCCGGCCGCACCGGACTGGCTTTCATGAAGTACTGCCCCGTGTCACGTGTGAACCCCGTGCACATAAAAACATTAAGAACATCATGCACATAGGGCTCCGCCTCATAAAGTGACATCCCCGTGTGTGCCGCCAAAGCGCGCGTCAGATTGGAGTGGCAGCAGTAGTGATACTGATCTCCATTCAATAAGTTACCAGTATAGGGATCGCAGCGCGTGCCAATCACGTCATGCACAGAGCCGCCATACGCATCGATCCCGTACCACCCCAAAGTGTCCTCCACAATGGTCGCCATCGGCCGCAGGGTCGGCAAGCTGGTCCACATCCTCTCGCCGGTTGTGATGTGCGTACCGTGCAAAGCTCTTGTTTTACCAGAGAAAAACCGCTCACTTAGGTCTTTTGAGTTCCACAGATTCAAGTCACCAACCTGCGGCCCTTCCACCGAGGAAATCCGAAAAAACTGCCCTGCAGGCACCTCAAAACACCGCGCATCCCGCGCCGGAATCAACACCTCGTCAACCTTCTCGGCAGTCTCTCGCGCCGCTTTGTAAAGCGCCAGCGGCACCTTCGGCAGCGTCTCATTTGGGTAGCAAATCACCGGCGCAATCGCGCGGCGGTCGTCGGCATCAGCGGGGGGCAAAGGCATGTCTGTCATGCCCCGATCCTGCCCCCGACCAAACGGTCTTGCAATGCAAAAAACCGTGTTATTTCACAGTGATGGTGATCACCTCAGACACAACCGGCGGGTTGTGTGGAACGTGAAACTCATCCCCCAAAACAAGCTGCAATGTGTGTGTTCCCGCAGGCAAATCCAAGGTTACTTCGGTTTGACCACCACCAAAATGCTTGTGATTGTCATCCGTTGGCACACCGTTCTCCATCAACTCCGTATCCTCAGCCCCTTCGCCCAAGGGCGGGCGGTTGATGAAAATATGATGGTGTCCGGTGTTTTCTTTCTCTGTTCCGGCAGGAGCAACCCCCATGCCAGACAACCCAAAATTCACCACAAACGGCGCTTCCACAGAATCGCCATCACTGAGATTTATGAAGTAGACCATTGCCCCATCCGCCGACGGCGTATCCCCTGCAAAAGCCTGGGAACTCAGCATAATTGCCAAAGCAGCTACAAATTTCTTCATCACATTTCCTCCGAACTCTTAAACAATGTTCGGAGGATAACACACATCCCAAGGCTATCTAAACGCTCCGGCCTGCAGCCCGCCCAGAGAAGATACAGCCGCCAAGGAACGTACCTTCCAAGGCGTTGTAGCCATGATACCCACCGCCGCCAAAACCCGCGACCTCTCCAGCCGCAAACAGCCCTTCAAACGCCCTGCCGTCCGGCCGCAGCACTTGCCCGGTGACATCCGTATGCAGCCCACCTAGGGACTTACGCGTCAGGATATTCAGCCGCACCGCAATTAGTGGTCCGTTGGCTTGATCCAGAATGCGGTGCGGCTTGGCGGTCCGGATTAGCCGATCCCCACGATAGCTGCGCGCGCCGCGAATGGCTGTCACCTGAGCATCCTTGCAATACTCATTGTCAATCTGCGCATCCCGCGCCTCAATCTGAGATCGAATTTTCTCAAGTGTCACAGGCACATCCGGCGTGACTTTGTTCATTCCGGCAACCAGTTCTTCCAACGAGTTGGCCACAACAAAATCTTCGCCGTGCTCCTTGAACGCCTCAACAGGCCCCGGCGCACCTTTGTTCATCACCCGTCGCTTAAGCACCTCCGACCACTTGCCAGACGTCAGGTCCGGATTCTGCTCAGACCCAGACAGAGCGAACTCCTTTTCGATGATCTTTTGGGTCAGAATGAACCAGCTATGTTCATGACCCGTCGACAAAATCCGCTTTAGCGTGCCCAAGCTGTCAAACCCTGGCAAATACGGCGCTTCCATTCGGTCTCCCAGGGCATCAAACCACATCGAGCTTGGTCCCGGCAGAATACGGATGCCGTGATTGGGCCAAATCGGATCCCAGTTCGCCAGCCCCTCAGTATAGTGCCACATGCGGTCAGCATTGATGATCCCAGCCCCAGCCCCTTCGGCTACGCGCTGCATCTGCCCATCCACATAGTCCGGCACACCGGCCACCATACGTTGTGGCACTTTTCCAAGCCGGTCCTCCGGCCAGTAGCGTCGCACCATGTCATGGTCGCCACCAATGCCGCCAGAAGTGATCACCACCGCCTCCGCGCGGTGTTCAAAGTCGCCCACGACCTCACGGGATGTGGATCGTCCTCGCTCTGCCGCGTCATCAGACAAAACATGCCCTCGCACACCTTTGACAACGCCATTTTCCACAATCAAGTCAGCGACTTTATGCCGAAACGCCAATTCCACACGCCCGCCGGAAACATGCTCCCGCACCAGCCTTTCAAACGGTGCCACAACGCCCGGTCCCGTGCCCCAAGTGATGTGAAACCGTGGCACCGAATTGCCATGCCCATGCGCCATCTCACCACCGCGCTCGGCCCAGCCCACAATTGGGAACCAGCGCATGCCGATGTCCTGCAACCACGTGCGCATCTCGCCCGAACAGAATTCCAGATAGCCTTCCGCAACCTTGCGTGGATTTGCGTCCTCCGGCCGGTCAAACTGCGCAGAGCCTATCCAATCCGCCATCGCCAGATCCGGACTGTCTTTGATGCCCATGCGCCGCTGTTCTGGCGTATCCACCATAAACAACCCGCCCAGAGACCAAAACGCCTGCCCACCCAGGCTCTGTTCGCCTTCCTGATCCAGCAGCAGCACCTGACGCCCCCGGCTCGCCGCCTCATTGGCCGCCACAAGCCCTGCCAGGCCGCCGCCCACGATGATCACATCGGTCATGGCACATCCTCCCCTGTTTCGGGAAAGGCTAGCCTCAGCTCCGCAAACCGCCAAGCCAGACCTAACGTCAGCGCCGCGTCCAAATAAAAAGCGCCCCGATACCTCGGAGCGCTATTCATCAGTTGTATGTCTGGCTTAAGCGGCTTTCACATACTCATAATATGTCTCGCTAGACGGTTTCACCTCTGCGATGCGCGGTGGCTGGGTATAGTAGCCATAGGCTTGTTCCAGGACTTCCTGCGCGCGGACGGCAAAATCTTCAGGGCTTTCGTTTTTAGACGCGGACATTGGTGCACTCCATGTAAATCCGGTGTCCTCCCTCGCCCGCCATTTTAAATTAGATTACGCACCCGTAAACCGCCGATCCTGCAATCACGCTATGCAAGAATTGCAAATGTATGCGGTGGGATACATCTTTGTCCAAAGAAAAAGCCCGCCTGAAACAGACGGGTTTTCCAAAACCTCTTCACATCAATTTAGACGTGCCGTTCGATCAACATCTTCTTGATCTCGCCAATCGCCTTTGCCGGGTTCAATCCCTTTGGGCAGGTTTTGGCACAGTTCATGATGGTGTGGCAGCGGTACAGCTTGAAGGAATCTTCCAATTCGTCCAAGCGCTCGCCCGTCGCCTCATCGCGGCTGTCGATAATCCAGCGGTAGGCGTGCAACAGCGCTGCTGGGCCAAGGTATTTGTCGCCATTCCACCAGTAGCTTGGGCAGGAAGTGGAGCAAGACGCACACATCACACACTCATACAGCCCATCAAGTTTCTTGCGGTCTTCAATCGACTGGCGCCATTCTTTTGCCGGTCGGTTGGTTTTGGTTTCCAACCACGGCATGATCGACGCGTGCTGCGCGTAGAAGTGGGTCAGATCCGGGATCAGGTCTTTCACCACCGACATATGCGGCAGCGGGTAGATCTTCACGTCCCCTTTGACCTCATCCAAACCATAAATACAGGCCAGCGTGTTGATACCATCCACGTTCATCGCGCAGGACCCACAAATGCCTTCACGGCAAGACCGGCGGAAGGTCAGCGTTGGATCAATCTCATTTTTGATCTTGATCAGCGCATCCAAGATCATCGGGCCACACTTGTCCATATCGAGGAAATATGTGTCGATCTGAGGGTTTTTACCGTCGTCCGGGTTCCAGCGATAAATCTGGAACTTGCGCACGTTGGTCGCACCTTCTGGCTTGGGCCAGGTCTTGCCGGTCACAATCCGACTGTTCTTGGGGAGGGCAAATTCGACCATGGTCTTTCCTTCCTATACGTGGGCGCGCGCGATGCGCATACCTTCGTCCTGTTCAGGCTTTCTGCGATGGCATCGGACCATCGGCAAAAAGCGTTTGATTGTTCTTAATCAGCTCGGCCACCTGTTTGCGGACGGGCTGCGCGAGCGCCAACTGATTGAGTTGACGCATAAACTCTAGAGCCCCGGGGTTGAGGCTTTGGTTGGACCGCCCTGCAAGCGGTTCCAACGTATCGATCTCGGCATCCAACAGCCCTGCAAAGCGCAACAACTGGCGACCTGGACGGTCTGGTGTGATCTCGTTCTCAAGGGCAAACACACGCACACGCTCCGCGCCTAGGAGACCGTGCATTTCTGCCTGCACCGCATCCCAATCCCGGCTACGCGCGGTTTCCTTGAGGAAATCCTCCAGCGTGCCTTCATAACCATCCGACTTCACTGCCTGGTTATGAACACTGCGCTTCCAGTTCTGCATATTCCGCGTGTACAGCACGTAGTCGGGCTCAAACGGCGCCAAATGGGTCTCAAACAAACGGATGATCTCAGTCAATCGCGGGGAAACTTCCCGTACATCGGACCGCCCCATCATCGCGCCACAGATGTTCTCGTGGCTGATGATGCAAACGCGATCATCACCTTCCAACTCCGCACGCACTTGCTGAAGCAGCGCAACCAAATCTGTTTCATGTTTGGCTGGGCGCATGCTGAACAGAGTACAAGCCCGGCCCAACTCTCGGGTCAGCGAGCCTTTGGATGGCACCCGAATATCCAAGCGGTCTGCCAAAGCTTCAAGATTACGCGACAAAAAGCGATGCAGCGACGTTGATCCCGTCTTCTGCGCCCCAATATGCACGATCACACGACGAGACGACATCAGATGCCCCCCCGCAGCACAATGTGCAGATCATATGTCCCGCATGTTACCGGCAATAGCGGCTCCCACCATGCATGACGTCCGCACTCTTGGGACATCCGGTCACGAGATCGATCTGCTTTTGTGCCTGATACTGAGGATCAGCAAGCTTGTTGCAAGACATCTTAAACTTGATGCCACGCCCAATTGAAGCCCCACCAACACCGGCTCCCATCAACAGCCAGAACTCAGACGCGGTCCCGTACGAGGCTATTGTTGCAGCAGTGATAATAGTCCCCACAATCAGATGTGCATTCCCCTGGCGGTGACATTGCGCCACCAGTTCTTTGCTCGCCACATTTGTCGCAGATAGCGCAGCACTGAACTGCACGTCATAGGTGTCGTTCAAACAGTCGTTGATTTTCTGGACACCGGCTTCCGTCCCACCGGTGGCGACCAAAACCGTCGGAACCTTCTTGTTCACCGCAACAAGATAACTGCCTGGCGCATGGGTTCTGGACATGCAGGATTGCACCTGTTCAACAACAACCGAGGTCTCAGCTGAAACCTGTGTCGTCAAACCGGCAACAACCATACAAAATCCGAAACCCAACGCTTTCATCAGAACGTCCGTGCCTTCGGTGCGATCTTCTTCAGACTGATACCACCTTCATCTTCGGTGGTCAGAGGATCTTTGATCACCGGACGATAGGTCAAGTCCACCTTGTTGCCGTCCACACGGCTCACAGTGTGCACACGCCAGTTCTTGTCGTCCCGCTCGGAATAGTCCTCATGCGCATGCGCACCACGGCTTTCTTTCCGGGCTTCTGCACCATGGATCGTCGCCAGCGCGTTTGGCATCAGGTTGGTCAGTTCCAGCGTTTCCATCAGATCGCTGTTCCAAACGAGAGAGGTGTCCGTGACGTGCAGATCGTCGATCTTCGCCGCGATGTCGGTCATCTTCTCGACACCCTCTTTCAGCGTCTTGTCGGTCCGGAACACAGCTGCATCCGCCTGCATAGTGCGCTGCATTTCCAGACGCAGCTCCGCAGTTGGGGCGCCACCTTTGGCATTGCGCACGTTATCTAGCCGATCAAATGCCGCATCAACAGACGCCTGGTTCAGAACCGGATTTGCCGCATCCGCATCCACAACCTTACCGGCGCGAATGGCCGAGGCGCGACCAAACACCACAAGGTCGATCAGCGAGTTGGAGCCAAGACGGTTTGCACCGTGTACAGAGGCACAGCCCGCTTCACCCACAGCCATCAGGCCCGGCACAACACGGGTTGGGTCTTCGGCGGATGGATTTAACACCTCACCCCAATAGTTGGTTGGAATACCGCCCATATTGTAGTGCACCGTTGGCAGAACCGGGATTGGTTCTTTGTTCACATCCACACCGGCAAAAATCTTCGCAGATTCAGAGATCCCGGGCAGACGCTCCGCCAACGCTTCGGCTGGCAAGTGGTTGAGGTTCAGGTGAATATGATCCCCGTTCTCCCCCACACCGCGCCCTTCGCGGATCTCCATGGTCATAGAGCGAGACACGTAGTCACGTGGCGCAAGGTCTTTGTACTGCGGCGCGTAACGCTCCATAAAGCGCTCACCTTCAGAGTTGGTCAAATAACCACCCTCGCCACGTGCGCCCTCAGTGATCAGACAGCCGGAACCGTAGATCCCTGTTGGGTGGAACTGGACAAATTCCATATCCTGCAGCGGCAAACCGGCACGGGCCACCATGCCACCACCATCACCGGTACAAGTGTGTGCAGAGGTTGCAGAGAAATACGCGCGGCCATAGCCACCGGTCGCCAGAACAACCATCTTTGCGTTGAAAACGTGCATTGTGCCGTCGTCGAGCTTCCAACAGACCACACCCTGACACTGACCGTCTTCAGACATGATCAGATCAAGCGCGAAATACTCGATGTAGAACTCAGCGTTGTTCTTGACCGACTGACCATACAGCGTGTGCAGGATCGCATGGCCGGTCCGGTCAGCCGCAGCACAGGTCCGCTGTACCGCTGGGCCTTCACCAAACTCGGTGGTGTGACCACCAAATGGGCGCTGGTAAATCTTGCCTTCTTCCGTGCGCGAGAACGGCACACCGTAGTGTTCCAGCTCATAAACCGCTTTTGGCGCTTCACGTGCGAGATACTCCATCGCGTCCGTGTCACCCAGCCAGTCCGAGCCTTTCACAGTGTCATACATGTGCCACTGCCAGTTATCCGGGCCCATGTTGGACAAGGACGCCGCGATACCACCCTGCGCCGCAACTGTGTGCGACCGGGTTGGGAAAACTTTGGTCACACAGGCGGTGCGCAGGCCTTGTTCAGCCATGCCCAGCGTCGCGCGCAGACCAGCGCCGCCGGCGCCAATAACCACGACATCATATTCGTGGGTTTCATATTCGTATGCTGCAGTCATCTTTTAGATCCTTACGCGCGGGGTCACAGAGCAAGCTTAACAAGCGCAAAAAGGCCTGCCGCGATCAGGGCGACACAAAATGCTTTGTTTGCCACCAAAAGCAGTTTGCCAGCCACGCCATGCACATAGTCTTCAATGGCTTCCTGCGCCTCATTCATCAGGTGGACCAGCCCCACAACCAGCCCAAGGCCGGTCACAATCGCTGGAAACGGACGGCTGAAGTAGGCAATCACTTCTTCATAGGAGCCGCCAAGGCCGCACCCGAAGGTGAAGATGAACAAAGGTGCCAAAACACCCATGATCACCGAGCGCACCATCATCTGCCAATGGGCTGCTGTGCCGTTGCGGCCCGAGCCAAGGCCCACGGCGCGTTTGCGGTCAGTCAGATATCGCATCGTGTTTCTCCTTACACCGCAATCACAGTGATGATGGTCAGCACAGTTGCGCCGACAAACATGCCCAGCCCCATACGCTCGGACGTTTTTACATCCATGCAGTAGCCGAGATCCCAGATCACGTGACGCAGACGGCCAAGCGTGTGATACCACAGGCCCCAAGCCCCAGCGGTAAGCAGAAGACCACCAAACCAGCTGCGCATAAAGCCATCGATGCCGGCGAAAGCACTCGCGGAGGTTGCCGCGGCCAGAAGCCACCAAACAACAAAGAAGGCCACACCCAGCACGCCGAGGCCACTGATGCGAACCATGATGGACGACGCGGAGGTCATCTGCGGGCGGTAGATACTCAAGTGAGGCGAAAGCGGGCGGTTGCCCCGATTGACATCGGCCATATTGGCTCCTTTCAGGTTAGCTGAAATCGTTTTACCGCTTTTTTGCACCTTGTCACGGTTTCAATACCCTAAATGTCGTGGTTTTTTCGTGCAATGCCACGGATTTTCCACTTTTGTGATCACGCATTTTTATATGTGATCACACTTGGGCCGGAGAGTCTTTTTGTCGGGAAAAATTCCTCCAATCTCAACAATTCCTCAACCTGTACACTCCCATAAGATGTTTGCGCTCACAAATTGATGGGGCCGAATGCCTTTATCGCAGTTCCGACAGTTGCTGAGCCACTTCACGCATCAGTTTTTGCCGAATCCTTTTGGGATATTCCTCAAATCCATTTGCGGTCACGACAAACGCTCCCGGCCCTGTGATCACATTTTCCCAGTAGTACCCCGTGAGGTCATCTTCCTCAGTTTCGATGACCAGACCATTCACCGTCACACCCATCCGGCTAAGCTGTCTTCTTCCAGCGTCAGGGGCGCTGCCTTCATTTGATGGCCCATCGCCCGACACGTCCAACACCATCCTGCGACACGCAGGACCGACCTCAAACTCAACTGCCGCCCGGGACAATGCATCGCCAATCGCCGTCGAATACCTGCGCCACCCGCGTGGCGCGGCATCCACCGCAACGGCCAAAGCCTCTGCCTCCACTCCGTTGCGCACCCGCATCCATGGCACCGACATCACTTGCCGATCCGCGCCGGTCCACTGCATCACAGCCACCGCAGCCTCCGCCTTGATCAAAGCCTCAACAACAACGCCGTCCCGCAAGCCCGCGGAAAGCCCCTGCATCTGAATGTCATACTCAGTGGCATCCACACTGCCGGACACATCCACCGCCAACAAAAGCGCGAGATCGCAGGCTTGGAGGCTCACTTTGGAAAACGCCAAAATGGCACAAGAAAGAAACAGAGATTTCCACATGCCAGTAGACTATAGGCGCGTTGCACTTCACACGGTCACAAATTTGTGCGCGTCACCCTTCACGAATAGCCTCGGCCATTACTTTCCCAGTGCTATCAAAGTGCGGAGCCAATTCTCGGTCCACGTCGTCCCAGCGATCGAAATTTAGCAGAGCATCAAGCAGTTCATCGGGCACCCCCTCAATAAACGCCTTGCGATAACGTGTCGGCGGATGGGTGCTGTCCACAGCCAGTAACTCTGCTTCATGTGTGCTCAACGCAACTTGCCGCTCCTCATCCGGCAAGGCAAATACCGTATCGGCCATGCGCTGGCTGAAAACCAGTCCGTTCTCGTCCCTTTTTGGCCAAATCGCGGACCGCAAGCGTTGGGTTGGCTCGATCAACACGATGATGTCCAAAAGACCTAATACTGCCGGACGACCAGCCACTTCTGCAGATCTTGTATCCGCATGATACTCGGCCTTTTGGCTGTCTGCATACTTCAGCTTTTCTAGCGCGATCAGCAAAGTCTCCAATATCACACGAAAGGTCGCCGAGATAGCGTCTGCAATCAATCCTTGGCTCTCACGTTCAACAATCCCGAACTGCGCATCATAGACCATCGTTGGTTCAGAAACTTCCAGCAACCCAACCAGGACGGCCTCCGCTTGATGCCCCCACACACCCTTTTCCGCATCTTTGTTTGCTAGATGTGCAACCTCATGCGCCAATAACGCCAATCTTTGATCACGGTCAGCTGCCAACCAAAGAAGGGACCCGATACCCAAAATTCGCTGCCGCTCAGCCTCCTGTGCATAAGCGTTGAAGCCCGCAAAAACTGTAAACTTGTCGACCTTTGGCGCATTCATCCGCTCCGAAATCTGATCGACCAACTCGGTCAACGCAGGAAAATGAATTCGATCCAAGCAGCGTTCAGGCAGCTTTGTGCGTCGCGGGCGCAGAAACCATGCCATCGCTAAACAGGTGCCACCAAGCACCAGTAAGATTAAATTGGGGAAGTCAAACTGTATTAACAAAACGCCCAGCACGACAAAAACAAAAGGGCTTGCCAGAACCAGTAAACTAAAAAGCAGAAGCCAAAAGCTTGGCTTGCTACGTGCTGGAGTACGGGATGCGACTTCCTTCAGGGCCGAAAGATAGACGCCTTCTCCCATTCTGCGATTCAAATCTTTGCGGAAATTTTCAATCATGAGGCGAACGCTATCACTCTCAGGGTTGGCATTCCACCTCTCGAATTGAACCGGTCACATCTCAGGTGCCATCTCGACCAGTGCATCAGCAAACTCTGTGCACATCACAATCTCGACGCGCTGTGGGTCATAATAAGCATTGGCCTCTCCACAAGGCACAACCGAAATTAAGAGATCCTCCGGCAACCGGAACTCCTGATTCAGCGCCTCAACCTCCGCCCGCACGACCTCCGCCGTCAGTGAGCCTCCATCGCTATCTATCTCGAAGTCGCCCAGCTCAAGTGTCTGACCACCTTTGTCATGCACAATCTCATCCAACGCCCCGCCCCAGCTTTGCGCCGCCTGATCATACTCATCCGGACAATACTCTGCGCGCTCCTCAGGCAGGCCAAGATCTTCGGCGACATCCTCCCGCTCATCCGGGTTTGCCCCATAGAACAAGCAAACGGTATTGTAATAGCGCTGCAAATCTGGCCCATGTACGTCCCAAAAGGCAACTTCGGCGCTGGCCTCAGCTTCTCCCATGAAGCCAAACGCGGCATCATAAGCCAGTTGAACCGCACTTTCTTCTTCATAGAAGGCATCGATCAAGAAAATCGACAGCACATCCGCCGCGTCTTCTTCCTGCCCAAAAATCGGCAAGCCAAGAATGTCGATCAGCGCATGACCCAACTCGTGATAGAAAATCCCAAGCAGGTTGCTCTCGACATAAGCGATGCTATCATCGCTGGTGCTGTCAAAGGAGAGCTCGGCCTGTGCAGGACAGGCCAGAGCAAGCGCGGCGGCAGTGCAAAGTGGTCTCAACATGAGACCAATCACATCGGCATCAGAGCCCAGTAGTCAAGATCAAGCAGCACATCCGGCTGGTATTTCCCATCTTCACCTTTCAGCGCAAACGGCTCCCCGCCCTTCGTGGCCACCAAACGCAAACGGATCGCCCCCACACCAGGTGCCGAGGTTTCCGCCTTGTCCAGCACCTCAGACCAGGCTTTCACGGTCAGACCAGAGAACGCCGGATTGGCATGTGCACCACCATTGAGACCCACAATCATCTGCGCGTTGGCCAGACCATTGAACGACAGCGTCCGTGCCAGCGAAATGATGTGCCCGCCATAAATCAGGCGCTGCCCATCAGGACGGAAGGTGGCATCAAAATGCACCTTGGCGGTGTTCTGCCACAAACGCGTCGCCATCATGTGCTCTGCTTCTTCCAGCGTCACACCATCAACGTGATCAATGGTTTCGCCAGTCTCATAGTCGCCCCAGCGATGCGCTTCGCCCGCTTGAGCAAAATCATAGCCGGTGAAGTTCAACCCCTCTGGGATCACCAAATCAGCTGGATCAATCACCTTGGACAGCTCCGGCACCACAGTCTCCGGCGCCGGGGCATTTATATCGCGTTTGCGCACCATGACCCAGCGCACATATTCCATGACCACCTCGTCACGCTGATTCATGCCCCGCGTGCGCACATAAACCACACCGGTTTTGCCATTGGAGTTCTGTTTCAGACCAATCACTTCGGAACTGCTGCGCAACGTGTCGCCAGCATAGACCGGCTTCAGCCAGCGCCCCTCGGCATAGCCGAGGTTTGCCACAGCGTTGAGCGACACATCCGGAACCGTTTTGCCAAAGACCACATGGAATGCCGCCAGATCATCCAACGGTGATTGTGGCAGGCCAGAAGTGCGCGCAAACTCATCGCTTGAATACAAAGCGTGACGCGCGGGATAAAGCGCATGATACAGCGCCCGCTCCCCTGCCCCTACGGTGCGTGGCACCGCGTGCTCGATCACTTGACCGAGTGTGTAGTCTTCAAAAAACCGGCCCGGATTGGTCTTGGCCATCAGTGTTCTCCCAGTTTGGTCTCCGGGGTGTAGGTGCCCTCCACGTCTTTCACCACAGATTGACCGCAGCGCATCACGCCGGTCTTGTGGCAAAAGGTCTGTGTCGGGGAGCCATACAGCTCCCACCCCTTGTTAAGTGCGTCCGTCACCTTGTGACAAAACGCCGATGTGTCTTCTTCAGATAAAAAACGATACAGTTTCATGCCTTTAGCCTCCAAAAGGGTTGGGGCCGATCAGCCCGTGAATATACCCGATCACACCCATCAAGATGATGGAGGCGACAAAGAACATGCCGTCTTTGGCAATGCTGCCGGACTCGGTTGGTTCCCAAGGCCCTTCGGATTTGTTGATCACTACAATCTCGGCAAGCGCCCAAACCAACAGGCCGCCAAACAAGATCAGAGACGGCATGTCGCCGTTGACCCAAAGATGAGCCCCCGCCCACAACGCAAATCCGATCAGCATCGGGTGACGCACTCCGTTGAACAGTTTGCCTTTGCGCGGCGCCGGGCTCATCAGGAAAATGGCAAACAAAACCGCCAGATTGTTGATGTGTTTGGCAAAGCCTGGCGCCACCCACAAAACGTCTTCCACAGGCGCAGCCCGATAGCCAATCACCATGAGCACCACCGACGCTGCAAGAGCAATGGCCACCAGCCCCCTGCCCTTGTCGCCCATAGGCTCGCGCACGCCAGGCATTGCCCGCTTAAAGAAATGGGCCCCTGCCCAAAGTAGCACCCCAAGAACCAATAGTGTCATCTTGCTCTCCGCTGGATTATTTGGTTGTGGGGGTAGAGTTAACCTTCCAACGCGGCAATTGCATCCGCCTTTGCCAAAATTTCACGCGCGGTGACAACGTGCAGGTTTTCGACAATCTTGCCATCCACCACAGCCACGCCCTGCCCACTGGCGTCGCACTCTTCAAAGGCTGCAATTTGACGCTTGGCCAGATCAATTTCCGCCTCGCTTGGGGCAAAGGCAGCGTTGGCCACATCAACTTGGGCTGGGTGGATTAATGTTTTGCCGTCAAAGCCCATGTCGCGGCCCTGATCACACTCCGCTTTGAGCCCATCCGCATCTTTGAACGCATTATATACGCCATCGACAATCACAATGCCTTCCGCCTTCGCCGCCAACAGGCAAAGACCCAGCCCCGCCATCATAGGCAACCGGTCCGGGCGGAACCGGGTCTGCAGCTCCTTGGCGAGGTCATTGGTGCCCATCACAAAACCGCTCAGCTGCGGATATGCGGCAATCTCTACCGCGTTCAACATGCCGCGTGGTGTTTCCATCATCGCCCAAATTGGCTTGTCCCCAATCAACGCAGCCAAAGCATCCAGCTGCGCAGCGCTTTCGACTTTGGGTAGCAAAACCGCATCACAATCCATGGCTGCTGCGGCTTTGGCATCCGCCGCGCCCCATTGCGTGTCCAATCCATTGATCCGCACAACGCGCATCCGGCTGCCGTAACCACCCTGAGTCAGCGCCTCCGCCAATGTGGAACGGGCGTTTTCCTTTTCGTCCGGCGCCACCGCATCTTCGAGATCAAAGATGATTGCATCCACCGGCAAACCGCGCGCTTTCTCCAAAGCACGGTCCTTGGACCCGGGAATGTATAGAACCGACCGAAAGGGACGTGCGCGCTGATCCATGACTCTCTCCGCAATTATGTTGCGCAGAGAGGTGCATTTTTTTTAGAAAACTTCAAGAACAATTTTGCCGCACCGCAGAAAAGTCTCACGCCATCTCAAGCAGATGCGCCAAATGTCGTGGTTTTGGAAACAATGAAATCGTTACGTTAACCATTTTTAAGCCCCAACCTGTGCACACTCACCCCATCGCTTCCTGTGGGAGGAACGCAAAGACGGTTCAAAAGGACCGCGATCATAAGAAGAGGCGAGAGCTTTAACATCCATGGCGTGCAAAAGGCGCGCACATGCCTTCTTAATGAGAGGAAACCACATGAAACGCACTTTTTTGACCCTGACGGCCGGTCTTGGCCTTTCGATCTGCGCCACCTCAATCGCCCAGGCACAGAACATGCAACATTGCGCCACCCGCGACCTGGTTGTGGAACGTCTGGCCCAGAAGTACGGGGAATCCCGTCAGGCGCTTGGTCTTGGCACACAGGGTTCAATGGTGGAGATTTTTGCCTCCGAAGATTCCGGCAGTTGGACCATCACCGTCACCATGCCAAACGGCTCAACCTGCCTGATGGCGACCGGACAGTCTTATGAAAAGCTTGCCGAGGCTCTGCCTGCCAAAGGTGACGACGCTTGATGTCAAACGCCTTGATGGAAGCGCGTCCTAATTCAGCGTCACGCCGGTGATTATCCAGAGCGTCTAAGTCCCCGCAAAAGGACCCGCTCTGACACGGCGTGATGCACAGCTCACACCCACCCAGGCGCCGAGAAGCAATAACGGCGCCAAGATGGCCCAGAACACCAGCCCTGGGGTGTCGGGACAGGCAGTTTTGTTTTCCCAACGCGACAACGAAGAAATGACCGTCGAAGGCCCTCCTGTTCGCCTTGCAAAATCCGCATGTCTGACCAGTTCAAGTTGACCTAATAGAGCCGCAGCATTGCAAATCCACCGACAACAACAGCGGCACCATCTCCCCAGTGCCTGCGTTGAAACCGAGTTCCGCTTTGGAGATGTCGGCGAAAACCGCGGCAACGCCCAAAAATCACACTTCTAGAGAATCAGTCATACAAAAACAGGCGCCCCTTTCGGCGCGCCTGCAGAAAATCGAGACATCTCATGCTGCAAAGCAGCGTAGATGCGATTACTTGCCGTCAAGAATCTTCTTGCGCTGATTTTTGTATTCTTTCTCTGTTACCAGCCCATCCGCATATGCCTTTTCGAGCGAAGCAAGTTGGTCGCCAACGCTCACAGCCTGCACGTTTGTCGTTGCGCTTCCGCCACCACAGGCGGACACGGTCATGGCCACCAAAGTCAGTGCCATCAGGGTTTTCAGAGTCGTTTTCATTTTTTGTTCCTCAACGAAGCCTGTGAATTATCCCGGCCATCTACTCACATGCGCAATACCAAATCAAGCGCACCAAGCCATACAAATCGCGCAAGAAATTGCCCCACCCACCATCGATCACACATGCGGCAGTTGACCCCGCTGAGGCTTCAAACACTTGCGTCAACGCGCAATACGACTTAAGCCACCCGCGATAATCAACCGGACCGGAGACTGATCCCATGGCACGACCAAAGATCGCCCTCATCGGCGCAGGTAACATCGGCGGCACGCTCGCCCACCTCGCTGCAATCAAAGAACTTGGTGACGTTGTACTGTTTGACATCGCTGACGGCCTGCCTCAGGGCAAGGCGCTCGACATCGCGGAATCTGGCCCCGTTGAGAAAATCGACGCAGCCATGTCTGGCTCTTCTGACTACGCAGCCATCGCTGGTGCGGACGTCTGCATTGTGACCGCAGGTGTGGCCCGCAAGCCGGGCATGAGCCGTGATGACCTGCTGGGCATCAACCTGAAGGTCATGAAATCTGTTGGCGAAGGCATCCGCGACCACGCGCCAGACGCTTTTGTTATTTGCATCACCAATCCGCTGGACGCGATGGTTTGGGCTCTGCAGAAATTCTCTGGCCTGCCGACCCACAAAGTTTGCGGCATGGCAGGTGTTCTGGACAGCGCACGCTTCCGCCACTTCTTGGCTGAAGAATTCAACGTCTCCATGCGCGACGTGACGGCGTTTGTTCTCGGCGGCCACGGCGACACCATGGTGCCGTCTGTACGTTACTCCACCGTTGGCGGCATCCCATTGCCAGACCTGATCGACATGGGCTGGACCACACAAGAGAAACTGGACGCCATGGTTCAGCGCACCCGTGATGGTGGCGCTGAAATTGTTGGCCTGCTGAAGACGGGCTCTGCCTTCTACGCGCCAGCCGCCTCCGCCATCGAAATGGCCGAAGCATTCCTGAAAGACCAAAAGCGCGTTCTGCCATGTGCCGCCTACTGTGACGGCGACTTGGGCGTGAAAGACATGTATGTTGGCGTACCAACCGTGATCGGCGCAGGTGGTGTTGAGAAGGTTGTGAACATTAAGCTCAACAAAGAAGAGCAGGAAATGTTCGACACCTCTGTGAAAGCCGTAAAAGGTCTCGTAGACGCCTGCAAAGGCATCGACAGCTCGCTGGCATAAGTCGCACCAAAATAAATTTGAAAAAGGCGCCCATCGTGGCGCCTTTTTTTTGTGTTTAGAAGGTTGTTGGCACGCGCCCATCTTGAATATCTTGGAGCGCGGCGTCCACCGCCCCGGGTGACAGATCCACCTGCGCATTTGGAAACACCGCTTTGATCTTGGCTGGCACGTTCACATCAAACGTCTTTGTCCGTCCAAGCAGGTTGAGTACCATCGCCTGAAACCCGCTGATTTCTTTGACGTGCCTGTAGAGATCATCAAGATACGGTCCGTCGTCACGGTTGTCCCAAACATCCTGAGCCTGTCGAATACGTGCAGGGTTATGGGGCTTGAGAACTTTACCGTCCGGCGCCTTCTTGCGCATTTTGTCGAGCCAATGCGCCTTGGTCATACCGTCAAAATGCAAAATCGCGCGCTCCGGAAACTCGCGTTGTCCCTTTTGTACAGGCGTTCCTTCCGGCAACCGCGCCCGATGTAAGGCAAGCGGCAGGCCTGAGGAAACGCGGGTGAAAGCTTTCCCGTGCCAGTACCCCGCCAAGCCTTTTTGCAGGTATCGCGCATAATTCCCGTACAACAACGGCAACGCCCGATGAATGCGCGGCGGGAACGGCACGCGAAACGCGCCAGTAAACACATCCGACTGCAATTGCCCCCGGCGATGCACCCTTTCCCCGTTTGGCACCACCACAGTCAACACCTCTGCCGGCTGCTGCTGAAGGAACGTAAACAGGGCACCCGCGTTGGTGACATATTCGTCAGCATCAATGTGGGCGATCCAATCTGCCGCACTTTGCGCCATCGCGGCATCCGCATTGATGGTTTGACGGACACGAAAATCCCAGGGGCGCTCCCCCTTGGTGCTGTTTTGCCAATAGACCGCATCACAATTTATGATCTGAATTTTCGGATGATCCCCAACCAGAGCCTCCAATTCAGGGTTTGGTGCGTCCAGATGCAGCCAAATCTTGTTGACCCCCAAATCCACATGATGTGCCAGAAACCCCAACGTCACCGCCGTTGGCTCAAAAGCCGTTGTCACAATATCCCAACGCAAATGTCTTCTCCAAATCGATGCCTTGCCGGCCCAAAAACTGCCCACTGAATGGTGAGGACAGCATGCTCTGTAAAACAACAATGCGCGCCTGACTGTCAATTATTTCGTTTTGGTTGCGTTGGCCAGCAAACTGCATACACTTTCTGCATGTATGCGCTTTGGCGCCCCCAGTTCTTTCAATCAATCCGTTTGAGGCCTCCTATGTTCCATCGCCTAGTTCTTCCAGTCGCCCTGATATCTTTCGCAACTTTGACCGCCTGCGGAAATTACCAAACAACTTCGGACCGAAGCGTGCGTGGCGGCCCTCAGATCGAGCCGCCTGTTTCCCCGGGGCCCAACAATCAAGTCCCATCTCAAGGGTATCCGACGACAGCATCATCCTACGCCGTCTCAGCTTGCCCGCAGGGGACCACCTTGATGAGCACCCCGTCCGGCGTGACATCTTGCACCCCAACTTAGACACACACCCTCACAGCTCTGGACAGCACCGTAGTCGACATGTCCCGCCTGGACCGAGTCAGTCAGGGTGGAAGCCTCGGCAATAGGTCAACCGGTCGCCCGTGGGAGCGGTGCGGTCACATCAAAACCGCTGCCTGTGACCTGGCTCTAATTCTGGGTAAAAACCCCAAGCCAATGAGGGCGCATCAAAGTTCATCCGCACCAAACCGTTGGCGGTAACGCTGCGCAGCAAGCCGACTCGCCTGCGCATCCCCTTATTTCACAGACATTTTAATTAACTTGTGCGGCTTTCCGCCGAGCGCAGTCAATTTGTGATCACACGATTTCAAACTGTGATCACAAATAAGAAAAAATCCACCATTCCTGTCGAATTTGCTTATCGGCTCGACAGGACTGTGCCAGAACCAATCCAATCGTAGCAAGATGGGACAGTTCCATGAACATCCACGAATATCAGGCGAAAGCCCTGCTTCGCTCCTACGGCGCTCCGGTGTCCGAAGGCCGCGTCGTTCTCAAAGCAGAAGACGCCAAATCCGCCGCTGGTGAACTTGATGGCCCACTTTGGGTTGTAAAAGCACAAATCCACGCTGGTGGCCGCGGCAAAGGCTCTTTCAAAGAAGCTGACGCAGGCGAAAAGGGCGGTGTCCGCCTTGCCTTCTCAGTCGAAGAAGCCGCTGAAGAAGCCAAAAAAATGCTGGGCCGCACCCTTGTGACCCACCAGACCGGGGCCCCTGGCAAACAGGTCAACCGCATCTACATCGAAGATGGCTCTGACATTGAAAACGAACTCTACCTGGCTCTGCTGGTAGACCGTGCCACCTCCCGCGTGTCGTTTGTCTGCTCCACCGAAGGCGGCATGGACATCGAAGAAGTGGCCGAAGCCACCCCTGAGAAAATCCTGTCCTTCTCTGTCGATCCAGCCACTGGTTACCAAGCCTACCACGGCCGCCGCATTGCCTTCTCCCTCGGCCTCAAAGGCGCGCAGGTCAAGCAGTGTGTGAAGCTGATGGGTCAGCTCTACCAAGCCTTCATGGAAAAAGACATGGAGATGCTGGAGATCAACCCGCTGATCGTTCTGGAAGGTTCCGGCGATCTGAAAGTACTCGACGCCAAAGTCGCGTTTGACGGCAACGCCATGTACCGCCAGCCCGCTATTGCAGAGCTGCGTGACGAAACCGAAGAAGACCCCAAAGAGCTTGAGGCCTCCAAGTATGACCTCAACTACATCGCTCTGGACGGCGAAATCGGCTGCATGGTGAATGGTGCTGGTCTGGCGATGGCCACCATGGACATCATTAAACTCTACGGTGCAGAGCCTGCGAACTTCCTCGACGTTGGCGGTGGCGCCACCAAAGAGAAAGTGACCGAAGCGTTCAAAATCATCACGTCTGACCCACAGGTCAAAGGCATTCTTGTGAACATCTTCGGCGGCATCATGCGCTGTGATGTGATCGCAGAGGGTGTTGTCGCGGCTGTGAAAGAAGTTGGCCTGCAGGTTCCATTGGTTGTGCGCCTTGAAGGCACCAACGTGGAAGCCGGCAAAGAGATCATCAACACTTCCGGTCTTGATGTGATCGCGGCGGACAACCTGTCTGACGGCGCCGAAAAAATCGTCAAAGCGGTTAAGGGCTGAGTCGAGATGCGTATCGCTTTTACAAGTCTTGCAGCGGCAGCAACTATTGCCGCTTGCCAGCCTACGGCGGACCAACCTCGTCCTGGCGCGGATCCAGTGTCTGTTTCTGAAGTCATTTCTGTTCTCGATGCAACTTGCGGAGCAACTCGTCCAAGTTTCTCCGGTGTCGAAAACCGCATGGCTGCGAAAGGGCTGACAATCCAAGCCGGAGAGGAGTTGCGCTCTCCAACGTCAAGTATCGTTGGACGCGTAACAAAAACTCAGGAAGGCACCCCCATTTGTTGGGTAGGTGGCACTCATCTGGGTGACTTGGTTGCGTTGCAAGAACAGCTGGTTGCGCGCTACGGCGGCGCAAAATTTTCGGACTATGCCTATTTCGGAACGGCGCAACTTACCCAATACGATCGCGGATCAAAAGGTAAGATGTTGATCAGCTTCGGCGGCGGCAAAATGGGCGATGCCACGACAAACTATCTTCTGGGGATCGTGGGCGAGTAACGCCCCCCTGAAACACAAACCCGTGAGAAATTCCTCACGAAAATCAGGAGAAGCCACATGGCCATTCTCGTAGACGAAAACACAAAGGTAATCTGTCAGGGCTTCACCGGCTCTCAGGGCACCTTCCACTCTGAACAAGCCATCGCTTATGGCACCAAAATGGTCGGCGGTGTGACCCCGGGCAAAGGTGGCATGGACCACCTCGGCCTGCCGGTCTTCAACTCCGTGCACGAAGCCAAAGCCACTACCGAAGCCAACGCTTCCGTGATCTACGTCCCGCCGCCCTTCGCAGCGGACTCGATCCTCGAAGCGATCGACGCTGAAATGGAACTGATCATCTGCATCACCGAAGGCATTCCTGTGCTGGACATGATGAAGGTGGAGCGCGCGCTGCAAGGGTCCGCGTCCCGCCTGATCGGTCCCAACTGCCCCGGCGTGATCACCCCTGACGCCTGCAAAATCGGCATCATGCCAGGTCACATCCACAAGCGTGGCTCCGTGGGCGTTGTGTCCCGCTCCGGCACGCTGACCTATGAAGCGGTGAAGCAGACTGCTGACATCGGTCTGGGCCAGTCCACTGCTGTGGGCATTGGCGGCGACCCCATCAAAGGCACCGAGCACATCGACATCCTCGACATGTTCCTGTCTGACGATGAGACCCAGTCGATCATCATGATTGGTGAAATTGGGGGCTCCGCAGAAGAAGAAGCCGCTGAGTTCCTCGCCAACGAGCGCAAAAAAGGCCGTTGGAAACCAACCGCTGGCTTCATCGCTGGTCGCACGGCCCCTCCCGGCCGCCGCATGGGCCACGCTGGCGCAATTGTTGCCGGTGGCAAAGGTGGCGCAGACGACAAGATCGCCGCAATGAAAGAAGCCGGCATTGTTGTTGCCGACAGCCCAGCCGGTCTTGGCGAAGCTGTGCTCAAAGCGATCGGCTAAATGCCAACCGCTCGGCATATCAACATTGGGCAGCGCCCGACCCACGGGGGACGTTTTGCGTCCTCCCACGGGGAGGGAAAGGCGCTGCTCGACAATACCGCCGGGCACATAACTCAAAGGTGAACGCGAAAAATTATGTTTCTGCGCAACCTGCGCTAAGTCTTTTGAAACACTCCCGCGTTCATCTACCCCCCAGCCAGCCCTATTTGGGGCCAATATAAATCCGGTCCCATCCTTCACGAGGTGCCATCATGACCGAACAGTCGCCAAACGACATCTTCCACGCCTCCTCCTTTATGCAGGGGCACAATGCGGAATACCTCGAACAGATGTATGCCCGCTACGCCGCCGACCCCGCTGCGGTTGACGAAGTCTGGCAGGAGTTCTTCCGCCAACTTGGTGACGCAGAGCTGGACGTCAAGGCAGAGGCTTCCGGCCCGTCTTGGGCACGGAACGATTGGCCGCCACAGCCAAATGATGACCTGACCTCTTCCCTGACCGGCGAATGGCCGGAACAGGTTGAAGCCAAGGCCGCTGGTAAAAAGATCAAAGAGAAAGCCGCCGCATCCGGCGTTGAGGTCTCCAACGAAGCCATCAAACGTGCGGTGCTGGACAGCATCCGCGCCCTGATGATCATCCGGGCCTACCGTATTCGCGGCCACCTGATTGCCGACATCGACCCGCTGGGCATGCGCGATCAGACCCCACATCCGGAGCTTGACCCAAGGTCCTACGGCTTCTCGGACGCCGACATGGATCGCCCGATCTTCATCGACAAAGTCCTGGGTCTGGACATCGCCACGATGCGTCAGATCATGGACATCGTGAAGCGCACCTACTGCGGCACCTTTGCGCTGCAATATATGCACATCTCCAACCCCGAAGAGGCGAGCTGGCTGAAAGAGCGCATCGAAGGGTACGACAAGGAAATCACCTTCACCCGTGAGGGCCGCAAAGCGATCCTGAACAAATTGGTTGAGGCTGAGGGCTTCGAGAAGTTCCTGCATGTGAAATACATGGGCACCAAGCGCTTTGGACTGGACGGCGGCGAAAGTCTCATTCCGGCCATGGAGCAGGTGATCAAACGTGGCGGCAGCTTGGGGGTTGAAGAAATCGTCATCGGCATGCCCCACCGGGGCCGCCTGTCGGTTCTTGCCAATGTGATGGCCAAGCCGTACCGCGCGATTTTCAACGAATTCCAAGGTGGCAGCTTCAAACCCGAAGATGTCGATGGTTCCGGCGATGTGAAATACCACCTCGGCGCGTCCTCAGATCGTGAGTTTAACGGCAATACCGTCCACCTCAGCCTGACCGCCAACCCGTCCCACCTGGAGGCGGTGAATCCGGTTGTCTTGGGCAAAGTTCGCGCCAAGCAAGACCAACGCAACGACGATGCGCGCAGGTCCGTCATGCCAATCCTGCTGCACGGCGACGCCGCCTTTGCCGGCCAAGGTGTTGTGGCGGAGTGTTTTGCCCTGTCCGGCCTGAAAGGCCACAAGACCGGCGGCACCATGCACATCGTGGTGAACAACCAAATCGGCTTCACCACCGCGCCGCACTTCTCACGCTCCTCCCCGTATCCAACTGACAACGCGCTGGTTGTGGAAGCGCCTATCTTCCACGTGAACGGCGACGATCCGGAAGCCGTGGTGCACGCTGCAAAAGTGGCGACCGAGTTCCGTCAGAAGTTTGGCAAAGACGTTGTCCTCGACATCTTCTGCTACCGTCGCTTTGGGCACAACGAGGGCGACGAGCCCATGTTCACCAACCCGATGATGTACAAACGCATCAAGAAGCACAAAACCACACTGACGCTGTATACCGAACGTCTGGTGAAAGACGGCCTCATTCCAGAGGGTGAGATCGAGGATATGAAAGCCTCTTTCCAAGCCCATCTGAACGAAGAGTTCGAAGTTGGCAAAGACTTCAAACCCAACAAAGCTGACTGGCTGGATGGGCGCTGGTCTCACCTGGACAAACGCGGCGAAGACTATGAGCGCGGCCAGACCTCGATCAAGCCGGAAACTCTGGCAGAGATCGGCAACGCGCTGTCCTCCGTGCCCGAAGGCTTCCCACTGCACAAAACCGTGGGCCGTCTTCTCGACACCCGAGGCAAGATGTTCTCTTCCGGCAAAGGCTTTGACTGGGCCACAGCCGAAGCCATGGCTTTTGGCTCGCTGATGACCGAAGGTTATCCCGTGCGCCTGTCCGGTCAGGATGCCACCCGCGGTACCTTCTCTCAACGCCACTCTGGCATCATCAACCAAGACACGGAAGAGCGCTACTACCCGCTCAACAACATCCGTGCCGGTCAGAGCCAGTACGAAGTCATCGACTCTGCATTGTCTGAATACGCGGTGCTTGGCTTTGAATATGGCTTCTCACTGGCAGAACCCAACGCGCTGACCCTTTGGGAAGCCCAGTTTGGTGACTTCGCCAATGGCGCGCAGATCATGTTTGACCAGTTCATCAGCTCCGGCGAAAGCAAATGGCTGCGCATGTCCGGCCTGACCGTTCTGCTGCCACACGGTTTTGAAGGCCAAGGCCCGGAGCACTCCTCTGCCCGTCTTGAGCGCTTCCTGCAGATGTGTGGTGGCGACAACTGGATCGTGGCCAACTGTACCACCCCGGCCAACTACTTCCACATCCTGCGCCGTCAGCTGCACCGCACTTTCCGCAAGCCGCTGATCCTGATGACACCAAAGTCCCTGCTGCGCCACAAGATGGCGATCTCTGAAGCAGAAGACTTCACCGATGGATCGTCCTTCCACCGCGTGCTGTGGGATGACGCCCAAAAAGGCAACTCCGACACCACGCTGGCCAAAGACAAAGACATCAAACGCGTCGT
>NZ_CAJXIV010000006.1 GCF_913054185.1 uncultured Shimia sp.
AACCGCTGAAGGCATCTAAGCGGGAAGCCCCCCTCAAAACAAGGTATCCCTGAGGACCGAGGTAGACCACCTCGTCGATAGGCCAGAGATGTAAGTGCGGTAACGCATTCAGTTGACTGGTACTAATGGTCCGATAGGCTTGATTTGATCCAGTAAAAGACAGACTTTTACCAGACACATCAAAAGCATACACACAACACAATACAGTCGTACATGACTTGGACACCAACGATATCAAGTGAAACCAACCAGGGTGCTCAAGTAGCCCCCCGGGCGGTAGCACAAATATCATGAGGCCGTTTACTCGGTTTGGTGATCATAGCGCGAGTGAAACACCCGGTCCCATCCCGAACCCGGAAGTTAAGCACCGTAGCGCCGATGGTACTGCATCTTAAGGTGTGGGAGAGTAGGTCATCGCCAAACCTAATAAACGACCTCAAAACGTATCTCTCTACGATGATAAAAGAATACCTTCAGAACAAAATAACGTCCTGAAGGGCGACAGATCTCAAAAACCAACCGGTCAAGAGATCAAGTAGGCCTCAAGTAGCCCTCCGGGCGGTAGGCCAACTAAAAGCGTCGCGGGATGGAGCAGCCCGGTAGCTCGTCAGGCTCATAACCTGAAGGTCGTAGGTTCAAATCCTACTCCCGCAACCAATAATGTCGAACTAGCCACCTTCGGGTGGCTTTTGGCGTCTTGGGCCACCCCAGATCCGACGACAAGTGATCCCTAAGATCACGTAAGGAACCTCCTCACCTCGACACGCTCAAAAATACCCGCGTGCGCACAATCAATCACAGACCATGGCTACGGCATGGTTTGGCATGAGCCGTCTTGCTTGGACGCCTTCTTCGAAACTTCGAGCCCGTCATGCCGCCATGGGGGCGACGGATGTTTTTTTCGCCGGTCGGTAAGGCGTCTCGAGCGGGGTAACCTGGTAATTGTCCCTTCCGGCCTGATCGGTAAGTTCGCCATGAATATCCCCCTCATCCCCAAAACACTGCTGGACCACTTCAGAAGAGAGGAAGCAGCGCAGGTCGGTAGGGTTTATCCGCGCTTTGGTGGCGGCAATTGCCGTTTGACAGTGGTGCAACTGGGGGCCGCATGGGCGGGGGGGCATCACCCGCCGCCTCGCTTCGATAATGTGGAATACTTCCGTATAATCGTCACATCCCGGCAGAGCTTTCGCTGCTTCAGCGATCATTCATGAGGTTGGGCGGATGCCCGATGCCAGATGATCGCTGTTTTTACACCGGGATATTAGCAGCAAGGCTTGATTAGTTGGCTTTCGAGTGTATAACCGAACAAGTATCGAATATCCGAACTATGGCATTGAAGCTGACTTAATTGGAGGATCGCATGTCCAATCCGATGGATTTAAGTGGACGAAATATACTTGTGACGGGTGCTGCCCAAGGCATTGGTGAAGCTGTGGCGCGTATGGCGCACGGCATGGGTGCCAAAGTGATCCTCAACGACATGCAGCAGGACAAGCTGGACGCCATTGCCTGCGATCTTGGTGATAGAGCTGAAGTGCATGTTGGATCAGTTGCGGATTATGACTTTGTGCAGAGCATGGTGGCCTCGGCGGTTGCAACAAACGGTGCCATTCACGGGCTGGTCAACAACGCCGGTATCGTGCGCGCGGCGATGGCCAAGAACATGACGCAGGAGACCTGGCAGCAGGTGATAGATGTCAACCTGAGTGGCGTGTTCTATTGCCTGCAGGCGGTGGGCCAGCACATGTTGCAGCGTCGTGAGGCTGGGGATACTTCGCCCGCGTCGATCGTCAATATCTCGTCTGATGCCGGGCGGCGCGGCACCATTGGTCAAATCAACTATGGTGCGGCCAAATCCGGCGTGATGGGCTTGACCATGTCGTCAGCACGCGAGTGGTCGCAGTTTGATGTGCGTATCAATTCGGTGCTGTTTGGCGTGGTGGAAACACCAATGACTGAAGTGATCCGGTCAGACAAGTTCCGCGACGGGGTGATGGCGCAGGTGCCGATGGGTCGGTTTTCAAAACCCGAAGAAAGCTGCCAGCCAGTTTGTTTCCTGCTGAGCGAGGCGGCAAGTTACATCACCGGCCAGCATTTGTCGGTGAATGGGGGCTATACCATTGGCGTTTGATTTCTCTGAAACACAACAGATGATCCGCGACACCATCGCCAAGGTCTGTGAGCCCTTCGACGATCACTACTGGCTGCAACGCGACACTGACGGGCAGTTCCCGGATGAGTTCTGTGACGCCATTGCAGGTGCGGGGATGTTGGGCATCGCCATGCCTGAAGACTACGGCGGTTCGGGACTTGGCATCACTGAGGCGGCGACCATGGTGCAGGCGATCACTGAAACCGGGGCAGCCAATGCGGGATTTGCCTCGATTGCGATCAATATATTCGGTCTGAACCCGGTGGTGGTCTTTGGCACCGATGAGCAAAAAAAACGCTGGTTGCCGCCGATCATCAGACGCGCGGACACCGCCTGTTTTGCGGTCACCGAACCGAACACCGGGTTGGATACCACCCGGCTGAAAACCCGCGCGGTCTGGGACGGCAAACACTATGTGGTGCATGGCCAGAAGACCTGGACCTCGACAGCGCAAAAAGCCAACAAAATGCTGCTGATTGCCCGTACTCACGAGACCGAGCGCCCGATTGATGGGCTCAGCCTGTTCTACACCGATTTCAATCGAGACCATATCGAGGCGCGGGTGATCGACAAGATGGGCCGAAAATGTGTGGACAGCAATCAGGTCTTCATCGACGGCTTGAAGATTCCTAAGGAAGATCTGATTGGTGAAGAGGGCAAGGGTTTTCGCTATCTGCTGCATGGTCTGAATGCGGAGCGCATCCTGATCTCAGCCTCGCTGGTCGGGATTGGCCGTTGCGCGCTGGACCGCGCCGCAACCTATGCCCGCGACCGCGAGGTGTTTGGCCGTCAGATCGGCAAGAACCAGGGCATCCAGCATCCGCTGGCCGAAAGCTGGGCTGAGTTGGAGGCGGCCAATCTGATGGCCTTCCGTGCTGCGGAACTCTACGATTCAGGTCGTGAATGCGGCAAGGAAGCCAATGCTGGCAAATACCTGGCAGGTGAGGCGGCGTTTAAGGCGACCACCAATGCGGTGATGACCCATGGCGGCATGGGCTATGCCAAAGAATTCCATGTGGAACGCTATATGCGCGAGGCGCTGATCCACCGGATTGCCCCAGTCAGCCCGCAATTGATCCTGTGTTATCTGGCCGAGAAAGCGCTTGGCCTGCCAAAATCCTATTGAGGGAAGCATCATGAGCAGATCAGCAAAAGCCTATATCGCGGGCATCTATGAGCATCCCACCCGCAAAGCCGTAGACAAGACGGTGCCTATGTTGCACGCCGAAGTGGCCCGTGGGGCGTTGGCGGATGCGGGATTGACCAAAGACGACGTCGACGGGTTCTTCTGTGACGGTTCGGTGCCTGGCTTGGGCGGCATGGTTTTGGCTGAATATATGGGGCTGAACCTGAAATACACAGATTGCACCGAAACTGGTGGGTCATCTTACATCATCCACGTGGGTCACGCCATGGAGGCCATAGCTGCTGGCAAGTGTAACGTCGCTCTCATCACACTTGCGGGCCGTCCCCGTGCCGAGGGTCTTCAAGCCCTTGGTGCGCGGGCGCGGGGCGAGGACTCACCTGAACGTGGTTTTGAAGTGCCCTATGGGCCCATGGTAACCAATCTCTATGCCATGGCGGCTATGCGGCACATGCACGAATACGGCACCACTTCAGAACAGCTGGCCTGGGTCAAGGTGGCTGCCAGCCACCATGCCCAGCACAATGAACATGCCATGCTGCGCGATGTGGTGACGGTCGAGGACGTGGTCAATTCACCGATGATCTCGGACCCGCTGCACCGGCTGGATTGCTGCGTAATATCTGACGGTGGCGGTGCGCTGGTGGTGGTGTCGCCAGAAATTGCCAAAACTCTTGGGGATCGCTGTGTCAAAGTTCTGGGGCAAGGCGCTGGCGTAAAACACCTAAACGGTGGCCGCTTTGATCTGACATATACAGGCGCGGCGATTTCGGGGGCCATTGCCTTTGACGAGGCAGGGCTGACTCCTGCGGATATGGATTATGCCAGTATTTATGACAGCTTCACCATCACTGTGCTGGAAACGCTCGAAGACCTAGGTTTCTGCGAAAAGGGGCAGGGTGGTGCCTTTGTCAGCGACGGAAATCTGATTTCCGGTGTAGGCAAGCTGCCGTTTAATACGGACGGTGGGGGGTTGTGTAATAACCACCCGGCCAATCGCGGCTCGATGACCAAGGTGATTGAAGCGGTGCGGCAGTTGCGTGGTGAAGCACACCCAAAGGTGCAGGTGCCAGATTGCCAACTCGCCTTGGCCCACGGCACAGGCGGACAGATTTCTCAACGCACTGGAGCGGCAACGCTGATTATGGGGGTGAATGACGCATGAGTGCCAAGATGTATATCGATCCGACCATCACGATGGAATCCGAAGCCTATTGGCAGGCTGCCAACGAGGGCAAACTGCTGGTCAAACGTTGTGGCGATTGTGGTCAGGTGCATTTCTTCCCGCGGGCGATCTGTCCTGAGTGTTTCTCCAGCAATACAGAATGGCAGGAAGCCAGCGGCAAGGGGCGGATCTATTCCTATTCCGTTACGCGACGCGCCGAGGTGCCCTATGCCATTGCTTATGTGACGTTAGAAGAAGGTGTCACAATGCTGAGCAATATTGTCGAGGCGGACCTGAATGCGCTGGCCGTGGACATGCCGGTTGAAGTGGTGTTTGGCAAAACAAGAAATGGTCAGGCGTTGCCGCTGTTCCGCCCAGTAGAGGCGAGCACATGACGCGGCCTCTAGATGGGATCAAAATTGTTGATCTGACCAATATGCTGATGGCGCCTTATACCACACAGGTTCTTGGGGACATGGGCGCCGACGTGATCAAGGTGGAGCCGCCGGAGGGCGACCCGATCCGCAAGATCGGTCCCTATCGCAATCCCGGTATGGGGCCGATTTTCCTCAACACCAACCGGTCGAAACGGTCAATTGTTTTGGACCTGAAAACTCAGGACGGCCACGCCGCAGTGATCGAGCTGATCAAGCGAGCGGATGTGCTGATCTACAATCGGCGCCCGCAGGTGATGGAGCGGCTGGGACTGTCATATGAGGTGGCTAAAGCAGTTAATCCGCGCATCATCTATGCGGGTATTTTTGGCTATGGGCAGGAGGGTCCTTATGCGGCCAAACCCGCCTTTGATGATCTGATACAGGGGGCGGTGGCAATACCTGCATTGGCGCAACAGGCCAGCGGTGGCGATCCGGTTTATTCCCCGGCAGCGATTATCGATCGCGGAGTTGGGCTTTGGGCCGTCGGGCAAATCAATGCGGCGCTGTTCCATCAGTTGCGTACGGGGGAAGGTCAGCGCATCGACATGCCGATGTTTGAAATGATGGCGACCTTTGTGTTGGGCGAGCATTTCTCAGGGCAGACTTATGAACCCGCCATCGGCCCGCCGGGCTATGCGCGGCTGTTGTCTTCGGACCGGCGGCCTTATCCCACCAAGGACGGCTATGTCTGCGTGATGGTCTATACCGACAGGCACTGGCAGGCTTATTTCGATGCACTTGGCACGCCCGAGGTGTTTGAAGGTGACCCGCGCTTTGCCAGCATGACAACCCGTACCGAGAATATCGACAGCATTTATGCGGAATTGGCCGAGACCCTGCTGACCCGTTCCAGCGACGAGTGGCTGGCGTTCTTTGATGCGGCGGATATTCCGGCGATGCCATTGAATACGGCGGAAGATCTGATCAGTGACCCGCATCTAAATGCGGTTGGATTTTTCAAATCGGTTCAGCATCCCAGCGAGGGCAGCATTTACGATATGGAGGTGCCGTCGACTTGGTCGGCAACACAGCCCGCGCCAGACAAGCTGGCACCGCGGCTGGGCGAGCATTCCACTGACATTCTGCAGGAAATTGGTTTTGACGCGGAGCAGATTTCTCAAATGATGACGTCGGGCGCCACTGCGGCCCCGAGCAACTGACAGGACACCACATAGATGCGGATAATTCGATCCTGGCTGTTTGTGCCAGCTGACAGTGAGCGAAAATTGGCCAGGGGGCGGGAGAACCCAGCAGATGCGCTGATCCTTGATCTGGAAGATGCGGTGGCGGACGACCGTCAGGAGATCGCCCGCGAGTTGGCGCAGGCTTATTTGAAGAAACATGAGAACCGCAGCCGGCAGCAGCTCTGGGTGCGGGTCAATCCGCTGGATCATGACTTCTCGCTGCTGGATCTCGCTGCGGTGATGCCGGGCGCGCCGGATGGGATTGTTCTGCCCAAGGTGAACTCGGCCGCTGACATCAACCGGCTGGCAGAACGATTGGCGGCGTTGGAAGCGTCCAATGGCATTGAGATCGGTGCCACCAAGATCCTGTCGGTGGCAACTGAAACCGCAGAGGCGCTGTTGACGTTTCATACCTATCTGCAAGGGGTCAGTGACCGGCTGGTGGCGCTGACTTGGGGCGGCGAAGATCTGGCGGCTGCGTTAGGAGCCTCGACAAACCGGCATCCGGCAACGGGCGACTATGACTATCCGTTCCAGCATGCCCGCACCATGTGCTTGACCACGGCCCGCGCGGTGGATGCACAGCCAGTTGGTGTAGTGGTAACAAATTTCCGCGACGACGAGCTGCTGCGCCGCGACTGCGTATATGACCGCCAGTCGGGGTTTATCGGCAAGATCGCCATTCATCCTGCTCAATGCGAGGTGATCAACCAGGCCTTTACCCCTACGGAGGCCGAGGTCGAGTGGTCGCAGAAAGTGGTGGCGATATTTGAGCAAAACCCTGGGCTGGGCACCATCGGACTGGAAGGCAAGATGCTGGATATGCCGCATCTGAAACAGGCGCGAAACCTGCTGGAGCTGGCGGCGCAGATCAAGTTGGTTGGAGGATAAACCATGGCAGGCGCTTTGGATGGAGTTCGGATTGTCGATCTAACTACTGTTATTCTAGGTCCCTGGGCGACCCAGATGCTGGGAGACATGGGGGCAGATGTGATTAAGGTGGAAACCCATGTTGGTGATACCACCCGACACACTGGCGACCGGCGTAATCCGGAAATGGCGGCATTTTTTATGGCCACCAACCGCAACAAGCGCTCGGTGGTGTTGGACCTGCGCCAGGAGGAGGGGCGCGAGGCGCTGTTCAAACTGGTGGGCACGGCAGACGTCTTTGTGCACAATATGCGCCCATCGATCGCGACCAAACTGGGGCTGGATGACGAGAAGTTCCTGAAAGCCTACCCCAAGCTGGTCTACGTCAAGACCTATGGCTTTCGCGGTGACGGGCCGATGGCCAATAAACCGGCCTATGATGATGTGATTCAGGCCGCCAGCGGAGTGACCGACTTGAATACGGTGATTTCTGAAGGCGGCGAGCCTCGATATGTGCCGACGATCATGGCAGATAAGACCAGCTCGTTTCATGTGGTTTCGGCGGTTTTGGCGGCGCTGTACCACCGGGAAAAGAGTGGCGAAGGGCAGGTGATCGAAGTTCCGATGTTTGAGGCATTGGTGGATTACCTGATGGTTGAGCATATGAATGGCGCAGCGTTTGATCCGCCGATAGCGGATATGGGCTATGCGCGGCTATTGAACAAAATGCGTAAACCATACAAGACACAGGATGGGTATCTTTGCGTGCTGCCATATACCGATCAGAACTGGCAGGACATGTTCAAGATTGCCGGGCGTGAAGATCTGATGGAGGATCCGCGTTTTGTTGATCTGGCGACGCGGACACGCCATTCCGGTGAGATCTACGGCATACTAGAAGACTTGGTGGCGACGCGCAGTACTGCAGAACTGGAGAAAACGCTAAATGCGGCGGCAATCCCAGTGCAGAAAGTCAACACAAAGGAAGACTTGCTGAGCGATGAGCAGCTGGCGGCGACAGGGTTTTGGCAGTTTGCTGATCACCCAACCGAGGGGCGTATCCGCCTTACCGACCCGCCGGTGCGGTTTTCCAAGTCACCCAGCTCGATCCGCCTATTGCAGCCGCGCCTGGGCGAGCAGAGCGCGGAGGTGTTGGGCGAGGCGGGCTTCAGTGAGGAAGAGATTGCCGGGATGTTTGCCGCCGGTGTGAGTAAGGACGGGCGTTAAGCCGGTTCTCCCAGTCAAACCTGCGCTAGGGGAGGCGTGAAGCGCCTTCCCGTGGGAATGTCAGGCGCTGCCCGGCATAGCCGGGCACTGGCCATTGCCAATTTCAGGCATTAACTGACAGCCCGCTTCCATACCAGCACATGCTCATAGCGGGTGCCGGATTTACTTGTCTCCACCTCAGTGCGCAAAGTCATAAGATCTCCTTTGCGGTCCACATTGCGGATCAGCTTGCGGCCAATCCAATGCGGCAACGAGGAAAAGCTGACCTGATGGGCGATCCTGCCCTCGGCAAAGCTCCATTTCCCGCCATAGGACAGGCAGGTCTCGGCAGCAGCAGGCCCGTTTTTTGCCGCAAAATCAGCGCGCATCAGAAAGGCGCACATAAAGCCGTCTTCGGCATAGATAATCTGGCCCTCTGCGTCCTCGCCCATGGGGTAGCCCGAGGGGGTGCCATTTTTTAAGGCGGTCCAGCTTTGCAGCTGCCAGGTGCCGGTGAACGGGGGGGTACTCATGAGCGATGTCCTTAGTTGAGGATAAAAACGAGAACCGAAGATGCTGTCAGGACGTAGAGTGTGAAGGGCAGGTTCCATTTCATGCCTACGTCCAGAACCGGGCGATTGATGCAGCGGGCAGTCAGGCGAATGGTGGCGCCAAAAGGGGAAATGCCAGTCGATAGCGCCCAGGCTGCAGTTCCAGCGAAGGCCAGCGCATAAGGCGTGAAGGCAAAGCCTGACAGCCGGGCCAAAATCTCAATGCTGACCGAAACCGTGATGATTGGGTTGAGGCCGATGGGGGCGGTGAAGGTGATCAACCACATAGTCAGCACAAGTAGCCATGGTTCGGTAATGCCCAGGCCGGCGATGAACAATCCCAATGCCTGAGTGTCGATTTGTGTTGGCAGTACCACCGCAATAAAGCCGGCTGAGGCGAGTATGGCGATTTCGGAACGGGCGGTCACGATGTCGGGCAGCACCTGCCGATGCAGGCGCCTCTTGGTCAGGATCAAGGCCCCCATCGGCCCGGCGCGGCGGTTTTGCAGGGCAATCCAGCAAAGACCGAATAGCGGCACGCAGATCAGCAGGGCGGCAATGGGGCGGATTCCTGTCGCTGCGGCCAAGGCAATTGTGATGAGTAACACGCCAAAGGTCAGCGAGATCAGTGGGATCAACGACAGCAAGATGCTGCCCAAGGGGGCAGTCGCTGGAGCGCGTGGTGGTTGACGGTACGAGACTCTATCCAGGATCCAGCCAAATAATAAAAAACCCGCAGCTGTCGAAATGCCAAGTGGGAAGAACTGATACCAATCTAAATTGGGCACGGCTGACACCACCACAACCACGGTCACCGTGGTTGGTGCCCAAAGAGTGACAGCGGCAAAACCTCGTATCAAAGCCATGGTCATGCGTCGAAGTCTGATCTCTCTGATATGGGCGGGGTCGTTTGTTGGGCTGGCGTCAATGCTGCGCTGATTCATAGTGCCCAACAGGTTGATGGTGCCCACGCTTAACAGGAGTGCAAAAATATGTGCGCCAAGACTGATCATTGCATAGCGGCGACCAGGAGGTTGGCTGACGATGGTTTTGCCGCTGTCGAGCACCATGGCTGAGCCCATCGCAGCTGTGCGGAGAATATCGAGAGCAATGACAAACAGAGTGAAAAAGGCACTGCGTTGAATGGCGCGGTGCAATATGTCGGTGGTCAGCGTGCCACGCAGATAGTAGTAGGCACCGAGTAACAGGGCGGCGAGCACAGTGGCGCGAGCAATCCCCGCCATTGGGCGCCACTGCAGGACGGTGACAGTCAGCAACGCTGCACCAGCCAGAGGCGCGGCGGGTTGCAAGCTATGAAACTCAGCGCCGATGGCAAAACCACTGACCATAAGTAGTAGTGTGGCGCTGAGCATATCGCGGCGCTGCGTCATGGGCTGGGCCGGGTTTGATGGGCCGAGCGTTCAAGGGGCTCGCGATGCTGTGGTGCGGCAATTGCAGTCAATTCTTTGGCCCGCTGGGAAACTGTTTTACCGCGTAAATCAGCCACGCCATGCTCGGTGACCACCAGATCAACATCGCTGCGGGCGGTGGTAACTTGGGGCCCGGTTAGAGTGGCGGTGATACGGGTGCGGTCGCCGTTGGAGGTTGTAGAGGGAAGCGCAATAACTGACAGGCCATTTTCAGAATATGTGGCGGCGTGCATGAAATCCGGTTGCCCGCCGATGGCCCCTAGATACCGACTGCCGACCTGCTCCGCGTTGACCTGCCCCAGAAGATCAACTTGTAAAGCCGAATTGATCGCGACCAGATTGTCCAGCTGCGCCAGGACGGTGGCACCGTGCGTTTCATCGGTTTGCACCATGCAGAATTCGGGATTGTCTTGTAGGAAACGGGACAGTTTAGGCCCGCCGATGGCCACCGCACCAACGCCGATGCCGGGACGGTGGGCCTTGCGGCCATTGGTCAGCGCGCCAGAGTGAGTGAGATCGATAACTTCGTCGGTAATCAGGCCAGAATGTATTCCAAGATCGCGATGGTTGTTAAGGGCCCGCAGAATAGCCGAAGGTATGGTGCCGATGCCATATTGCAAGGTGGCGCCATCAGGGATGTACTCCGCCAGGTGTTGAGCGATGCGAGTTTCAACCGTACCCGGAGTGGGAGTGGCAAACGTGGGCAAAGTGTGGCTGCTGCGGATCGTGGCGGTGACTTTGCTCTCGTCCAATGGCCTGTCCATGCGGACCCAGGGCACTTCCGGATTGATCTCGGCCAGCACCACCCTGGCATGGTCGATCATGGTCGGCAGAACATCGTTACACCACCCCAGTGAGTGGCTGCCATCGGGACCCGGTGGGCTGATCTGAATGAACAGAACATCGGGCCGCAGGCTGCCACGGCGTATCAGTCCTGGCAATGCGGAATAACGGCATGGGATTATTTGCAGCAATCCCGCGTTGTGCAGTGGTGCAAGGCCGCCAAGCGCGCCATAGCTGAGCAGCGAAATTGCATCGCAGTGCTGCGGTTGCAGGTCCTCAGTTAAGGTTAGGCCAACAAAAGCACGGGTAGGGCCAAGGTCGTGGCGCTGCTCCAGATATTTGGCAATTAAGCTGCGCGGCTCACTCATGGCCTGCCCCCAAGAGACAAGATCCCCTGCGCGGATGAACTTTGCTAGGTCCAGCCGCTGCGGATCCATTGGCTCCAGGCTCATGAGGTGCCGCTGCCTTGCTGGAGCGACACTGCGCCAGAGTGATACAGCGCTCTGATTTCACTCGCGTCAAAGCCGAGGTCGGTCAGGATTTCGGTGCTGTGCTCCGACATTTTGGGCGCGGGGCCGTGGGTGGGCACCATATTGCCATTGGCAATGACAGGGAAAGGGACGGCAGGGCCATACTCCGTGTCTCGATGCAAACCGCGTGCTTTGGCCTGCGGGGTTTGGATTGCCTCAGTATTGCTGACGCAGATTGCGGCAGGCACGTCAGCTGGGTCAAACAAAGTAATCCAGTCTTGCGCGGGACAGGTGGCAAACATGTTGTCGAGGAGTGCCATCAGCGACTGGTGATTTTCCAGGCGCAATGCTTCGGTTGCAAATTCCGGACCACCAAGGGCAGGGGCGATGTCGGCGGTGACGGCAACCAAGTTGTGCCAGAACTTTTCCTCGACCACGGTCAATGCAATCTGCTTGCCGTCGCCGCAAAGAAATAAGTCATTGGCAGGATAGAGATGATCAATCGTGTCGTCGTTGGCGATAAAGCCAAAACGCAGAGCGCTGGAATACAGCACCGCCTCGTAGAGGCTGAGATCCAGTGTCTGGCCTTTTCCCTCTCGCAGCGCGGCAAGAATGGCCACTGCAGCAAAGGCGCCGCCCGCAATGTCGGCGATCGGTAGGGACGCTCGGCTGGGTGGCTGGCGTAACTGGCCGCGATAAGCCAAGGAACCGCCCATTGCGAGATATGCCAGATCATGCCCGGCCTTGGTTGCACATGGGCCGGTTTGGCCAAAACCGGAAAGCGAACAATAGACCAGATCGGGATTGGCGGCGTGGAACACCTCGGGCCCGAATCCGAGGCGTTTGGCGACTCCGGGGCGAAAGCCTTCGATGGCGACATCGCCATAGCGGGCCAGTTTCTCGATTACAGGGGCCGCATCGGGGGATTTCAAATCCAGTGCGATGCTTCTCTTGCCGCGATTGGCACCGTCAAACATGTGGCTTTTCATATGGCGCGCATAGTCCCCGCCTGGTGGCTCTACCTTGATGATCTCAGCGCCCAAATCGCCCAGAATCAACGTGGTCAGAGGCCCAGGCAGTAACATGGAGAAATCGATAACTCTGAGCCCTTTGAGTGGCGCCCATCCATTGTTTTCGGTCAGTTTTGGGTTGTGTTTCGTATTTTCGAACATCTGCCTGCGCTTTCGAGTTGGGCGGTATTTGCATGAATTCCCCCTGTTTTTCAGGTTTGTCGATCTTTGATGGAGGTTGGCCTCTGTTTTTTTGCTTTCAAATTTCTCTTGCCATGAAGGTTATTCGGATAATAGAACTAAATTCGAAAATACGCAAATAGCGAAAATAGGGTCTTGTGTAACGCCAAACACGGTGGCGCAGGGCGGCGGGAGGAATGCAAATGTCGGGATTGTGGTTTGAGGAGTTTGAAGAGGGGCGAGTCTTTGAGCATGCGTTGTCGCGGACCATCACGGAATACGACAACATGCAGTTCTGCAACGCGACGTTGAACACCCAGCCGCTGCATATCGATTTTCACTTTGCCGCCGAGACCGAGTTTGGCCAGCCGTTGGTCAATTCATTGCTGACGTTGGGCTGTGTGATCGGCATGACGGTGACAGAGACCACTTTGGGCACGACTATTGGCAATCTGGCGATGACCGATATCAATTTCCCGCGTCCGGTGTTTCATGGGGATACCATTCGTGCTCGGACCACGATCAAATCGGTCCGTGAAAGCAAGTCCCGACCCAATGACGGTATTGTGGTGTTTTTCCACGAAGGGCTGAACCAGCGGCGCGAAGTGGTGGCCACGTGCCTGCGCACGGCGCTCATGCGCAAACGCCCTCTTGAGGCTGCGTAATGGATCTGCAGTTCAGTGATGAGGATCTGGCGTTTCGCGACGAAGTCCGCGCCTTTCTAAAGACCAACTTGCCAGCCAATTTGCTGGACAGGTCTGACCGAGGCTTACATCCGATCAAGGAAGATATCGAAGCCTGGCAAAAAAGCCTTCACAAGAAAGGTTGGATCGCACCCAATTGGCCGGTGGAGTATGGCGGGACAGGTTGGTCGCTCACCCAGAAATACATCTATAATCGGGAGTATTTCCTGTCCGGCGCACCGCAGACAATCGCTTTTGGTCTAAATATGGTTGGCCCGGTTATCTATACCTTTGGCACTGAGGCGCAGAAGAACGAGTATCTGGGGGATATTCTGGCAAGCAACACCTGGTGGTGCCAAGGTTATTCCGAACCCGGATCGGGGTCAGATCTGGCCTCGCTGCGCACTAAGGCTGAGCGCGACGGTGATGACTACGTGATCAACGGGCAGAAAATCTGGACCAGTTTTGCCCAACATGCTGACATGATGTTCTGTCTGGTGCGCACCAACACCGAGTGCAAGCCGCAGGAGGGTATCAGCTTTATCCTCATTGACATGAATACACCGGGAATTGAGGTCCGCCCAATCATCGGGCTGGATCAGGATCACACATTGAACGAGGTGTTCTTTGAAAACGTCCGGGTACCTGCTCAAAACCTGATCGGGGAGGAGAATAAGGGCTGGACCTATGCCAAATACCTGTTGGGCCACGAGCGCAATATCATCGCTCGGGTCGCGCGCAGCCAGTATCAGCTTGCCCGTCTGAAGAAGATTGCGAGGCTGGAGCGCCGTGGAACCGGTCTCCTGATTGAAGACAATGATTTCCGCCGCCGCATTGCCAAGGTGGAAGTCGACTTGATGGCGCTGGAAGCAATGGAACTGCGCTATCTCTCGCAGGATATCGCCGGCAAGAAGTTGATGGCTGAACCTTCTGTCCTGAAAATTCGAGGGGCAGAGATCGCACAGGCGATCAAGACCCTGACGGTTGAGGCGCTTGGACCATACGGCATGGTTTACGAGGCCGAAGATCAGCTCACGATGCGCAATGACGGGCCGTTGGGGCCAGACTATGCGCATGGAGCCATGGCAGACCACCTCTATCAGCGCGCCGCCACGATCTACGGCGGCACCAACGAAATTCAGCGCAATATCATTGCCAAATTGATACTGAGGTAAGTGGCATGGACTTTGAACTTTCTGCTGAGCAGGCAATGCTGAAGGACAGCGTTGAGCGCTTTATTCAGGACAACTACGCATTTTCCCAATGGCAGGCGCTGGCGGGATCGGACTTGGGCTATTCCGCGAACAACTGGAAGACATTTGCCGAGATGGGCTGGTTGATGCTGCCTTTTGCAGAGGAAAACGGCGGGCTGGGCGGTAGCGTGGTGGATGTGGCCGTGGTGACCGAAGCGCTGGGCGCAGGCATGACATTGGAGCCTCTGATGTCTTCGGTACTGCTGGGTGGCAAGTTGGTCGAATATTTGGGTGATGAAATCCAAAAGGAAGCCATCTTGGGGGCGGTCGCTGAAGGCACCAAGACGTTGGCGTTGGCCTATGGTGAACCGGCTGCGCGTTTTGATCTTTCGTTTGCTGAGACCCGCGCCAGGAAAAGCGAAGCAGGCTATGTGCTGATTGGGCGCAAATCCGTGGTGTTGCACGCGGCTTCCGCAGATGGGTTGATAGTGATTGCTCGCACAGCTGGCGAGGCTGATGATGTCGCAGGGATCTCAGCCTTTCTGGTTGAGCCAGACGCGCCGGGGTTGCGGTGTCAAGACTATCCGTTGGTAGACGGTGGCCGGGCTTCGGATGTTTTCCTCGCGGATACTCCGGCGGAACTGCTGGGTGAAGAGGGGACGGCGCTAGCAGCGCTGCAACGGGTCATTGACGAAGCCACCTGTGCGGTGTGCGCTGAGGCGGTTGGTGCCATGGGGTGGGTTCTGGAAGTTACCAAGGACTACACCGCCACCCGCAACCAGTTCGGCAAGGCGATTGGCGACAATCAGGTCATTCAGCACCGGCTGGTGGACATGTTCACTGCCGTGGAAGAGGCCAAGGCGATCACGGACATGACTGTGATGCGTGTGGCGGAAGGCGCTGAAAATGCCTCTGCACAAGTCTCAGCAATGAAGGCCAAGGTGGGCGAAGCAGCGCGCTTTGTCGGGGCGCAGGGGGTGCAGCTGCATGGCGGCATCGGCATGACCGATGAATACCCGATCGGACATTATTTCAAACGGCTGATGGCGCTTGACGTGATGTTTGGCGACACCGCCCATCACCTAAATCGCTTTGCCGAGACAGTGTGAGGGATTGGTCATGAACGAACATCTGCAATCCATCGCGGACGGGGTCCAGTCAGTCTGTAGCCAGTTTGGCGATGATTATTGGTTGGCCCGCGACGAAGACGGTGTTTTTCCGCATGCGTTTCACAAGGCTCTGGCCGAGGCAGGATGGCTGGGCATCACCATGCCCGAGGAATATGGCGGTGCCGGACTGGGCGTCAGTGAAGCCGCCATCATGATGCATACCATTGCCAAATGCGGCGCGATGACCGCCGCCTCGGGCATTCACATCAATATGTTTGGCCCGCACCCAATCGTGGTTTACGGCACTGACGAGCAGAAAGCCAAATGGATCCCACCGTTGGTTCAAGGCAAGCACCGGGTCAGCTTTGGGGTCACAGAACCCAATGCCGGCCTAGACACCACTTCAATCACGACCTTTGCCGAGAGAGTCGATGGCGGCTGGGTCGTAAACGGCCGAAAGATTTGGAATTCCACCGCGCAGGTGGCGGACCGGATCATGCTGCTGGCGCGTACCGAAAAGCGTGAGGATGTAAAAAATCGGACCGACGGGATTTCGCTGTTCTATACCGATTTCGACCGCTCCAAAATCGAGGTCAAGCGGATCCCAAAAATGGGGCGCAAGGCTGTCGATTCCAACATGATCTTCTTTGACAACCTGTTCATCCCCGATGGCGATTTGATCGGGCAAGAGGGACGCGGGTTTTATCAGATCCTGGATGCAATGAACCCCGAGCGCATATTGATTGGTGCCGAGGCAGTTGGCATTGGCCAGGACGCCCTGCGCCGGGCCAGCGGCTATGCGGCGGAACGCGAGGTCTTTGGGCGCCCGATTGGCCAGAACCAGGGCATCCAGCATCCGTTGGCGGAAAACTGGATGGAGCTGGAAGCCGCTTGGCTGATGGTGATGAAAGGGGCTGAGCTTTATGACTCTGGCCAGTCCTGTGGTGCCGAGGCCAATGCGGCCAAGTTCCTGGGCGCCCGCGCCGGATATAACGCAGCGCTGCAGTCGGTGCTGACCCATGGCGGCATGGGCTACGCCAAAGAATACCATGTGGAGCGGTTGTTGCGCGAGGTGCTGATCACCCGCATCGCGCCGGTATCTGAACAGTTGATTTCATCCTTTATCGGCGAGCGCGTGTTGGGCCTGCCGAAATCTTATTGACCGCAGTGACAGGGGACGCACGTGGGACTTTTGCAAGATAAGACAATCATCGTGACGGGTGCTGGGCGCGGTGTCGGGAAATACATCGCGCTGATGGCCGCAGCTGAAGGCGCCAATGTGGTGGTCAATGATTTGGGTGCGGGGGTCAGCGACCAAAAAGCCGATACTGGACCCGCCGAAGAGGTGGCATCTGAGATACGGGCGGCAGGTGGCCGCGCGATTGCCGATACTCATTCGGTGGCCGATTGGGATCAGGCCCATGCCATCGTTGAAAATGCGCTGGACAATTTCGGCCAGCTCGACGGCATCGTGAACAACGCCGGCCTGTTGCGTGACGGTATTTTTCACAAGATGACCAAAGAGGATTGGGAAAATGTTATTTCCGTCCACCTGAACGGATCCTTCTTTGTCAGTCGGGCAGCTGCGGCACATTTCAAGATGCGGGCCACAGGGTCGATTGTTCATATGACCTCGACCTCCGGGTTGGTGGGAAATCTTGGCCAAGCAAACTATGCAGCGGCCAAGATGGGAATTGCCGGGCTCAGCCGTTCGATCTCGATCGATATGGCGCGGTTTGGGGTTCGGTCGAATTGTGTTGCGCCTTGGGCCTTTACCCGCATGACCGGCTCGATCCCCGAGGATAATCCTTTGTATCAGGAACGCGTGGCAATGCTGGACAAGCTGAGCCATGGGCAGAAGGTGGCGCCGCTTGCGGTGGCCTTGTTGGCCGATAGCGCAAACGGGATCACTGGACAGATCTTTGGCGCGCGCGCCAACGAACTGTACTGCTTTAGCCAGCCGAGACCGGTTCATACGGCACATGAAAGCACCGGCTGGACGGCGCAAGCAATTGCCGAAACGGCTTTTCCTCAAATGCAGCGCAGTATGACGCCAGCGGATACTTCACCCAGCTATTTCAACTGGAACCCGGTATAAGGAGCGTGCTCATGACTGATCATTTGCTTGTCGATCATCAGGACGGCATCACCACACTGACCATGAACCGTCCCAAAGTGCTGAATGCGCTGTCGCTGGATATGCGCCATGCCATGTTCGACGCGGTGGACGAAATTGAAAATGACCCCAAAGTCCGCTGTGTGGTGCTCAAAGGCGCTGGTGGCAACTTCATGGCCGGCGGGGACGTCAAAAACTTCGCCGCCGAGATTGCGCCAATGCCGCCAGAAAAGCGGAAGGTCTACTTTGAACGCCGTGTTCATTCGTTGCATCCAATGATGTTTCAGTTGCAACGGATGCAAAAGCCGGTGATTGCCAGTGTCGAGGGGGCTGCCGCCGGTGCGGGCATGTCCTTTATGATGGCTTGTGATTTGGCCATCGCAGCCAACAATTCCATCTTCCGGTTCTCATATTCAGCGATTGGCGCAAGCCCTGATGGCAGTGGCAGTTATAACCTTCCTCGTCTGGCTGGAACACGACGGGCGATGGAACTGGCACTTTTGGGCGACAAAATTGATGCAGAAACCGCGCTCCGTTACAACTTGGTGAACTTCCTTGTTGCTCCAGAAGATATCGAGGCCGAGACCAACAAGCTGGCGACCCGTTTGGCCAGCGGGCCAACTCAATCTTACGGGCGCATCAAGGAACTGATGTACGCCAGCCATGCCAACAGCATTGAAAGCCAGTTGGCACTGGAAGCGCAAAATTTTGGTCTATGTGCCGCCACTGATGATTGGGCTGAAGGCGTTACCGCTTTCGCCGAAAAGCGCATGCCTGTTTTTAAGGGGAAATAGGTATGTTCGACTTTTCCGGAAAGAATGTGATCGTGTCGGGAGGCACCAGCGGCATCAACCTTGGGATTGCAGAAAGCTTCGCTCTCGCTGGGGCGAATGTTTTTGTGTTTTCACGCAGTGCTAGCAAAGTGGCTTTGGCTGTGGACCGGCTGAGGGCGCTGGGCGCTCAGGCCGACGGATGTGCAACCGACGTGCGCGATTTTGATGCGGTTTCTTCCGCGTTTTCTCAATGCACAGATACCTTCGGAAAACTGGATGTGGTTGTTTCAGGCGCCGCCGGCAATTTTCCCTGTTTGGCAAAGAATTTGTCTTCCAATGGGTTTCGCGCGGTGATGGAAATTGACCTTCTGGGGACCCATCACGTGATGCATGCGGCCTATCCCCATTTGAAAAAGCCGGGCGCATCAGTGATCAACATATCTTCCGCCCATTCCGCAAACGCAATGATTGGTCAAAGTCATGTCTGTGCGGCCAAGGCAGGAATTGATCAGATAACCCGCTCTCTTGCCCTGGAGTGGGGCCCGGAAGGAATTCGGGTGAATTCAGTTTTGCCCGGGCCAATCGAAGGTTCAGGTGGCATGGCAAAGCTATTTCCAACCAAGGAATTAATGGATGCAAAGTTGGCCTCTATTCCGATGAGAAGGTTGGGGCGCAACGAAGAGATTGGCAATCTATGTTTGTATCTGTCCTCGGATATGGGGACCTATATCACCGGTGGTACCATTCCTTGTGATGGCGGCTCTGAGTTGAACATTCAGCCCACACGCTATGAGGGCTACTTGAATGAGGACAGCCCCGCGTGACACCTGTGGCTCCGACATTGACAATGACACCTCTGCCGTTAAGGTGGTTCGTATATAGGGACAATATACTTAAATACGAACGGGAGACTGTTGTGACTAAAGCTGCCACACGTATGGAAGGCCCGATGGTTTTGCCTCGAGCATTTTCGTTGTTACGCCTGCTGGCTGAAGTGCCGCACGGTATGAATCTGTCAGATATGGCCGCGCGCCTAGATATGCCAAAGAGTTCGTTGTCTTCAACGCTTAAAGCGCTGACTGACCAAGGGTTTTTGGCTCGAAAAGGGGCGCTCTATTTTCTCGGGTCAGAAGCTTACGCGTTGGCTTCGACAATTTTGGCGGGTCGGACCATCCGTCAAATTGCACGCCCTTATCTGGAGCAGACTATGGAGGAGACAGGCGAGACGGTTTTGCTGTCTCAGTTGGACCCCGACCAGAAATTTGCCTCGTATATCGACACAGTTGAATCAGACAAGTCCATTCGCTTTTCTGTCCCACTTGCCGCTCGGCGCGCCTTGTATTGTTCGTCTGCGGGGCGGGTCTTTCTGGCGTTCATGACTGATCGGCAACGAGCCAGCTACTACGACAGTGTTTCCTTGGAGCGAATGACTGACAAGACGGAAACGGATCGTGTCGAATTGGAACAAGTGGTCGCGGAAATTCGTCAAACAGGGGTGGCCATCACCATGGGCACCTACTCGGCTGATGCAGCTGGTTTTGGAGCGCCAATTTTTAACTCGGATGGTGCTGTTACCGCGGCTCTGACCATTGGCGTACCCGTGTCGCGCGCCGAAAGAGACAAACAAAAATACATCGACGCCGCAATCAAGACTGCCGCGAATATCTCAAAAACACTTGGATACAGCGGAGGAGGGAAAAGCTGAAAACGATCTTCGGAGACGTGTAAGCGGACAGTAGGAGGTTTGGCTAGCACACCCAAATCGGTGTCGTCGGGAGGGCGACAGTGGGCTCTGAAATGGAGGCGGTGTCAGTGACACCAAAAACCAAAAAAAGACATACTCTTAGGGAGGAGACTATGATGGAATTCATGAAGATGGGAATGGCTATTGCAGCTGGTGCCACAGCTCTCGCGTTAGCTTTGCCTGCGTCTGCCGAAATGAACTTGAATTTTACCGATCAGAGCGCCAATCGCGGTGCTCGTGCGGAAGCAACAAACTGGTTTGCTGAAGAGTTAGAGAAGCGCACCAATGGCGAAATCAAGACAGAAATTCATTGGGGAGGAGCCTTGCTGAAAGCCAAGGCAGCAACCAAAGGGATTGGCGATGGCGCGGCTGATGCAGGATTTATTATTGGTGTCTACAATCCAGGCTTACACCCCGGTTTCCTGCTGGCGGATCTGCCGACGAAGTATAGTGATCCTTGGTCTTCAACCCGCGCGTTTTATGAATTGAACACAAAAAACGAAGCCATGAAGGCTGAGTGGGATGCGCTTAATCTCCATTTCGTCGCAAACATCACCACTGGGCCGATCCAGATGGTCTGTAAGGACAAGGCTGTTGCCTCAATCGATGATTTCTCTGGATTGAAGGTTCGTGGTATTTCGGTCTACGGGAAAGTTGCGAAAGACTTGGGTGCTATTCCGGTGAAAATGACAGCCTATGACACCTATCAGGGACTCGATACCGGCCTGATTGATTGCACCATGTTTTACAGCTACGCAATTCCTGCCTTCAAATTGAATGAGGTGGCCACCGATGTAACCATGCTCGACTGGGGTGCATTGATGGCGTTGGCCGTGGTCATGAACAAAGATACGTATGAAGCGATGACGCCGGAGCAGCAGGCTGTCGTGGATGATCTTGGTTCTGAGATGGTCGATGTCTACGCAAAGAACCTTTCTGCGGCTAACGGAGAGGCCATTGATGACCTGAAGGCTGACGGCAAAATATCATTCAGCAGTTTTGAGGATACTCAAAAACAGCAACTTCTTTCGGCATCCAAAAGCTACCTGGACGATTGGAAAGGCAAGGCAAGTGCCGCTGGTATCGATGCAGATGCAATGTTGGCTGACTATATGGAAATGTTGGCAAAATGGGACGCTGAGCGGGAAGCCAAGGGCTATCCCTGGTCACGCTAATGAGTGGCTCCTCAAATTCCGTATCAGCATCCGGTCCCCGGATGCTGGTATTGGTTGAAAAAATCTCGCTGATCATTGCCAGTGTGGCCATCTTGGCCATTTGCGCCATCATCTTTTCAGGGGTGCTCACTAGGGCGATATTCAACTGGTCACTTCCGGACGCCGAGATCATGGTCCGGGAACTGATGATCGCAGCAATGATTTTGCCTTTGGCATATGTGACCGCCAACCGTGCACATATTGCTGTCGATGTCTTTGTTAATTTGATGCCGAATTGGGTCAAACCTTGGGTCGACTTTTTGGGATCAGTAATCGGATTTTTGGTTCTCCTGCCCATCGCATACGGAGGCTGGAAAGCGTTCAACACCGCGTGGTGGGACGGAAACTACTTCTATGGAGAGTTCGACCTGCCCGAGTGGCCAGGAAAGCTGGCGTTTTGTTTTGGCTACATCGTTTTTGTGGTGCGCCTTGCTTGGCTTGTTTTCATCGATTTTAAGTCTTTGTTTCGATCGGAAGATTCCGAAATAAAGCAATAAAACAAAGGGTTACACCTCATGGATCCTACCACGATTGGCATGGTCGGCTTTGCCGTTGCGCTTATTTTGATCGCGCTGCGCGTCCCAATAGGTTTTGCCTTGGCCGGGCTTGCGATTGTCTGTACCTACCTTTTCTTTGGCTTCAAATACGGAGACGAGTTTCAGGCTGCAAAGGCGATCCGCCCCACAATGTCGCTGATTTCGTCCAATGTTTTTGAGTTTTTGCACTCATATCCGTTGAGCATGGTGCCGCTATTTATTGGCCTCGGGCACATCGCTTATCACGCGGGGATAACCACCGAAATCTATTACGCAGGCCGCGTTTGGCTGGCAAAAGTGCCCGGAGGTTTGGCGATGGCTTCGGTCATGGGCTGTGGTGGGTTTTCTGCAATTACCGGGTCGTCTGTGGCATGTGCGGCCGCAATGGGACGGATCTGTATCCCGGAAATGCTGCGATACAAGTATTCTATGCGGCTTGCGACATCTACAGTGGCCGTGGGCGGCACATTGGGGTCATTGATCCCGCCTAGCGTGCTGTTCATTCTCTATGGCTTATTTACAGAGCAGTCCGTCAACAAGTTGTTCTTGGCCGGTGTGTTGCCGGGCATCCTGTCACTTTTGGGTATGTTGCTGGTGATTTTTCTATGGACTCGCAAAAACCCTCAGGACGCGCCCATCCCCGAGGAGGATATCAGCAATCGCGAACGCTGGATGGCTTTGGGGCGGGCGTGGCCAGCGATTTTGTTGTTTGCTGTTATCATTGGCGGAATTTATGGCGGGATATTTACAGCCACGGAAGCGGCGGCCGTGTGCATGAGTTTTGCAATTGGCTATGGCGTGTTGTCCCGCAAGCTTAAGTGGAACAAGTTTGTTGAAGCAATGCGGGACACAGCCCTGCAAAGCGCGTCGATTTTCTTTATTGCCGCCGGGGCGAAGATGTTTGTGGCCTTTGTGTCCCTTACTGGATTGACTCGAGAAGTTGTTGGACTGACCGAGTATTACCAAATGGCTGACTGGTCGATTCTGCTGACTATCGTGGTGTTGTATTTGATAATGGGTATGTTCCTGGATCCGCTCGGTATCATGCTGTTGACTCTGCCTTTTGTTGTTCCGTTGGTCGAAGGAATGGGGCTGGATTTAATCTGGTTTGGCGTGGTCGTGGTGAAATTGTTGGAGATTGGCTTGATCACACCGCCCGTTGGGTTGAATGTGTTTATCATCAATTCGGTCGTGGGGCCTGAGGCGCCAGTGCACAAAATCTTCCGCGGGGTGATTAACTTCCTTGCCGTTGATGTTCTGGTTTTTGCCCTGATCTTATTGTTCCCCGTAATCTCGCTGCTGCTGCCCTACAGCCAATGGTAAATGAGATGAGTATTTCCGAGCCCAAAGGGGCATTGGACGGCGTTCTTGTCCTGGATATGACCGCTGTCGTCATGGGGCCATACTGCACGCAGATTCTCTCGGATTTAGGGGCGGATGTAATCAAAGTCGAGAGCCCGGAGGGTGATATCGCGCGGGAGATTGGCCCTGGCAAGCGCAAGGGGGCGTCCGGGCTTTTTGCCACTCTCAACCGGGGCAAACGTAGTATCGAGTTGGATCTCAAACGGCCTGAGGCTGTTGACGCGCTTCTGGACCTGGCCCAAAACTGTGATCTTTTTGTCCATTCCACCCGCCCGGCGGCTATGGCGCGGTTGGGGTTGAGTTACCAGCGGCTGGCCAAAATCAATCCGCGCCTTGTCTACATGAACCTTGGCGGGTTTGGCAAAAACGGGCGCTATGCCGGGCAGCCGGCTTATGACGATGTCATTCAGGGGATGACGGGTGTGCCGCTGCTTGAGGCGCGTGCCTCGGGCAACGAACCGCGCTATTTGGCCAATATCATGGCGGACAAAGTGTCTGGTATCACGGCGGCCTATGCGGCGCTGGCGGCGCTTTATGCGCAGCAATCCAGCGGGCTTGGGCAAGAAGTCGACGTCTCAATGTTCGAAACCATGTCAGCTTTTATGCTGACCGAACATATGACCGGTGCAGTTTTTGACCCGCCAAGCAGCGAGCCAGTGTACAAACGGCTCATTGCCCGCGAACGCGTGCCGTTTAGAACCGCTGATGGATATATTGCGGCGACAATTTACACCAATAAGCAGGTGCACCGCTTTTCCGATCTGGCGGATCGGTCGGATCTGAAGAATGATCCGCGGTTTGTTGATGTCGCTGCGCGTCTCACTCACGTGTCTGAGTGGTGCCAGGCTGTGCAGAATATTCTAACTGGCAAGACCACCACGCAATGGCTCGCATTGCTGAATGCTGCAGAGGTGCCTGCTGCTCGCATCAACTCGACCCAAGATCTGTTACAAGATCCGCACCTGCTTGAGGTTGGGTTCTTTCAAAGCGTGCAGCACCCGATTGATGGGACCATGACCTTTCCGGGGCCAAGCTGCCAGTTTTCAAAAACACCTGCTGCCATTCAGGGACCGCCGCCGGAGAAGGGCCAGCATACCGAGGCGGTGTTGCGGGAATTTGGCGTGCCGGCCAAGCTGATTGAGCAACTGTTGATGGAGCAGCAACTCCAGGGAGTATCCTGAATGGCCGTATCATTCGCCGAGATGCTGGACCGCCATGCCGCGCGGATGCCCGACCGGGTTGCGCTGATCTGCGAGGATCGGCAGACCACGTGGTCCGAGCTTTGGCAGCGGTGCCAAGCCATTGCTGGCGGCCTGTGCAAGCTGGGGTTAGAGAAGGGTGACCGGGTGGCCTTTCTGGGGCTGAATTCCGACTGGTTTTATGAAGGCTATTTTGCCCCCTCGTTTATGGGAGGTGAATCCGTCGCGCTGAATTACCGGTTGTCAGTGAACGAGTTGAGCGACTGCATGACAGACAGTGCTGCCAAGGTGCTGATTGTCGATCCTGCCCGTCTAACGATGGCGCGCCAGATCTGTGCTCGTTTGGGTGGCTCCGTCATTTTGATAGTGATCGGGACTGAGCCAGAGGGGAAAGAAATATCTTACGAGAAAATGATCGCAGCCGCACACTCGATTGATCAAAAGATCGGGGCTGGGGATGACACGCTCATTATCTACTATTCGGGGGGGACCACCGGCAGAGCCAAGGGAGTGATGTTGAGTCATTGGAACCTCTTTGCCAATTCGACGGGCCATGCACAGGTGTATGATGTGTGTTCTGAAGAAACCCATCTGCTGACGGGCCCGATGTTTCACCTTGGTGCCGGGGCGCGGGTGTTTTGCAGCGTCTATGCGGGCTGCACCATGGTGATCCAGCCCAAGTTCACGCCGCTGGGGTTTTTGCAGATCATCCAGCAGCATCAGGTCAATGCCACCATGTTCATCCCGGCGATGATGCAAATGGTGCTGGACCTCCCGGAGTTTGGTGATTTTGACCTTAGCAGCTTACGACAGATGAGCTTTGGTGCTTCGCCAGCCAGCGAAGAGTTGTTGCGTCGGATCGTGGCGGCTTTTCCACAAGTGGCAATTTCACACGGCTATGGCATGACCGAAGCTTCACCGGTTCTGGCTGCACTGGGACCGGAATATCATCGCGCCGATTTTGCTGAAAAAGGCAAGTTGGGGGCCGTGGGCAGGCCGGTGCCTCATTGCGACTTGCGCATCTTTGATGCAAATGACCAGGAACTGCCCGTGGGAGAGATTGGAGAGATCGTCGCGCGCGGACCCAATGTGATGAAAGGTTATCTGAACCAACCGGAGCTGACAGCGGAAACCCTGCGCGGAGGCTGGCTGCATACCGGTGATGCGGGTTATTTTGATGAGGATGGCATCCTGTGGATTTCGGGCCGGATCAAAGACATGATCATTTCGGGTGGTGAAAACATCTACCCAGGCGAAGTCGAGAATATCCTGTCGATCCATGACCAGGTTGCCGAAGTTGCCGTGATCGGAATCCCGAATGATAAATGGGGCGAGGCGGTACATGCAATTGTGATCCCGGCGGCAGGTACTGCCCCTGACCCGGCAGAGCTGGTTGCCTATTGTCGCGCCAATCTGGCGACCTATAAGTGCCCGCAAACGATCAGTTTCCGGCACGAGCCTTGGCCACTGTCTGGGGCCAACAAGATACTAAAGACAGAACTGCGAAAACCCTTCTGGGGCAGCTGAAGACAAGGAAAGCCGACATGAATCCCGCTGAATGGCTGCTGCGCACCGCAAAATTGAAACCGACCAACCCAGCGCTGTATCACGGAGAGGACTTGGTGGCTGATTACGCTGAATTTGCTCGGCGTGCAGCGGCGATTGCCGGAGCTCTGAGCCAGCGCGGCATTGGTACGGGGGACCGGGTGGCGGTGCTGATGAAGAATTGCACCGAGTATTTGGAGACGATGTATGGCATCTGGTGGGCCGGGGCGGCGGCGGTGCCGATCAATGCCAAGCTGCACGCCAAAGAAGCGGCCTGGATCATGGAAAACGCTGGCGTAAGATTAGCTTTTGTTTCGGCAGAAAACGGTGCGGAACTGGATGCAGCGACGCCGACTTGTGTGATGGAAACCATTGTTGCGCCAGGCGACAACTTTTCCGCGCTCTATGAGGCACCACCGCGTGAACTGCCCGCTTCGCTGGACCGCGATGACATGATTTGGCTGTTTTACACTTCAGGCACCACCGGGCGCCCCAAGGGGGTGATGATTACAGCTCAGAACATGTCGGCAATGGTGTCGGGTTATACCGACGGCATCGGGCCTCACAGCGAGCAAGACGCCACGCTTTATGCAGCTCCGATGAGCCATGGCGCGGGCATCTACAATTTCATGCATGTGATGTCGGGTGGGCGGCATATCTGTCCGGTGTCGGGCGGGTTTGATGAGGCTGAAGTTTTTGAACTCGCTGCTTGTTTTGAACGAGTCTCGATGTTTGCCGCGCCAACGATGGTACGCCGTATGATTGACCACGCGAAGGCCGGCGGCGCGACCGGGGACGGTTTGGATAATGTCATTTATGCGGGCGGACCAATGTATTTTGCCGACATCGTAGAGGCTGTAGAGGTCCTGGGACCGCGGTTCGCTCAGATCTACGGGCAGGGCGAGTGCCCGATGGCTATCACCACTTTACCCAAGTCTTATGTAACGGATCGCAATCACCCACACTGGCGCGAGCGACTAACCAGTGTGGGCTTTCAGCAAATGGTTAGTCGGGTGCGCGTGGTAGACGAACGCGGGCAGGAAGTTGCCACGGGAGAAATCGGTGAAATTGTCGTCAAGGGCGACGCGGTAATGAAGGGGTATTGGAACAACCCTGAGGCGACCGCAAAGACTATCCGTGATGGCTGGCTTTGGACTGGCGACATGGGCGCGCTGGATCAGGATGGGTTCCTGACCATGCATGACCGGTCAAAGGATATGATCATTTCCGGAGGATCCAACATCTATCCGCGAGAGGTCGAGGAGATCTTGCTGAGCCATTCGGGTGTGGCCGAGGTGGCGGTGATCGGGCGCCCGCATTCGGAATGGGGGGAAGTTGTTGTGGCTTGTGTCGTTGCAGAGGTGGGGCAAGAGCTGGACTTGGCGGCGCTGGATGCGCTGTGCACCGACAATATCGCTCGCTTTAAACGCCCTAAAGACTATGTGGTGATGCAAGAATTGCCTAAGAACAACTATGGCAAGGTGGTAAAAACCGAGCTGCGCGAGATGGTGGCTGCAATCCCCTAAAATTCTACAAAACACTACAATGAAAATTCCCCCGTCCTTCAGACAGAGCAGCGTCCGACCGCCTCCATGGGCGGACGCCTCGCTACCACCCGCGGCCAGACACAGTCCTCAATCCTGTACGGCCAAAATGGCACAGCCTTACCCCTCGCGACCACTCATCAACCGCTGTGGTGTATACTCAATCACCGCGTCACCGCGTTGATTAACGATGCGGTTCGAGGTGCGCACCAGCCCGCGCGAGGATTTTGAAGTCTTGCGCGCCTCAACCACCTTGATCTCGACATGGATGGTATCACCCACCACAACGGGCCCGCGCACGTTCATTTCCATGTTCAGAAAAGCCAAACCGGTGCCCTGGCCTGTCGCATTCAGAACCAATCCTTCGGCCAATGACAGCACCAGCATGGCCGGAGCGGCGTGGCCTTGCATGGCGCTATGGGCTTTGCGGTATTCTGCGTCCAAGAACAGCGATTCCAACATGCCAACGCAGGAAACAAAATTTACCACATCACTTTCGGTGATGGTGCGCCCATAGGTCTTGTATCGCTCGCCAACTGTTAGCTCGTCCCAGTGGAAACCTGTGCCAACCAATTTCATGTCCCGTACTCCTTAGTCGATATAGTCTATCTCATCAGCTGGAATGTGGCGCCAAATGCTGTCTTGATCCTGCTCTTCCAGGTAATGCGCGCCCATCGAAACGCTGCGCGCGGTCAGCAGAAACATCTGCGTGGTGCGCCAGTCAAAGCCCAGATCAAGCGCGATACAGCCGCATATGCCATCGATGTTGAGTGGTACAGCGCGTCCCCCTCGTGCTTCTTCTAGCGCGTCCCCCATCAGTTCGGCAAAGCGGCAATAGGTGCCAAACACCCCGTGCTCCTTGGCCAGGTCCATCACCCGGTCGGCACGCGGATCGCGGGTGTGCAGCGGAATGCCATAGCCGGGAAGTCGCTCGCCCGCCTCGTGGATCTCGGCCACGATTTCTTTGGCAATACGGGTCAAGGTGGCCTCATCCGGGTTGTCCAGGTGACCCAGTCGATCGACCATGAGTTTGGCCATCTTTTCGCCCAGCGATCCCATCCGTTCGCCAAAAGCGTTGATGCCGCCGGAAATCGCCTGCTGAATGGTGGTGCCGTATGAAGCATAAAGCCGAGGGATCAGCGAGGGCGGTGCAATGCCGTGTTCCATGCAGGCCACCAGCAGCGCGTCCAGCACCAATCCCTGCTCGCGGGTGGGCCGGTGCCCATTGAGCAGCAGGAACATGGTTTCGGCAAAGGTGGAGTTGCCAATCAACTCGTTCAGGCTGTGCCCACGGATCATGGTGTCTTCGGTTTCACTTTCGTTGACCACCCGGCTGATTGAAGTGGACCATCCTTGTAATGTGCGCGTTTTCATCTCGCGTCCTTTCAAATGTCTAGATGTCGTCAGTGCCTTCTCCCAAAGCGGGGGCAGAGCGGCGGAACGCCGGGCGTTCTCCGTCAAAACTCAGTGGCAGGCCAACCAGCGGAGGTGCCGCGTCGGGCGCCTGTTGCACAATGCCCGAGGCCAGGGTGTGCTCATGGTTAAGGGCCTCCTGCAGGGTCTGGATTGGCGAGGCCGGAACCGAAACCGCGCGCAGCTCACGCCACCATTCATGGCGGGTGCGGGTGATGAAACGGGTTTCGAGCAGTTCCAGCAGCAGGTCATCATTGGTCACCCGCGCGTTGTTGTCGGTAAAGCGGGCATCTTCGGCGAGCTCGGGGCAACCCAAAACGCTGCACAGTTTGGCAAATTGCGCGTCGGTGCCAACTGTCAGCATCAACATGCCGTCAGCGCATGTAAAAGCACGGTTGGGGGCCAGCAATGGCCCCTTGAGGCCGGTGCGTTTGGGTTCCCGCCCTGTGGTTAGAAGAGCCGAAGTGCTGACGGTCTGCCAGGCCATGGCTGTGTCAAAGATCGAGGCATCGACGATGCAGCCTTCGCCGGTTTTTTCGCGTTGTAGCAGCGCGGACAGAATGCCAATTGCGGCCCACATGGCGGTGCCGATGTCATTGACTGAAAAGCCAACTCGGGCGGGCGGGCCGCCTTCGTTGCCTGTGGCCTCCATGATGCCGGAAAACGCCTGTAACAAAGCCTCATAGCCGGCGGCATCTGCCAGCGGCCCCTTGGCGCCAAAGGCTGAGATGTTGCAATAGACCAGTTTGGGGTTCAGCGCCTGGCAGTCGCTGGCGCCAAGGCCAACCTTTTCGGCCACGCCCGGCCGCAGGTTTTGAAACACAGCATCGGCCTTGGTCGCAATCAGGGTTTTCAACCGGTCGAGATCTTCGGCCCGGGTGAAATCCACCGCTAAAGAGTCCTTTTGCCGATTGACCGCATGGAACATCGCGCCGGATCCCTTGTGCACCACATCGCCCCAGCTACGTGCGGGTTCACCGGTTTCGGGCGGTTCCACCTTGATCACCCGCGCGCCCATATCAGCTAGAATGCGGCCGCAATAAGGGCCAGCTAAGGCCGAGCCCATTTCCACGATCGTGAAACCTAAAAGAGGGAGTGTCATGTTGGTAGCCTCACGAGAAATCGCTGCTCCCCTTCGAGGATCAGCTCGCGCCGTTGATTGTGGACGGTTGAGCGCACCGTGACGATGCCAGTTGTACGTTGACGGGTCAGTTCGGTGATTTCCAGCGCTGGATAGGCGGTATCACCCAGGTACAGAGGTTTCAGGAATTTGCTGGATTGATCCAAAAATCCAATCATGTTGTCACCCAGAACATGCGGAAGGCTGCCAGCACCGGGGGCAGTCTGGATCAGCGCCTGAAACCCATGGGCCAGCAGGCCGGGGTGGCCGCGTTCGCGGCAGTATTCCACGTCATAATGGATCGGGTGATTGTCGCCTGAGGCCAGTTGGAAAGCGGCAAAATTGGCGTCGCCTATGGTGCGAGAGGGGATCACAAAACGGTCGCCGACTTCTAACTCGTCAAAGCTCTTGTGAGCGCACATCTCATGCGCCATGGGATCGAAACCTTCGTCCATGGCCGCACTCATAATTGGCCCTCACTCAGCATGGATTGGATTTCTGAATGAGAGAATCCCCAATCCAGCAACGCTGTTTCGTTGTCTTGGCCCTTGGCAGGGGGCGGAGATGGCATTTGTGCAGGTGCATTGGTGAAGCGCGGGGCGGGGACGGGTTGGGTCACACCATTCTCGGTCTCAAATGTTCCGCGTGACAGGTTGTGCGGATGCACTGGAGCCTCAGCCATGCTGAGCACCGGCGCAAAACAGATATCGGTGCCCTCCATCAACGCACACCATTCCTCTCGGTGCTTTCCGGCAAATATCTCTGCAAACTGGCGGCGCATTTCAGGCCACAAGTCTTGGTCGTGGCGGTCGCCGAAGTGGTCCTCGGGTAGCTCCAGTGCCTGCATGAACAGTGCCCAGAATTGCGGCTCAATCGCACCCAGGGTGATCCAGCCCCCACACTTGCACTCATAAACGCCGTAGTAGGGCGCGCCGCCGTCCAGCCGGTTGGATTGGCGTTCATTTTTCCAGCCGCCCATTGCTTGATAACCATAGACCGGTGCCATCAGGGCGGCGGTGCCATCGCTGATGGCCGCATCCACAATGTCGCCTTGGCCAGTCATTTTTACCCGCAACAGGGCACAGACAATTCCGTAAGCCAGAAACATTCCGCCGCCGCCAAAATCGCCCAGCAGGTTGAGAGGAGGCATCGGTTTGCGGTCGGCCTCGCCCATGGCCCAAAGCGCACCGGACAGGGCAATATAGTTAAGATCATGGCCAGCGGCCTGAGACAGTTTTCCGTTTTGTCCCCAACCGGTCATGCGGCCATAGACCAGCGCCGGGTTGCGAGCGTGACACACTTCAGGACCTAGCCCAAGCCGTTCCATCACGCCGGGGCGATAGCCCTCGATCACCGCATCTGCCTGGTCGATCAGTTTCAGGGCCACGTCGGTGGCGCCTCCGGCCTTGAGATCCAGAGTAATTGATTTGCGACCGCGCGCCGGAATGTCGCGTTTCGGATCTGCAGGTGTCAGTCCGCCGCCGCGGCGCTCAATTCGCAAGATTTCGGCCCCCATGTCTGCCAGCATCATGCCAGCAAAGGGCCCCGGTCCCAGCCCGGCAAATTCAACAATCCGAATTCCGGTCAGCGGGCCCATCAGTCCGGTGCTTTCTTTTGTTCGCTCAATGCCACCAACAGATTTTCCCGCACCCGTTCCAGCATGTCTGAGAACTGTGCGATCTCTGCCTCGCTCATGCCGACAAAGGTCAGTTGACGCAGCTCGTCTGCCCGTTGATCCATGATACGGCCCAGCGGATAGGCGGCCGGGGTCAGGCAGATGCATTTGGCGCGGCGGTCGCCGGGCACCGGGCGGCGTTCCACCAGCCCTGCGGCTTCGAGCCGGTCCACCAGCCCGCCAAGCGTCACAGTGCCGATCTTCAGGGTTGCTGCCAGTTCTGACTGGATCTGCTCATCCTTTTTGAACAGCTGCGACAGCACCGAGGCTTGGCTGGTGGTCAGCCCGTGAGGGCCAATTAACCGGTCATACAGCTGGGTGCGAAAGCGGGCGATGTCCTGGATGACAAAATTGGATTTGACTGGGGGATTGGGCATTTAGTTTGAAACCTCGGCGCGACCATTGTTCAGCACAACCACATCGCGTTCGACCACTTTAGTACAGAAGGAAATTACATCGCCGTCTTTCCACATCTCGGTGCGCAGGGTTTCACCGGGATAAACCGGCGAGGAGAACCGCAGTTTCAGAGATTTGAATCGGCTGTTGTCGTAGTCGCAATAGGTGCGCAGAATGGCATGCCCGGCCACTCCCAGCGAACAAAGCCCGTGCAAGATCGGTTTTTTGAAACCAGCTGATTCAGCAACAATTGGGTTGGCGTGTAATGGGTTATAATCGCCCGACAGGCGATAAAGTAGTGCCGCTTCGGGGCGGGTTGTGAAATCCCAGGACATATCCGGCTTGCGGTCGGGCAGGGTGTGTGGCTGCGGCTGTGGCCCACTTGGCCCGCCAAATCCACCATTGCCACGTGCAAAAGAAGTGCCTGACAGGGTGGCATACATCACACCTGTGTCATTATCGACCAGATCGCGCTCGGTGAATATCAGCGCGCCCTTGCCATCGCCCTTGTCCAGGACCTCGGTCACACGGGTGGTGGCAAGTAGAGTTGCGGCGGGAGGCAGGGGCTTGTGTATGACAATCCCCTGTTCGCCATGCAGGATCTTTTTCCAGTCTATGCCGGTATTGGGGTCTCGGGCCCAGAAACCGGGTGTGGCCAGTACCGCTGCCATCGTGGGGACAGCCTGAAATTCCATCTCCTCAAAGACATATGGTAGCTGCCGCATGTCCATCGGATCCTGGGCAAACCCAACACCCAGCGCGTAGATGGTAGAATCTTTGACTGTGTAGCTGTGTTCGACCTCTTCAAAAGGCCAGTTCATGATGTGATCGTAGGTAAAGGTCATGTGTTGGCCTCCTTAGACCGGATCCCAGTTGAAAATTTCGGGGCTGCGTTCGAGCGGGTACATGGTGCTTTCCAGCGCCGGGAAGGCATGGTTGAGCACGGTTTCCGGGGTCCAGCCCTCGGCGGTTTGCATGCCGCGCAAGGGGCGCGACTGGCCCATCAGGAAAATCTCGTTGCTGCGCACGCAGATCACCTGCCCATTGATGTGCTGTGCCTGGTCCGAGGCCAGCGCCACCACTGGCGGGGCAATTTTGTCGGGTGTCATGGTTTTCATCCGCTCAACCCGGACGCGGTCGGCTTCGGAGTTTACAGGGATGGTGCCGACAAGTCGGCTCCAGGCAAAGGGGCCGATGCAGTTCGAGGTCACGTTGTAGCGGGCCATGTCCAGCGCGATGCATTTGGACAAGGCCACAATGCCCAGTTTTGCTGCGCCATAGCTGGCCTGTCCAAAGTTGCCGATCAATCCACTGGTCGAGGTCATGTGGATCATCCGGCCGCTTTCCTGTTTTCGGAATACAGTGGCGGCATGGCGGGCGACGTTGAAGGATCCCTTCAGGTGCACATCCACCACTAGGTCCCAATCCTCCTCGCTCATCTTGTGAAAAATCCGATCGCGCAGAATGCCGGCGTTGTTGACAACGATGTCCAGCCCGCCCAATTCGTCTTGTGCTTGTTCAACCATGCCCTCAGCGGCTTTAAACGAAGAGACCGAGTCATAGTTGGCGGCAGCCTCGCCGCCCATGGCTTTGATGTCGCGTACCACTTCAGCTGCAGGGGATTGATCGCTATCCTCGCCTTGAGCACTGCCGCCCAAGTCATTGATCAGCACTTTGGCGCCGCGTTTTGCCATCAATAGTGCAATTTCACGCCCAACACCGCGGCCAGCGCCGGTGATTAGCGCTACTTTGCCCTCTAGCAATTTTTGTTCAGACATCTTCCCTCCAGCCGGTTACGTGCATTTTATGTGCTAGATAATAATTAGCTAGACAATAATAAGCATGCGAATAATAATCAAACAAAATGTGACTCGGTCAAGACCTGAAGTGGAGGGCATCGATGCAAACCGGAATTCTTGCCTTTGGTGGTTATGTGCCGCGTGCACGGTTGCAGCGGCAGGTGATCGCGGCGGCGCACAGTTGGTTCACGCCTGCGCTGAAAGGCTTGGGCCGGGGCGAGCGGGCCATGGCGAACTGGAACGAGGACAGCATCACCATGGCGGTCGAGGCCGGCCGAGATTGTCTGGGCGGGCAGGGGAGTTCCGGTCTGGATGCGGTCATCATGGGCTCGACCAGTTATCCGTTTAAAGATCGTCAAAATGCCGGTGTTGTCGCGGATGCCCTGACGCTGGGGTCGGATTTGATGACGCTGGATATTGGCGGGTCTCAGCGGGCGGGCACATCAGCCCTGATGGCGGCCTTGCAATTGGGCGGGTCAGCTTTGGTGGTCAGCGCCGAGAAACGCCGTACCAAGCCGGGCAATCCGCTGGAATTAACAACAGGGGACGCTGCCGCCGCGTTCCATGTCGGGCAAGGCGATGTAGTGGCTTGTTATCTGGGTGGGGCCAGCCGAGCTGTGGATCTGGTGGATCACTTCCGAGGGGAAAACGGTGAGTTCGATTACACCTGGGAAGAACGCTGGGTCCGCGACGAGGGATATCTGAAGATCGTGCCTGATACCGTGGCCAAGGCGCTGCAGAATGCGGGCGTGACCATCGATCAGGTCAGCACGTTTTGTTTCCCGGTGCCCTCGGCGCGGATCGCATCGGCGGTTGCCCGTAAGGTCGGGCTTGCGCCCGAGGCCCTGGCCGACAATCTGCAGGGCTCCTGTGGCGAGGCTGGGGCGTCACACCCTTTGGTGATGCTGGCCCATACGCTCGATAACGCCGATCCCGGTGACATCATTCTGGTTGTTGGGTTCGGGCAGGGCAGTGATGCGCTGCTGTTTCAGGTCACCGATGCGATTCGTGGCCAGCAAGGGAAGGGCGGAATTACGGGGTGCCTGAAACAGGGGTATCGAGAAGAGAACTACCATAAGTTCCTTGCCTTCAATCAACTGATTGAGATGGAGCAGGGTATTCGTTCCGAAGTGGACAAGAATACGGGCCTGACCACGCTATATCGCAACAAGGACATGGTGCAGGGACTTATCGGTGGGCGCTGTACAAGCTGCAATACCAAACAATTTCCCAAGTCCAACATCTGCGCCAACCCGGAATGCGGCCGGTTCGACTCTCAAGTGCCCGAACCTTTTGCGGATAAGTCTGCAGCGCTTAATTCCTTTACCGGAGACGGACTGACATTTTCGCCAAACCCACCGCACTACTATGGAATGGTGCAGTTCGAGGGCGGCGGGCGGTTGATGAGTGACATAACCGATGTCACCCCGGACGCAGAGCTCAAAATCGGCATGTCCATGCGCATGGTGTTCCGGGTCAAGGATTATGACCACCAGCGTGGATTCCGTCGCTACTTCTGGATCGCAACACCGGCTTAAGGGGCAGTATCATGGCTACAGGTATTAAGGACAAAGTTGCCATTCTGGGTATGGGGTGCTCGCGCTTTGGCGAACGTTGGATGGACAATGCCGAGGATCTGATTGTCGAGGCATACTCCGAGGCGCTCGAAGATGCGGGCATCGAGACCAGCGAAATCGGCGCGGCCTGGCTGGGCACCGGCATTGACGACCAGCACGTGGGCAAGGGCGCTATCCCGCTGGCGACCACTTTGCGGCTGCCCTATATCCCGGTGTCGCGGGTTGAAAATTTCTGCGCGTCTGGCACCGAGGCGCTGCGCGGGGCGACCTATGCAGTTGCTTCGGGGGCCTGTGATATCGCGCTGGCAGTTGGGGTTGAGAAGCTGAAAGACACCGGCTACGGCGGCTTGCCGCAACGCGGTCGGGGCACAGTGAATGATCTGTTCTGGCCCAGCCTGTCTGGCCCTGGGGCCTTTGCGCAGCTGGCCAGCGCTTATTGTGCCAAACACGGGGTGGATGCAGGCGATTTGAAACAGGCAATGGCGCATATCTCGGTCAAAAGCCATGCTAACGGCGCCCGCAACCCCAAGGCGCATCTGCGTAAACCCATTGATGTGGAAACCGTATTAAGCGCACCCATGGTTGCGGATCCGCTGGGGCTTTATGATTGTTGCGGGGTCAGTGATGGGGCAGCCTGCGCTATTGTCACCACGCCAGAGATTGCCCGTGCTTTGGGCAAGAAGGACCTGGTCACCGTCAAGGCACTGCAACTGGCGGTGTCGAGTGGCGCTGAGGCGCAGCATAATTCTTGGGATGGCAGCCATCTGGTGACCACCCGAAAAGCCGCCGCGCGCGCCTATGCCGAAGCGGGCATTTCCAAACCCCGAGACCAGATCAGCCTGTTCGAGGTGCACGACTGTTTCTCGATCACCGAGCTTGTCACTATGGAAGACCTGTTCATCTCGGGTGAAGGGCAGGCGGTGACGGATGTCATGGATGGTTTCTTTGATGCCGATGGCTCTGTGCCCTGCCAGATCGACGGCGGCTTGAAATGTTTTGGCCACCCGATTGGCGCCTCGGGCATCCGCATGGTCTATGAAATGTATCTGCAGATTTTAGGGCGCGCTGGGCAGCGTCAACGTAGCAGGGAGCCAGTTTTTGGCATGACCCACAATTTGGGAGGCTTCCCGCATCAAAACGTTGCCTCGATCACCATTGTTGGTCGCGAAGGCGCCTGACCCCGTACTCAAAAAGGACTTAGAGATGACCGCATATCGCAGCCGTTGGATGACCGAGGAATTGGAAATTTTGCGTGAGCAAGTTGCGCGTTTTTATGCCAGCGAAATGTCGCCAAACGAAACGCGTTGGCAAAAACAAGGCCATGTGGATCGCGCCTTTTGGAACAAGGCTGGTGATGCCGGCATCCTCTGCGCCTCGGTTCCGGAAGAGTACGGCGGGGCAGGTGGCGATTTCTACCACGAGGCAGTGATCATCACCGAGCAATATGCGGGCACCGGGGTGTCCGGTTGGGGCAATAGTGTACATAGCCAAATCTCAGCACACTACATTCTGAATTATGGGACCGAAGATCAAAAACGGCGCTGGCTGCCCAAAATGGCGACTGGAGAATTGGTCTGCGCCATCGCCATGACTGAGCCTGGGGCTGGATCGGATCTGCAATCGATCCAAACAACCGCGAAAAGGGACGGTGATGCGTATGTCATCAACGGATCCAAAACCTTTATTACCAATGGCCAACTCGCGGACCTCGTCATTGTGGTTTGCAAGACAGATCCACAAAAACGTGCGAAGGGTATCTCGCTAATTGTGTTGGAAGTGGACGGCTTGGCCGGTTTCCGACGCGGGCGCAATCTCGAAAAAATAGGCCAAAAAAGCGCGGACACCTCTGAACTCTTTTTTGACAATGTGCGAGTTCGGCCGGAAAATCTGCTCGGCAGCCAAGAAGGGCAAGGGTTCTATCAGCTGATGCAGCAATTGCCGCAGGAGCGACTTGTTTTGGGGTTAAAGGCAGTGGCAGTTATGGAAAAGGCTCTGGAGCAAACCGTAGAATATACCAGCCAGCGCATGGCCTTTGGTGGTACTTTGCTTGATTTACAAAACACCCGATTCAAATTGGCCGAGGCAAAAACGATTACCCACATTGCCCGTGTCTTCATCGATGATTGTGTCGATCGATTGGTAGCAGGAACGCTGGATGTTGAAACTGCCGCAATGCTGAAGTGGTGGTGCAGCCAAATGCAATGTGAAATTGTGGATGAGTGTCTGCAGTTACATGGTGGCTACGGCTATATGGCAGAATACCCGATTTCGCAGATGTACGCCGACGCGCGAGTGCAGAAAATCTATGGCGGAGCCAATGAGGTAATGAAAGAGCTGATAGCTAGGGGCTTCACAAAGGGGGCTGCTTGAACTGTTACCGGACCCAACCGTAAAAGCTTTCGCTGGATCATTCTTTTCTGCACCCAAAATAAACTCCGGTGCGCGAAGAGCCTTTGCGGCGGATTTGCTGGTCTTTTGCGACCAGTCTATCCGTGGTGGTTGTGATGAAAACAGGCAGCAGAGATTTACTGGGCGTGTTTAGGTGCCTGCCGATCCTGGGCACTAGTATTCGACTATGATTCATCAAGGAAACGGGTCTGGCGGGAAGGTGTGTCGCACGTTTTGAAGGGCGGCAGACGGAGTATGCCGGGAGTGGACGTAGGGCGGATGGCTAAGGCCCTCCACGATCTGAGAGCTGGATGCCGCACTCGATTTTGGGCTAGTAAGCTCAATCCTTGGACCGGCGAGTGAAGTGCAAAGCGATCGGGTCGTACCTACCGGCTTGTAGGTTTGCAAGTAATGCTCCTCGCCGTCGATGACTGCTCTGGAAAGCTCATTCGATTTTTCAATGCCCGCGCTCTGTGCAAGGTTAAGTTTGGCACACTGCTCAGCGGATGGCTAAGATCCGTCCATCATGACAAATAGATAGAATGTGTATCACACATTGCAATTGAGTGCCGTTCGGTACCGGCGGTTGCAAGCTCCCGCAACCAATACTGTCGAACTAGCCACCTTCGGGTGGCTTTTGGCGTCTTGGGGCCCCCCCAAACTCAGCAAACCAATTCAATGTCCAAAGCCCCAGCGTCGTTGGGCACAAGCCGAATGCGCTCTAGCAGAGACCGTATGATGGTCGTGGCCTCTGCTGAGGTTGCCGGATCGCTCAACGCCGCCGTGAGGCTGGCCACTTTGTCGCGATACACCGCGGACAAGTTGGGTGGAGTATGACCAGAGAAGTGGGTTCTGCATTGGCCAGGTCAGCTTCTAGTTCACATTTTCGGCCTCCAGCGTGTCTATTTTGGACCTCATGCTCACATGGAACATGCCCTGAGTAATGGCGTTCAAGGTACGGTCGAGCTGGCGCGTGACCAGCGCCAGTTCCTGTTCGGTCTTTGCCGTATCGACAGTGCTTTGTGCAGACAGTCGGTTGTGTTCTTCCTGATCGGCTTTGACAAACCCGACGGTCAGGTCAGGGTGAAGAAGAGTGCAAAGCATCAACAACGTCAGGCACACGTCACAAAATGGGCACCTCTGCTGGGCCGTCCCCCGATCGGAGGGAAACGCCTCATAGGCGAAATCGGCGTGAGAAAGCCCTCCCATTTGTCGTTGTTCCTAGGTCTGAAGAGGGGGTGGTTAGTAAGAAAATTAGACAGAATCCGGTTTCTGTGGTCTACTTCACGGGTCTGCAGGGTTTGCCTTGTGCCCGCTGTATTTAGGGTAGTGAGGCGTATTTTCAATTGGTGGCCCTGGCAGGTTCGGTTGAATTTGTAGGTGAGGTACTTTTGATGAGAGTTTTTCTACTATCAACATCAGCGGTAGCGCTCGTTCTGGCGGGATGCACCGAAATTTTGCCACCAGACGGGGACGTGGAAAGTGTGCGGGTCCCACACAGTGAAGTCTCTGATTCCTCAAGTAACTCGAGTTCATCCAGTGGCAGTCCCAGCAGCTCTTCTTCAGGAAGTTCGAGCTCGGGTTCGGGAAACTCCAGCAGTTCTGGTTCCGGAGACAGTAGCTCCAGTGGGAGCAGCTCTGGTGGTTCCAGCGACGATGACGACGATGACGGCGGATCTGGCAGTTCCGGCGGCGATGATGGCGGCTCTGACAGCCCCGGCGGGTGGAGTGGCTAATGCCTATGCGAGGCATATCGGCCATAAGACAGAGAATGGCCCCGCTTGCCTTGGCCACGTATTTGTCCGCAATTGCCACAAGTGCTGTGGCCCAAAGCGAGCCAAACCGGCTGGCGGTGGTGATTGGCAATCAGGATTATGTCGGTATCGACGATTTGGCCAACGCCAAGCGCGACGCGGAGCGGTTTTCGGCGATGCTGCGTGACTTGGGGTTTACGGTTTTTGACGGCTACAATCTTGACCGGCAAGGGTTCGAAGACTTGCTGCGTGCGTCGATTTTGAATGTCACGGAAGGGGCGGAGATTGTCTTTTTCTACGCTGGCCATGGCATTCAGATTGGCCGTCGCAACTACCTGTTGCCCACGGATGTGGCTTTTGAATCGGTTTACGATTTGCCGGTGGAGTCTGTGACGCTTGATCGAGTGATCGAAGTGCTCTCGGCGCGGGGCAAAGTGCATGTGGCCATCATAGACGCCTGTCGCGACAATCCGTTTCCGAACAAGGTTCTGGCCGGGAATTTGGACGCCAGCCTGTTTGAGACAAAAACGGGATTTGACGTTTTCCAAACACCGCTGAATTCTCTGGTTGCCTTTTCTACCGCTCCGGGGATGGTGGCGTTTGACGGCAATGGCAGTGAAAACAGTCCCTATACAGCGGCCATCGTAAATGCGGTGAGTGCCGAGCCAGAACGCGATATCCTTTCGGTCTTTGCGCAGGTCAGGAAGGCGGTTTATAACGCAACCGACGGCAAACAAGTGCCGTGGGAAAGCTCAACGTTGGTGCAGCCATTTCATTTTGGACGCACAGTTGAAGCACCGGTTGTCGTGACTTCGGAGATGGTTGTGCCGACCCCAGACAGTGGCGGCAGTACACGACAGGTCACAGCGCAGGATTTCCCGTCTGAGGTGACGTTGCCGGTGTCCTACGATCGGCAGATTGATTTGGGGCCAGCGCTGGCAGTTGCGTTGGGACAATCTGCGCTGCCGTCGATCTCGGTGACAACTGTGCCCAATGACGGTTTGGTCTCGGTGCGCGCGGACGGTTTGATGTATCGTCCGGTGCTGAGCGAGCGGCGCGCCACAGAGCGATCTGCGTTTTTGCGAGATCAATTTTCGGTCACGGTGCAGACCAATGGTGCCGAAGTTCCTGTTTCTGTGTTGTTGGAAATGGAGGTCAACGCCTGCGATCTCGCGGCGGGTGATGCGTTGGACCCGGGCAGCGTTGGATTTTACCGGTTGCCCAATGAGATAGAAGTGGATTATGCGCTGGAGGCGTGTCAGGTGGCAGTGGAGGCCTACCCTGATGAGGGCCGGTTTTCCTACCAACTGGGGCGGGCTGAGCAAGCGGCGGGGCGGTTGCACAAGAGTTTTCTGAGCTTTCAAACCGCGGTCACGCAGGGGCATATTCGGGCCTTGAACGGCACAGGGCGATTTTTGATATCCAAGCGGATCGATCATCAAGCCACGGGCATTCCGCAAAATGCGGCAGGCGCTTTGGCGCTTTATGAGAAAGGCATTGAGGCGGGCGATCCGTTTGCGATGCATTCCAAAGGCCTGCATTTTCTGCGCAACGGCCAAGACGCGATAGAGCGCGAGATGGGATTTGAGTTGTTGGACCGGGCGGCAGAGCTTGGTCACACGTATTCAATGAATGAGTTGGGCATCTACTTCCTGGCAAAAGATACCGACCATTTCCTGCCGGAACGTGGTTTGCGCTATTTACAAGCCAGCGCCGCGCGTCAGGACATCTATGGCTTCTACAATCTTGGCTATGTTGAAGCCAACGGGTTGAATGGGGCCAAGGATCTTGATGCCGCCTATCAGTGGTATCTGAAGGCCAGTGACGGGGGACATCCATTTGGTCCGTCCACATTGGGGCGCATGATCCGGAAAGGGGATGTCCCTGGACAAGGCGATGCGGAAGCTCTGGTGTGGTACGATGAAGGACTGTCACGCGGTGACGGCTGGGGAGGTGTAAATGCGGCGCGTATGGTTTTGAAAGGCGAAGGCGCCGCAGCCGATGTGCCGGCAGCTCTGATCCGTTTTGCCAAGGCGAGCCATCTCTCCAACAAGAAAGCGGCTGAGGCGGCGTTGGAGGGGTTACAGGGGCAGCCAGCGGACGACTTGGCCAAAGCCACACAGTTGCTTTTGCGGGACATGGGCGCCGATGTTGCAGTGGATGGCGCGATTGGACCAGCAACACGGCGTTTCTTGGCGGCCATGGCTGCCGAGGCCAATCTGCAATCCCCTGCGAACAACCGATTGTCCGAGCTGGAGACAGCCGCAAGAATCTATTGGGCGAAAAGCCCGACCCGCCCCGATTTGTTTTGAACGGCACCAGAGAAATCCGGCTGGAAGGGCTTAACTGAGGGCTTGGAATTCCACGCGGCGGTTTTCCTCGGCGCGGGTGTCATCCGCATTGAACGGGAAACGTTCGCCCATGCCTTGAGTTTCCAAACGCGCGGGGTCGATGCCACAGTTGTCCACGAGGTGACGCGCCACTTCTTTTGCGCGCAGGATTGAAAGGCGCTCATTGTACTCCTCTGTTCCGGAGGTGTCGGTGTGTCCGACAATCCGTACCAGTTTGATGTTGCTGCGCTGAAGCACCTGGCACATCTTTTCAAGCTTGGGCGCCTCGTCGCTGGACAGGGCCGCGGAGTCAAAGCCAAATTTGATTTGCAGATTGACCTGCAACTCGGGATCCAGCTGACCAAACACCAGCGGCGCATTGGGATCGCTTGCGGCTTGTACCACCTGCGCACCGGTTTGCGTGCCATCTTGAGTGCCGGTCTCTGTACTTGTCTCAGTGGACAAATTGACGGCCTCGGTTGTGTTGTTTGCGCCCTCATCAACAGTGACCAGTTTCAAGCCGCGGGTGGCGCCCATTCCGTTGGTTTCAGCCTCCTGGAAGACTTCGCGCTGGCGCTCAAAAAGAGACATCAGTTCATCGACGCTGAGATCCTCTTGCGCCGACAACGGAGACGTCAAGGCGACGATTGAAAGGACCACGGCAAAGGGTTTAATTCTAAAATTCGGCATGTGAGCCTCATTGGAAAAAGATTTTGTGCATGATTTATGCTAGGCTATACTGGCCTTGTTTTCAATTCAGCCTTTTTTGAAGTGCCAATTTTGACTATGCCCCCTCGCTCCGGCGCAGCGCCGTGATGTGGTTTGAAAACAGCGCAATCGCGTAGCCGGGGTGTTGGCGATGACCGCCTGTGGGAGAGTTATGTGAGTAAAGCCACAACTGTTATCCCCCGAATGATGCCCGCCCAACCGGTGTTTATTGGTGCGGGGTTGACCCATGTTGGGGTGGTCCGAGAGCGCAATGAAGACTCGATTTTGACCGACCCGACCGGCGTTCTTTGGGCTGTTGCCGATGGTATGGGAGGCTACAGCTTTGGTGATGTGGCCTCGGACATGGTGATTGATGCGTTGTCGGAGGTGAGTGACCACGCCTTGGCCGGACCTGCCTTACAGGGAGCGTTGCGTGCAGCAAATGCGCGGATTCATCACGAGGCCCGGACACGTGGCAGCATGGGGGCAACGGCGGTGGCGCTGATGATCCAGAATGCTATTGCCACCATCGCTTGGGTTGGTGATTGCCGGGCGTATTTGTTGCGGGGGAGGGCGTTGCGTCTTTTGACCCATGATCACACGGTGGTGCAGGATATGGTGGACCGTGCCCTGATTGGACCGGAAGAGACACACAGCCATCCGGAACGGCATGTTGTGACCCGCGCGGTAGGGCATATGGCTGAGTTGCAGGTGGACACCATCGCCGTGCCTCTGGTTCCGGATGACCGGGTGATGTTGTGCTCGGACGGATTAACTGGGTGTCTGAGTGATCAGGAAATCACCGACCATATGGCGCGCGCGGGCTCTCCGAAGATGTTGTGCACCACGCTCTTGACGGCCTCTCTGGAAGCAGGGGCCGCGGACAATGTGTCTGTGGTCTCTGTTTTTGCGGAGAGGGGGTAAGCGATGCGGGATGGCACGCTGATAGGCCCAATCATTATTGCCATTGGCCTGCTGGTGGCGGCCATCGCTTTTGCTGTGGTGGGAGCGGTTCTGGAAACTGCGGACGGTTCAGCTGAGATGCGCCTGTCACGCAGCGAAGCAGATATCGCGGCTATGGAACGTGAGATTGACGGTCTGAAAAAGCAGATCACGGACTTGCAGGAAGAGCAAAGGCGGCTCGCAGAGGAACAAGCTCTGGCGATTGCACGAGGCGGCGCGGTGGCGCCGACTTCGCTCGAAGTGTCCGCAGGTGACATTACGGGGGGCGGGGATGAGAATTTTGGCCCCAGCATTGAACGGATGACCGAAGTCGGGACTCTGGACAAAATGGCGTTCAACCTAGGCATCAGCCAGCCACGCAACCGCATCATGTTGGAAATTCTGGGCCACCCTCGTTCCAGTTACACGCAAGATTGTGCGCCGGTGACACAGGAGAAACTAAGGGCATTGATGGAGACCCGGCAAGTGGGGCCGATCAGGGTGACCATGATCCGTCCTGCATTGGCGTCGCTGGAGCGCATCATGTCCAAGTTGGCAACTTCCGAACCAGAGGTGCACGAGGCTCTAGGCACGGCTGGTGCCCTCTGCGCGCGGCTGGTGCGCGGCTCAAAACGATCGGTGTCAAACCACAGCTGGGGAACGGCGATTGACCTGAAGCTTGAAGGCCGGCTGGACGGGTTTGGCGACGGTGGCACGCAGTTCGGATTGATCCTGCTCGCCGAGCTGTTCAACGAAGAAGGCTGGTACTGGGGAGCGGCCTATAACCGTGAGGACTCGATGCATTTTGAAGTGGGCGTGGAGACATTGCGGCAGTGGCAGGCAGAGGGGAAACTTTGAGCCATGGCGCAAGCTGGGCCGGAAAATGCCAACACTGTGAGCGTGTATCATCATGCGGCCAGGCCTGTTCTGGACTGGATCGACACGGTGGGCCGTCGCGTACGGCAACCGGTGGGAGAACTCGTCACTGAAGCTGAAAGAGAGTTGGTCGAGTTTGAAGACCGGTTGGCGCAGGCGCGGGTACAGGGCACAGCGATCAAACCGGCGCGCTACGCTCTGGCAGTTTTAATGGACGGGCGCGTCCGCCAGACCCCGGGCATTGATCTGGGCGGATGGTCGGTTCTAGCGCATCGGCAACTTTTTGAGGGACGTGACATGACCGTGGCGCGGATCCGAGACTTTGCGGAAACCGCCGCACGTCAGGGCGGAGACTATGCTGATCTGACAGGATTTCTGGAGCAGATGGTGACTTTGTCTCAGGAACGCAGACATGGTCATAAAGTGGCAGCTTCCAGCGGTTGGGGCTGGAGGATTGTCGGATTTGCAGTGCTTCTGGCCGTGGCACTGATGAGTTATTCAGCATTTATTGAATATCGATTTCACAGGGATTTGCGGGCCGGATTTGACGATGAGGTTCTTCAATTAGGTTTGGATCGTGCGCAGTCGGGAGGCGAGCTGGTCACACGATTGGATCAGATGTGGGCGGCGTTGGAGCGAATGCAAAAGGCCGCCGAGCGCGCGCCTCTCAGGCGCAAGTTGCGCCTACCCATGTTGGACAGTGAGACCTATGCACAAAAAACGTATGCGGAAGTGGTCGTCCGGCAAGTGCCGCCAGCAATTGCCACCGCCATTGAAACGGTTGTGGCCACCGAAGGTGACAGTTTGGTGCTTTACGACGCGCTGCGGGCTTGGGTCATTTTGTCTGGCGATGATGAGTGGCAGACTCCGTGGTTGGCGGGGTGGTTGCGGGATCACGGCAGCAATTTGGGGTTGGATGGGTTGGCGCGCCATGTCGCACCTTTGGCTGGTCCCGTAGAAGGGTTGGCGCCCAAAGATGCAGTCCTGATGGATCAGGCGCGGGAGTTTGCAGCCGAAGTGGCGGAACCAGACCGTGCGTGGTTGGAGCTTAAACGGGCGACGCAGACTGCCGCGCTCCCGGCTTGGCACCCGGAACGTGCGGTGCCGCAACTGACAATCGTTTTGGTGCGGCGCACAGGACAGCCGGTCTCCGATCCGATTTCCGGGATTTTTACAGCTGAGGGGTGGCAGCACGCGCGCAACTTTGGAATTGGCGTGGCGGTTCAAAAAGCGCGGTCCATTGGGTCAAAGGTCACTGGACAAGCGCTCACACAGAACAACCAAACACCCGATTTGTTGGCCAATCGGTTGCAGAGGGAAACCATAGCAGTTTGGCAAGGTTGGCTTGCCGAATTGCGGGTGCGGCCGTTTTCGGATCGCAACACCGCCATCATTGTATCCGGCGCGCTTAGCCAGGCCGACAACCCGCTCAGTCAGGTATTGCGCGCTGTGTTTGCTGAAGCGGGTGGCGGCGACCGCAGGCGCAGCCATGAGCAACAATTGGAGCTGGCGCGCACCTTCGGTCCAACCATTCAATATCTGGATCAGGGGCGCATGGTTGAAATGGCGCGGCTGTTTTCCTCGTTGAATGTGGCGCTGGGCGCGGCTGACAGCAGTCAAAGACAAGGCAATCAGCGCCTGATGTCAGTGCAGGATCGGGCTCGGTCGATTGCGGCGCTCAACGCAGCACCTGCCATTGTTGCGCAGCTTACTGAAGATGTCCTGGTGCAATCAGGCATGCTGGAAGCATCGGATGAGGGCGGAAATGCGCTGACCCGAGCCTGGCAGCGCAATGTGTTTCCTCTGTGTCAGCAAGCAATTAAAGGCCGCTATCCGTTTGGTGCGGGCGCTGATGCGGAGCAGACGGATGTGGTTGCAATGTTTGGTCCCCAAGGCGTGATGGCCGGATTTCTGGCCGCGGTTGCGGGACCTTATCTCGAGACAAACCAGAGCCCATGGCGTTGGAAACCTGAGGCGCGGTTTGCCGGAGTCACACCGGAAAGCGCGGCCTATTTGGAGCGCGCGGCGGTGATTTCCGAGGCTCTGTTTGATGAAAGTGGCGCGCTGCGTCAGGAGGTCACGCTCAGTGCGCTGGCCGAATTGGGGCAAACGCTGGTTGCCATTGGCGGAGAGGCGCGGCCGGTGCGGGCACAGGGGGAGCCTGTCACGTTGGTGTGGCCGGGGCCGCAACCCGAGATCGGCGTAGAAGTGAGCTTTCGCGACAGCACGGATGCCGCGCGAATACAGCAACCGGGCCCGTGGGGGCTGCTGCGGCTTGTGGACGGCGTTCGCCTGCGTCTGCGAGACGAAGGGCAGCGGGCTTTGCTGGATTTGCGCACGGAGTCAGGCCGCGTTTTTTTGAGCCTCGCGTTTCGTGACAAAATCAATCCGGTTTCGGCGCGGCGCGCGGTTCTTGAGTTTCCTTGCCCACCGGCATTGTGAAACGTGTCGCTGGGCTGAGAGGAAACCATTTCGGATTGGGCCCATATTGGCCTATGATCGGTTGCATACGAATTTTGAATCAAGATCTTTTTGTGACCAAATTGACGAGGGGAGGCGCCTGATGGCGATCGACCGCATTGCTCGATTGACCACTCCGTTGCCCGAAATTGAGGGGCAGCCGGCGTTGATCTTTGGCCAAATGACCGGGCGGGATTGTGTTAGCCACTGTTTTCAGTTTGACGTTTTGGCCTTTAGCACCGACCCCAATATTGCGTCGGATGATCTGTTGGGGCTGCCGGTCACGGTGGACGTGACCACCAACGAAGATGACCCAGAGATGCGGCGCTATTTTCATGGAATCGTCGATCAGTTTCGGTTTGAGGGAAACGATGACGATGCCTTGTTTGCCTATCGACTGATTTTGCGGCCGTTTCTGTGGATGCTGTCAAAAACGTCGGACAACCGCATTTTTCAGGAAAAAACCGCTGTGGAGATCATCGAGCAGATCCTTGGCGAATACGGTTTTGGTGACTACGAGTTACGCCTGTCGGGCAGTTATGAGACGCGGGAATACTGCGTGCAGTTTGGCGAGAGTGATCTGAATTTCCTGCAACGTTTGATGGAATTTGAAGGCATCTGCTATTTCTTTGAATTCGAAGAAGGCGCACATAAGCTGATCTTTGCGGATGCAGACAGCAACGTTGTGGACTGCCCTGAGGCACCGGATTTGCGCTTTGAGCCCAACGTGATGGCAGGCACCGAAGGTATCGGCGTGATCAGTGCCCTGATGCGCGAAGACATGGTGGTCACTGCCAAACACGCACTGAACGATTACAATTTCGAGACGCCTTCGACGGATTTGTTATCAGCAGACACTGTCCCGCCCAAACACGCGCAGGCCGACTATGAGCGCTACGACTATCCCGGCACCTATGAGGATGCCGGCGGCGGTGGTAATTTATCCAAAGTACGGCGAGCCGAAGATCAGGCTCTGCGCCATCAGGCCTTTGCGCATTCTACAGCCAGTATGCCCTGCTCTGGCCATCGCTTTAAGCTTTTTGACCATGCACGCGACGCGGAGAACATCCCATTTTTCATTCTGGAGGCCAAATATAAAATTTGGGACGGTCAATATATTGCGGGTGGAGAGATGGATCAGGATCGCGGCTTTGAGGCGCAGTATATACTGGTGCCATCTGACAATGAGTTTCGGCCAGCGCAGATTACGCCAAGACCGGTGATGAAAGGGCCGCAGACTGCAATCGTGGTTGGCCCTGCGGGCGAAGAAATTTACACCGATGAATACTCGCGCGTGAAAGTGCAGTTTTACTGGGATCGTGAAGGGAGACACGACGAGAATTCGACGTGCTTTATTCGGGTCAGTTCCGCTTGGGCAGGGTCTGGTTGGGGGTTTATCCAAATTCCGCGGATTGGGCAGGAAGTCATTGTGGATTTTCTGGATGGCAATCCAGACCGGCCAATCATCACAGGGCGGGTTTACAATGCTGAGCAGATGCCGCCCTACGCTTTGCCGGGCAATGCAACCCAGTCCGGCTGGAAATCCAACACGTCGCTTGGCGGCGGCGGCTGGAATGAACTGCGTTTTGAAGACAAGGCAGGTGATGAAGAGGTCTATTTTCAAGCACAAAAAGACCACAACGAGTGGATCAAGAACAACGAGACCCGCAATGTCGACAATGATTTTGCCGAGACCGTGGGGCATGACGCCAAACAGGATGTTGTGAACGACCGGGATGAGACAGTTGGTAACAACAAAACCACGAAGGTTGGCGTTGATCGCACGGTCAATATTGGCAACAACGACACCGAAACCGTGGGTGCGGATCGTAGTCTGACGGTGGTGGCAAATGAATCGATTTCGGTGGGGATAAACTCGACAGAAAGTATTGGGTCTAACCACACACAGACCGTTGGTGCCAATCAAGCAGTGACTGTTGCGGTCGCCCGCGCTGATACTGTGGGGGCCTCTGAAGCGCGCACCGTTGGCGGGCCGCAAACCAACACAATTGGGGCAACACGTTCGGTCTCAGTTGGGTCGACGCAGAGCCACAGTGTGGGGTCAACGGACAGCTGGGAAATCGGCGGCAATCAAACCGAGAAGATCGCCAAGACCCAAGCCAGCGAGATTGGTAAAGACCAAGACGTCAAAATTGGTGAAAACATGGTGGAAGCGGTTGGCAAAGACAAATCTGCGACCATTGGTGAGAACCTGAATGTTGAAGTTGGCAAAAAAATCTCGATCAAGGCTGGCGATGAAATCACGTTGACCTGTGGCAAGGCCAAGTTCCAGCTCAAGAAAGATGGCACAATCGTTTTGGAAGGCAAAGACATCAGCCTAAAAGGCAGTGGCAAGATTGTTGGCAAAGCGAGTGGAAATATGACGCTCAAAGGCAGCAAAATCGACCTGAACTGAGACGCTAGCTCAGAAAGATCAGAACATTTCGCTGAGGGCCTGATCCGGATCTTTGGGTGCGTTGTTGTCCCGCCAGAGCGCAGGGGCAGTAATGGGTGTCTCAGAGGGCGCGGGCTTTGACACCGTTCGCAAAGCCTCAAACAGCGCTTCTACCTGGTCTTCATGCCAAAGCGGATCAATCACGGCCTCTGCCCAAGCGTTGGCTGTGGTTTGGCTCGCCCCGTTGAGCGCCACGCAGGCAGCCACAGGAAAGGCGCGTTTGTGCGCATCCAGTGACGGAACAACACACAATAGCAGTGGCCCTGAGGGGCCTGTGATCACCGCGCGAATGCCGCCTTTGGGCCAGCGTTCGGGGTGATGGGCTGCTCGGCCGAGTTTGGTGGTCAAGAAGCGGTCCAGCACGCCACGCACCCCCGGCGATAGGCCGCGCGCTACAAAATCCCCGGCGCCCGGCACTTTGCCAAAAAAACCGGTGGTTGGCTGGTAAGAGGGCGCATGATCAGACACCACTTAGAAACCACGCGGGCAGGTGAACCCGGAGAAGAGTTGCAGATCAAACGGGTTCTCTACTGAGTTGGCGCGCAGATCATAGCGTGCAGAAAAGCCGCCAGCGCCCAGTGACAGTCCAAAGACTTCGGGGAGGGCGGTTTTGGACAGACGGCCCTTGCGCAACAAGCGCAGCAGCGCCCAGCTTCCAGTCTCTGATGTGATCAATTCGGAAGACCCATCCACCGGCGCAAAGGTCAGCGTGATCATATTGGTGCCATCCGGCCCCGGCCAGGTCATAGGCATGGGCCGTGTGGCGGCATTGAAATAACTCAACACCTGTCCGTCCACATTCAGGGTCACGCGTGAGGCATTGCCGTTCAGGTCTTTGGGTTCCAACGCAAAGGCCACGACAGGGCCCGCGCCACCCGGGAAAAGTGCATCGCGCATTGAACGGGCATTTTCAAACGGTTTCAGCAATTCGGCATCCAGACCAAAATCGGCACGCCATTGCCACGGGCGCACTGCTGTGTCGATGTAAGCACCGAGGTTGTCGTTGGTGAAGCCATCAATCAAACCTCCGGGGCCAAACAGGCGCGAGAAGTCGAGTGTGTTCACGTCAATTGCGCTGGATTGATCAAACGGATACCGGCCAGCGGTTGCCGATTGGCAAAACGGCAAAACATCGGCCCGCCAGCGGGCATTAAGTTGCGCCAAGACCGCGTCTCGCGTGACGCTGATGGCATCCCCCGCAATCCCCGCAATCCACTGATCAATCGGGTCCGGTAGGGCGGCGGCTTCATTGGCAATTGCGCCGGTTAGTTGCGGCAGCCCTCCACGGGCCAGCAGTGCAGATTGCGGATCAGGACTGGCGGCGACGGTTTGCAGTTCATTCGAAAGTGCAGACAGAGCCACCACAGCGTCATCCAGTGATGGTGGCACGCCGTCCACCTCCTGCACAGTGCCGCGAATGGGGGCGAAGTGGTCCGACACTGGTGTTCCAGGCGGCAGTTCCGCGGGGCCACCACTGCTGCTGTTGCCAACGCCGGACTTGCGCGCGATCTTGCTGCTTGATTTCACTAGCTTGCCAATTTTACCCAATTTGGAAGCTGCTCTAAGGCCTGCCTTTTTGGCAGCTTCGCCGCCGTCACCTTCGGGCGCAATGTAAGCCAAGTGGGTCTCGGCCACGACTGAGAGCAGCAGGCGTTTTAAGGAGGAATCGACGGAAGAGAGATCTTTGAGATTGGCGCGCGCCTGATTGAGGTCGCTGATTGGAGTCAGGCGAATGTCGCGCAAGAAACTGTCCCATTGCGCAACGTAGTCATCATAGTAGAGCTTGAGGATATCCTTCTCCAGCGTGTTGGTGTTGGCCTCCGCACTTTCCGCGCAACCTCCGGCAAAGACCGCGCGATCCAGTAAGGCCTGTGCGGCAACTTCGGGCAGCAGCGGCAACACACCTTCATGAAAGCCTTTGTAGGTGAATGCGCCGGGCAGGCCGACACGCAGGGTTTTCTCCGACAAACGGGAGAACACCTGTGTACCTTTCGGGCCGGTCTGCTCTGCTGGGATCCAGTCCGGCAATCCTGCCAGTGATGGTTCCGCCCGCAGCGCGCGATAGGCACGCACCGCCAAAGGAATGGTGCAGATCGACTTCAGCGCCGTGGCTATCAACGCGGGATCGGCTTCAATTTTCACCTCTTCAACCGCCATCCGCTCCAGCGCGGCGAGCTGGTGATCCACAGATTCATCCGTAGGAAAGGGATCAATTGGGGCATAATCCGGCAGAACGGTCTGCCACCACACGCCAAGGAAGTCGACATCATAAGGCGCGCGCCCCGTGAGCATCTGATAACTTTTGAGCCCGCCAAGAAGGAACTCGGGATCGCGGGAGTGCCGCCACATCGTGGCTTCGAGCATTGCGACCATGCGCGGCTCAAGGATGTTTCGCAGGGTATGATCGTACGAAATACGTTGCACTTGCGCGAGCTCGGGCACTGCAGTGGGCCCAAGGGCGGTCAGAGGGCTTGTGGCCACTTTGGTCGTGGCCAGCGCGGTCTCATTGGCAGCCTCAAGCGCGAGGTTTAAGTCCAGAGGGTCGGTGGGCGCCTGCCGTGCGGCCACGTTGGAGAGGCGGGCCGACAAGGAGGTCAACTGACGTTCCTGATCTCTGAGGCCGCTTTGGTAGCGTAGGAAGGAAAACAAAAACAGCGTTCCCAGCAGAACCGTTAGGAGGGCTGTGCCAGCCAAAGCACCGCGCCATATCCAGCGCCGGCGCTCTTCGGCGCGGGGATCAAACTGCCCGAGTCCAGCCTCAGGGAAGATCAGGTCGGTTAACATGTTGCGCAGGAAGAACGAGCGCTTTTCGCCATGTGCACGGTGTTCAGGTGGGGGCGGGGCCATACCCAAAGAGCCCGCGATGCCTGCCAGCATCTGATCGACGGGGGAGCCTTCTTGCGTCGCGGAGGTGAAGTAAAACCCGCGCAGCCAAGGACTGTCTTCATAGCGGCTTTCGCCAAACACGGCCTCGATCAGCACTTTAAGTGGATTGGCTACCTGCTCCATCTGGCTGGGGAAGCGGAAGACTTCGGCGCGCGCCGCCAGTGGCAGGTCGTCGGACATGCGCGAGAGCAGGCGGTCCTCCAGCGCTTCCTGCAGCACGGTGGACTCGCGTTCCACGGTCAGTGTGTCGACCCGCTCTGTGGTGCCCAACGTGGCGCCCCAGACCTGTTCGCGCTCCCGTGAGTTAAGATCGCCGAAGTAGCTTTCAAACCCCTGCACCAGATCGGTCTTTGTGATCATCAGGTAGACGGGCAGGTTCATGCCCAACTCTTCGCGCAGCTCAGACAGGCGCTTGCGGATTTCGCGTCCGTGTTCCCGGATTGAGGCGTCGTCGCCAAAAAGTTCCAGCACTGACAAGGTCAGAATGACTCCATTGAGCGCCCGACGGCCGCGGTGCTTTTGAAGCAAGTTCAAAAAACCTTTCCATTCCGCGGCATCCGCATCCGGATCAGATTGTTGCTGCACATAACGGCCGGCCGTGTCGATCAGTACCGCGTCTTCGGTGAAAAACCAGTCACAGTTTCGGGTGCCGCCAATGCCTTTGAGATCATCAGAAAGATCGATGGGGAAATGCAGGCCGGATTGGCGCAGAGCGGTGGTTTTGCCCGTGCCAGGTGGACCAATGATCAGGTACCACGGCATGTCGCGCAGGAATTTGCGACCACCTAGTTTAGAGCGTTTGAGTTGATCCAGAATGCCCTGAAACTTTTCCTGCACTTCCGCGATGTTTTCTTCTCCTGGTGCGGAGACGGCTTCGGGGGCTGGGGTTGCAAGCTCGGCAACAAAGGCGCGGTTGGCGCGGGCGGCACGCAGTTGACGGATCAGCATGGAGACCAACCACAGGATGATGATCAGCCCGATCACAATCAGGCGTGTGGTGTCAGAGGCCAGAGGTGCGCTTTCCCCAAAACTGATCAAGGGGCCATAGAACCAGATCAGCAGGCAAAGCAGCACAATGCCAATGAGCGTCCAGAGTGTGCGGGAGAACAGGATGCCCAAGATTTTTTTCAGAAACCCCATGCTGTCAGACTTTCTTTTGCAAGATGATTTCGACGCGCCGGTTGCGGGCGCGGCCTTCTTTGGTGGCGTTGTCGGCAATCGGGTCGGCAGCGGCCTTGCCTTCGGAAGAGATCAGCGCCGCGGGCACGCCAGCAGCGATCAGCATGTCGGCAATCGTTTTGGCGCGGGCCTCGCTGAGGCCTTGATTGGATTGGAACGGGTTGCTGCGCTGCACAGGCACGCTGTCCGTGTGACCAACCACGCGGACCTGTCCAATAACTTCCTGATATTCGATGAGGACCTCGGCCATAGAGGCAACGAGGTCGTTGTATTCGCCGTTCAGGGTTGCCTTGGCTGAGCGAAAAACTTCTGGGCTGGTGGATTGCACGACGATCACCGCGACGGCTACATCTTCGCGTCCCGTCAAGGCACGTGCGGTGTCCTTGGGGGCGGCCTCGGCGAAGAGTGGCAAAAGTTCCAGGAGCAGGGGTTCAGCCGCGATCGGCAGCACGGGCTCTTCGACGGTTTCGATAATCGGACGGAAGATATCAGCGCGGTCAGGCGGGGGCAGGACCGAGGCCAAGGTATAGAGCTGTTCGCCTTTTGCCGACAGACGCATGCCCAGGCCAACATAGATCAGGGTGATAACCGCAATTCCAACCAGACCTATGGACCACAGCGGCACCACAAATCTCTTGGGTTCGTCAGAGGCCTCAACCCCTTGCCAGTTCGGCGCAAGCAGGGTGTCTTCGGCTTCTCGATCGCGCAATAGGCGGCCCAGTTGGCTGCGCATTTGGGTCAATGCAGCTTCGCCGCTGCCGGAGACACGGTGCTTACCGCGAAACCCCAGTGAAAGGCAAAGAAACACCAGCTCCAGCAACTCGGGGTCCCGCTCCGGATACCGGATCAGATCTTCGGCGAGGTCAAAGAAGCGCTCGCCCGCATCGACATTGCCGTAAAGTACTGCGACCAAAGGGTTTTGCGGCCAGCCAGAGCTCACCCCCCAAGGGGTGTTGAGCGCGACATCATCCAACAATGCAGCGACAAACCAAGCGCCCTGATCGGCGCGGGTCAACGGGACGCCAGCGGAGACCGCATTGTCACGTGCATAGGTCAGGTTGTCCTGCAGGCGGCCGCGCAGCATGTCCGGGGCTTCTGGCGCGGTGGCACGTTCCAGTTCCGGTGCGAGTCCCAGAAGCGGGGCGTAGGCTTTGACAAAAGGGTTGTCGTTGGCGCGGCTGTCGCGCAAGCGGGCTTCAAGGCCAGGGCCGGTTGCACGCGGCTGTGACTGTGCTGCTTGGTCGGGGTGCGAGCTGCGCCGAACGGGTCGCACTCTTGTGCGGCCAGCGTCGTTTTCCAGTCCAAAGGGATCATCACCATTCATAAGATCACCGGTTCACCGCGTAACAATCAATTTCAGGCTCTTTCTCCAGTTGCCCAGCAACACCCAAAACAAACCCTGGAGCTTCGGCCAAAGATGCGAAGTGCTCTGAGGTGCGATCAAGCTCAAGGCAGAGGCGTTCGCCGTCATAGGGGATTTCGCGGGGTTGGCTGTTGAGCGGTTTGAGCGGGATACCGGTTAATTTGGAGGTCCAGAGTTTGTCAAAGTCATCCGCTGCACCAACCGTGGCCTGATCGACAAATATCTTGCGCAGAAGCGCATCTGAGATGTCGCCGCCGATGCGCAGCACAATTCGATTTTTCTTCAACAAGGCGGGATTGTCGATGCGCACTGTCCATATGTTGTCGGAGTGGCGGCTGACTTTAAGTGGCCGTGCTTTGGGTTCGACATGCTGAAGGCTCAAAACAAAGGAACGTAGGGTTTCGGCCAGATCGGTAAAGGACGGCTGCGGATCAAGGTGTTGATAGGGGGGGATCTCGCCAAGACGGCGGGAGGAGGCCGCATAGGTGGCCAGTTGTCCAGCAATACCAGAGAGCTCGAGGAAAAGCTGGGAGGGGTGGACATTGTTCTGTTCGGCCAAATGCGCAAGGCGCTGCCGGGCACGATTGGCGGCTTCGAGAATTAGGAGGTTTTCCATCGAGGCACCGGAGCCGCCAAGCACCATCGAGCCATGGGCTTCGCTTACACGATCCAGCCCAGTGACCAACTCCTTGAGCAGTTGGGAATACCAATCGACCGCCTCAATACGAACCGCCGGCGCAAGGAACAGCGGATCAAACGCCACGGCGCCTTCAGCGGTGAGCCCGTCGATGCGGGCAATTGGCAGCGTGGTGTAACCGGTGGTTTCCTCCCCCGGAAGGATCAGGCGCGGCGCTGTGCGAGCGACCTCAATATCAGACGGTTCCGCACCATTTCGCACGGCGTCTCGGGCGGTGATCATGGTGCCGCGCCAGCGCATGCCGGAGGGCTCTGCATGGGCCGGATCCATATCATTTGCGCCAGCCGCCTCGGCTGGCAGGGCGAGATGCACCAACCCCGAAACCGTGTCGGCGCTGACGCGCACAGGCGCGATCTGACTGGTGTGATGGGGCGCGGACAGAAAGGTGCCATCAGGCAAGATGCCGTCAGCCTCCAGCAGGGCGATCTGCCCGGCCTCGGCAGCCACCGGATCCAGTTGCAGAGCCACGAAGCCTGCGGATTGCAGAGGCGCGGCGTCCACCGCGCGCCGCACCAGCCATTCTGTGTGGCGGTCTTGCTGCTGAAAATGTTGGGTGCGCAGAAACAGCCCTTCGGACCAGACAACCCTATTTCTGTCAGTCATTCACGTGTCCTTTACACTGAAGTCAAAGAAATGCCGCCGGGGCCGACATTGATCAGGACACCCTGATTGCCGGACGGAGCGTTGATTTTGGTGCGCACAGTTTTGCCTGTCGGGTCCCGAAAACCGCCGGTCACGCCAATCACAGCGGTGCCGGGCTGGATCGCAATCACTTTTTCACCGGATCCGCCCGGGGCGAGAGTGATCTGATCGGTCCTGAGCAGTTCAGAGCCAAGCGCGGCTGACGGGTTTTGCAGAGCAAAGGCATCTGCGCTGTCAAAATTGCCGGAGCTTGACATTTGTAGGATCGAAATGGTGACTGGGCGATCGCTGCCATCGGGGCCGGGGTTCATACCGGCTTGAGCCTGAGCCGCAACGGTTAGGGTGGCGGCACCGCCGCCCATACATGCCGTCAGAATAAATCCGGCAGAGCCGGTGATCAGAAAACTGCGTCTTGAAAAAGTCATGTCACGATCTCCCTTGGTTTTCATATGCGTCTCTAAAATCCGCGCCAACTTCGCCGAGAAAGCGCTCTTCTGCGGCGCGGGCGATTTCGCCATAACGCTCAACATAGAGCTGCCACATCTTGGCGCTTGAGCCGCCGGCGAGCAGCTTTTCCATCAGGCCAGCGTCCTGCATCTCGCGCTCGATTTCGGCGGGATCAAAGCTGTCGATCATGCGGCGGAGGGCGGTTTGCAACGCAGTCCATGTGCGCACCTGATGGTCGTTCAAGTCGCGGAACGCCCAATTCACAGCGTCTTCAGGCGCAAGGTACCCTTCGCCGCGAGGTTGCAGTAGGGCGGCCAACCCCTCATCTGTGGTGGCCAAAAATTTCAACGGATTCACATTGGCGCTGGCGATGATGGTTTGAGCCACGCGCACGCGGTTTTTCTCCTCCGCACGGGTGCGCAGGAGAGCCATAACCCCTTCGACCAACGCACGCAGACAACGCCCGATGCGTTCCATTTCCTCCTCGGAGTCCGCGGGTGGCACATGTGCAGGGTCCAATCCCATGCCGCGAAAAAATGCGGCGCGCAGCGCGGCTTCTTTTGCTGTGGGAGCAGACGGTGTTTGTGTCGCGGTGGGCTGATGGTTGATGGTTTCAGGCAAGGCGTTTTGTGCCTGTTGCCTCTCTGGTTCGGGTGTTGGCGCTACTGACTGAGCCGTTTCCAGATCCCGCACCGGTGGTGCGCTTTGCGCCACCGCTTCACCGCTGAGCCCAAAAGGATCGCTTGGCGGCGGTGGGGCTGCAGCCAGAGGAGGCTGGCTCTCACTGCTTCTTTGGGGGGCGCCACGGGTTCGGCTGCGGCCTGTATCGGCGGTGACGTCAGGCTGCCAGAAATCGTTGTCGACGGGGGCGTCGGGTTTGCCAACCGGAGCATCACTGAAGTAGCTGCCAAATCCCTCGTTGTTGCTTGGGTCCGCCTGTGGGTCCGGCGGAGTTGCACGCGCGGCTCCGCGCAAATCGAGATCAAAGGGGTCGTCCTGATCCAGTGGTCTCGGCGGGCGGTCCTCTTCTTGTACTTGACCTTCGTCGCGATTGTCCTCTCGCAGGCCAAAGGGATCAGGCAAGCTGTCCGGACGTTTCTTGGGGGGAGGCGCGGCCTCTTCGGCGCCAAACTCAAAGGAAAACACGCCCGCTCCAGATCGGCGAGGCTGTGTTTCCCCTTGCGTCTTGCGCACCGTAACCTCTTCGATCCGCAGAACAAAATCGCCTAGGCGCAGACGCATGCCCGCGTCAATGGGCACGGAGTTTCCAGCGCCCACCGGATTGGCAGCATTGTCGACATAAAGCCCGCCAGAGGAGGCGTCGGTGACAATTATGCGTCCGCTTTCCTCGGTGATAATGGCGTGGCTGCGCGAGACAAATTGGTCAGGATCATCAATTTGCCAATCCGCATCCGCACCTCGGCCTATTACCAAGCGACCGCCGCCGAATTCTTTTTCGGAGACCAATTGAGGGTGAGGGGCGTTTTCAAGAACAAACCTAAGTGTCATCCGGCCAGTCTCCTTGACGCGCTGTTGGCTGGGGCGGGGCGGTCAGCGAGATCGCTGAAAGCGAGGTCTTCGGCGCCCTTTGTGGAATCCGGTGCGAGCCAACTGGTGCGGCCAAGTTGGCTGTTCCCCAATTGAGCGGCTGGTACTTCGCCTGCGGCCAAGACAAGCCGCAGCGAAAAGACGGTTTCGCGCCCCGCAGCAAAGAGGACCGCATGATGCAGACGTTCCCAGGTCACGGCGCTCTCAAGAAACTGCGTAAACTGTGCTTGCGTGAGTGGCCCTAGACGGATTTCCGCCTGATCTGCCCGATCAAAGAAACGGGCCCCCATAACCGCCGCGGTACCAAGACCAGCATGCGCCTGTCCTAGCCGCGATTGCAAATGTTGCGGAATGTCGACCCAACGGCCTGTAAATTCCTCAAGCGACACGGGCACGCCAACCACAGTTTCAAGAAAGGCTGTGAGCCGTTCCGGGCTACGGGCCTGCAAAGCAAGCGACGTGGCATGTCGCAGTTTTGCGCCTTCAAGATGGTGATCAGGGCTGACCGTGCCGGGCAATCCCTGACCCGCGAGGGAGCGCATCAGAGCGGTGACTCGACCGCCGTCGCCAAAGGCCACATGGATGTCTGCACGAGCATCCGCCCAGGCCCGCCAATACAGCGCAATCACCCGATGCTGCAGCATATTGGTAAAATCAAGGAAGGCCTTATCCGCAGAGGCGCCTTCGCCTTCGCCAGCAAACCAGCGATTGGACATACGGGCCATGATCCATCGGGTCAGGTGCAGGGGCATCGGGCCCTCGGGGCCAATCAGCCCAATGACATTGGTGTCGATCCGGGTAGGGGTGGTATCTGACCCTGGAGTGAACGCGTCGACATCGCTGGCCGCAAAACTCATGCGCGGCAACTGTCCTAGCCGCGCAGGTTCTTTGGCGGCGTCGCCCGCGCGTCCAAAACGTGCCTCTTCGGTTTCGAGCTGTCGTAATAGCTCGAAGAAATCCATGCTACCTATGTGGTTGGCCTGCGCGTCTAAATCAGCGCGCGTGTGCCCGGCGTCATCGGCCATGTCACCTCCGTCTGATCTTGGGAAAGTCGCGTGCGGGTGCGCACAAAGGAATTGATGCCGGTGTGACGCGCAAACAGCTGTGCCAGTAAGGCGGACAGCAGCAGGCGGGAGCCACCGGAGAGCACGCCCGCGTCGACCTCCAGCGTGATATCGGTGCCGTGCCCAAAACAAATTGGGCCAGGGCGGCCGATGCGTTCAATCAACCGTTCTGACGTGACCCGGGTGATCGATTGGCCGTGGCGTGCCAGCTTGGGATCGCCGCGACCGGCATAAAGCTGAATGAGCGCGCGCAGGGGTTCGGCGTTTTTTTCATCCGCAGCCAGAGAGATGTGGTTCAGCGAGAGTTGCGAGATCCAGCGCCATGTCAGATCGTCCATTCGCTCCTCTCCGCCCACGCCCGAGGGAAGGGACGCGCGCAGAGAGGGGCGGGGGCGCCGCATCGGGCGCAACAGTGTAACACCGGTCACAGGATCGCCGGTTTCGACGCTCAGACGGGGGGTGTCATCCAGTATGGGCAGATCGCGGTTGGTGCAAAGTGCCCGAATATCCACGCGGCGCACGGGTTTTACACCCTTGCGGTGCGCCGGGATAGCGACGGAAACGTAGAGATCGTCTCCGGTATAGCTTGAACGTGTCTGACCGCGGCGGAGTTCGTCTGTGTTGGGGCGACGGGGACGACGTTCGGCGGCATAAACATGGCCGCTGTCAGCTTGTTGTTCGACCGAAAACAGCGGGGTTATCTGGGCCTGCGGGCCTTGGATCTCGCCGTCCTCCACGCGCATCAGCCGATAAATCTCATAATCCCACGCGCGGGTGCGGTCAGCGTGTACGATGTGGCTGGAGCGGTGGGTTTTGAGGTCCACCAGATTGCACTCGTGTTCAAAAAGGTTGACCAAGGGGGTAGCAAACAGGTGGAAATCGCTGGCCTTGATCTCGGCCAGGGAAGGATCGGATCGGCGCAGCAGAACAATCAGTTCCAGCTTGCGCTTTGACGTTTTACGAACGGCGGAAGCCAGGTTCGTCAGGCGCGCCGCATAGAACCGCTCGGGCATCAGAAAATACTCCCGCAACAGGCGGTATCCTTCGAAAGAAGACCGTACTCGAGGCAGCAATGCTTCGCCGTCGGAAATGCCGATCATTTGCGGGGTGGTCGCCTCAACAAAGGGGGCGGTTTTGGCATCGGACGGGCGGGCCAACACGGGGCCGCCAAAACCGAAGAAAGCATCAAACAATGCGCCACCTCGGCCGCTGGCACCATAATAGATATCCAGCTGATCCAGCGAGAGTTCAGAGAGGCTTCCGGCACCGCGGCGTTCCAGAGTGATGCGAATGCCAGCTTCATGATCACGCAACAGGGAGTCCGAGACGCCCGCCTGCGCGAGCGCACCACGGTCTTGCAAAAACTCGGCGTCGGCAATCTTAATGGGCCACAGATGCACTGCCTGGCTGCTGGTATAGGTGGCACGGGTTTGCAGGCCTTCGCGCAGAGACGCGATGAAACGCGTGCCACGTGCCATTACATGGCCATCGACCATGCGATCCACTTGCGGGCCGGGCTCAATTGTCGCCACCGTCATAGCAGGTGCCGGACCCGCAAGATCAGGATAAAGCGCATCGAGAAGGTTGCGCACGTAACGCGAGCTTTCCCCATCCACCTTAAGCCGGGTGCGCGCCGAGAGATAAGCCACCCCTTCGAGCAGGCGTTCGACGTAGGGATCAGGGCAAGGCACTGAATCGATGGAAAGATTGCCGGCAACATTGGGATGCAGAGTGGCAAACTCCTTGGCCAGAGACCGGATGTGGCCCAGTTCTTCTTCGTAGTACTCAAGGAAGGCCTGATCCATCAGTTGCCCTCCAGTTCGGTTGTGGCCTTGCCGCTGTCCAGATCAATGGCCGTTGATAGGCGCAGCCGTTCCGGTGCGGGCGACATCATCAACAACCCGTCAATTTCGATGCGCATACCGGATTTGCTACCCACTTTGACCTTCACGCGCAGGCTGTCAGGACGTAGACGGGGTTCAAAAACCGTGAGCACCTCGCGCAGTTCGCGGGCCAGAAGATCGGTATCAAAGTCGCTCCCAAGTTTGCCAGAAAAAGACGGCACGCCATAATTCACGACAGAGCGGCGCACCTCAGGAAAAGCTTCCAGAACGTGCGACGGACTGTCGTAATTGCGTGCTTCTTTCTCTGTGAACAAATAGTCGGCCTCCAACCTTTCAATATTAAAGAGCATCTCAATGTCGCGCCGCACAGCTTCGCGCAGCACTTCGGGGGTCACCACCACACCGCCATCCTGTAACCGTCTAAGTGCCGCTCGACGCGACAACAGTCGGTGTGCGAGGGCGCGGCCGTCGTCATCCAGATCCGGATGTGCGGCAATAGCGCGGGCTTCCCCTGCGATCACAGTGTCCACAGCGGCCTCGTCGCTTTTGAGCACGCGAGACAACTCTTTGCGCAACCCCTGGGTTTCGGCCAAAAGGCCCGGCAAATCATCGATAAGCCTGTCCCACAGCGAAGGCTGCACGGCCTCCTGCAAAGCTGCAGGAGGGCTGTCGTGATCAGCGACCATTGGATACGTCCTGCGTCAGAGTTAGACCCCGGCCGCGATGTCGTAGGAGATTTCGTGCTCGTCCCCGGCGGAGTGGTCTTCTTCCTGCACGGTGTATTTGACGGTCACGTTCTCAAACACGGCTCCCAGCACTTCTTCAACCATTTGACCACCTTCGTCTTCGCCAATGCCAACCATTTCGAACTTGGAAATAGTGACGTGCTCCATGGTGATGTGCAGATAGTCGATGTGGGCGTCGCCGGAATCCTTGCGAAGGAAAAGTTCCCATTTGGCGAAGGATTTGCCTTGCATACAGGACAAAGCCAGATAGGGCGAAGATGCGTCCAGATACTTTTTCATTAGCAGTGCGTCGACTTGAGCACGGGCACGCGCTCGACCTCTACCAACTTGTGCAGCAGAGCCCTGTTCGATGTTCCAAGCAATGTCATGAACATCAATTTGGTCTTCGTGATCCACCCTTTGGCTTTCGCCGGGGATTTCTTCGATACTCAGATAACCTGTTAGTGCCATTTTGATTTCTCCAATTTACTGGTTACGAAAATCAGGATTTGACAGAAGGCAACTCCGATACGAGGCGCAAAGAAGCGTTGATGCCTTCAAGTTGATAGTGCGGGCGCAGGAAGAAGCGGGCGTTGTAATAGCCTGGACGCCCTTCAACACTGTCCACTTCGACTTCGGCCGCCGCCAAGGGGCGCTTGGCCTTGGCCGCATCATCCGCCATTGCCGGATTTGCCAGCACATAGCGGTTGATCCACTCGCTGAGCCAGATCTGCATATCACCGCGTTCTTTGAACGTGCCCACTTTGTCGCGGGCAATCGCCTTGAGGTAATGGGCAAACCGGCTGACCGGGAAGAGGTATGGCAAATTGGCTGAGAGCCGTTCGTTGGCCTGAGCATCAGGGTCCACCAGGCGTCCGGCGCGGGCTTCGTCATCCTGCAGACTGTGGGCCCCGATAAAGGCGGCCACATCCGTGTTCTTACGATGCAGGATCGGCATCATGCCCAACTTCGCCAACTCCGCTTCGCGCCGGTCGTCAATCGCGATCTCGGTGGGGCATTTCATCGCCACAGACCCATCATCCGTTGGGAAAGTGTGCACTGGCAAGTTCATCACTGTGCCACCGGATTCCACACCGCGGATCTGGGTGCCCCAACCTGAAATTTTGTGGCTGCGGTTGATGTTCACTCCCATGGCATAAGCCGCATTCATCCAGGTGTAGTGGTCATGTTTGCCGTCGATGACCTCTTCAAAGTCAAAACCCTTGACCGGTACGGTCTCGGCCCCATAAGGCAGGCGTCCCAAAACTCGAGGCATGGCAAGACCGATATAGCGTGCATCTTCGCTTTCGCGTAGCGACTGCCAACTGGCGTACTCCGGACTTGAAACGATCTGCTCCAGGTCCTGCGGATTGGGCAGTTCCTGCCAACTTTCCATGCGAAAGAGCTGTGGCGCGACGGCGGCGATAAAGGGCGCATGTGCAGAAGCGGCAATACCAGAGATATTGCGCAGCAGGCCTACATCCTTGGGTTTGTGGCTAAATTCATAGTCGCCCACAATCGCCCCAAATGGCTCACCACCCAGCATGGAATACTCGTCGGAATAGATTTTTTTGAAAATTGGGGACTGGTCCCACATCTGCCCTTCATAGTCTTCCAGATGGTCTGCGAGATCATCCTTTTTGATGTTGAGCACCCGGATTTTGAGCTTTTGATCTGTTTCGGTGTTGTTCACCAGATAGTGCAGACCGCGCCAGGAACCCTCCATTTTGGAAATATCCGGGGCGTGCAAAATTTCATTCATCTGCTCGGAAAGAAGCTGGTCAATGCCTCCAATAAGAGACTTGATCGATTTTACCGCATTGCCGGAGATGGCTGTTGTGCCGGATCGCTCCTGCGCAGCAACCGCGAGGTTTGACACCAATTCCTTGAGCTTTTCGCCGTCTTTGTCCTTGACGCGGAAATCCTTTTCGAGCAGGTCGCTGAATTCGCCGAGATCAAGCGCTTCGGCTTCGGCGGCACCAGCCCCTGCTTTGAGTTCTTCGTCAGCCATAACTTAGCCCTCCCCTTTTTCAGCGTCTACCGCCGCTTCTGCGGCTTGCTGGAGCAGCGGCTCGTTGTTGAGAAGTTGGGCGATGCGTTTTTCCGCATCAACCTTGCCGTCCATGTAGCTCAGCAACTCTTCGAGTTGACCGCGCATTTTGAGCAGCTCGGCAAGTGCCGGCACCTGTTCGGCGACTTTGTCAGGCGCAAAATCTCCCATGTTTTTGAAGGTGAGATCGACAAAAAGCTCTTCGTCTTTCTCTTCACCCTCTGCCACGGGAAGCGTGTTGGGCACCCGGGTTTTCACCCGCGGTGAGAGGGCTTCCATGAATTTTCCGAACCGGCCAGCGTCGGTTTCGACAAAGGCGCGGTCGTTGACGGACTTTTGCGCTTCGGACGTTTCGCTTGCCCCCGCCAGATCGGCCATAACGCCCATGACAAACGGCAGTTCTATAGTTGTTGGGCTGCCGTAGTGTTCCACATCATAGGCAATTTGGACCCGCGGGGCCCGATTGCGCTCTATGACCTTCTGTTTACTGGTATTCATTCTTCAAAAGCCCTCCTTTGTAATGCTATTTTGTGCGTTGATCTTCGACCCCCGCGATGTTTCGAAATTCCTTGAGGCCCGATGGGGCGATTTCTTCAATGAGTTCCAAGAAATCCATCGCCACCATTCGGCGCATGCGCCGGGCGAGATGGGGGATGGGGCTGGACGGTTCGGTGCGCTCATAAAACGCAACAATCTGGTCCAGTGCGGTTTCAACGTCTTCGCGGGAATTGACCGCGCCCGCACCGGTGCCTGAGACGGCTGCCGATTGTACCATGGAGGCACTCCCATTGACCTGTGTTGGCGTGCCGGTGCCTGCGCCATCTTCGGCTTGTGATGTGCTGTCGCCAATGACGGCAACCGCGCTTTCCAGGGTGGTTTTGGCCTGCGCCAAATACTCGCTAACTTCTGAAAGATTCAAGCCTGTGCCATCTGACACACCAGAGCTTTTGGCAAATTTTGCGACAAGCGCGGCGGCGGCGGTTTCACAGGCGGCAATGTCGGCCACCAATTGGGCGGCGGCCTCTGCGTCCTGATCGGCAAATTGGCGGGAGGCTGCATTGACCCGATTGACCAATGCCTCATGACGGGCGGACAGCGCGTCTTTCTCGTTTTGGTTGAGGCCGGCGGCCGCGCGGCTGAGCATGTCGTAATTGCTCAAGGATGCTTTGGCCAAGTCATCGCCCATGATGGCTCCGATGCCACGTGGGTTGAGCACCACATCAAACTTCAAATCGCCCAACAAGCCGTTGTCATCGTTTTCAAGCTGCCGCAACGCGTTGGCGCGGGGCAGGGAAGCCATCGTTGGATCATCACGCTCACGCAACGCCGGATGGAGCGTGGCCCAATGCTGATCCAAAGTGTCGCCAAGCAGTCCAAGCCCAGAACACAGACCGGAAAATCCATCTTGCGCGTATAACGCCCGCACAACAATCACGAGCAGGCGCAAGTCTCGGCCCTTTTTGGCGAGCGCCGATGCGTCCGTTGCTACAACTGTCCAATCAACATCCGGTGTTTTGGGATTGATTGATCCGTCGTCGTTCAGGCGATGTTCACGTCCGGCGGGTTGCACCATTCGCTCAAGAGAGTGAAATTCACTCTCATTTCTGAGTTCAATACCGGACGGAGAGTCCCCCTCTAGAGGTTCGAGGAGGCTGGAAATATCCATGCCTCATTCTCCAAATTGAAAATTTTTTATCGTCTTAAAACCCATTCAGCATCACAGAAGATTATGATTCGAGCAAGTTTGGCTGCGCACAGCAATTTTCAAAACGTTTCAAAGCGTTCCGTGTCTGCGTCAGTTTCGCTTTTGACGTGTAGCCACAAAAAGGTAGGCCCATTCCCCGCGAAAGCCGTCATGGGTGCTGCGAACCTGTGCAATCCGGTCCTGAAGAAATGTCAAATACGCGGCGGCGGGCTCAACAAACGGGCGTACTCCGTCATAAAGTGGATGGCTGGCGGCGTATGCAACCGCGATGTCCTGGCCAAATGGCGGTGAAATTTCCAAAACCAGCGCTGGCGGCGCGCCGGTGTCCGGATCAGGACGCCCGATTGAAAACAGCGTGGCCGCGTCATAAGCTTGGAGTGGGCGTTGCGCACTTGGCACCAAATGGATCACGTCTCCGTTGGCGTCAAAGTAGTCAAGGTAAACAAAGGCGGGGTAATCCGGTGCCTCAAGGTCGATGATAAGGCGCTGCCCCGCAACAAAGCCATAAGTTTGTACCTGTGCAGAGTCCCCCACTAACATCGGATCGGTGAATTGCTCTTCGGATTGCGGCAGATCCAGTTGGTCAAGAGACGCCAGAATAGTGCACTGCGGCGCGGGCAGTATCAGCAGGTGATCTTTGAGCGGCAGACTGTCTCCGAGTTGCCCTGACAGGGTTGCCAAAAGCGGCGCGCGTTGATCTTCGTCACGCAGATGGCCTTGCAATGCCAATGTGCCGGTATCCGGATCAAAGGCGGTTTGCACCCGTGCACATTCCGGCGCCTTGAGGGCTGCCGCCAGTGTGTCACGCATGTTTTGGCCGGCGGAAGACTCCGGTCGCAGAAAGGCTGCGACAGTGTCCAGACTGGCTGCATCAAAAGTGGACGCAGCATTCCAGTCAAAGGTCGCGGCAACACGCGGCGCAGCAGGCTTTTGCGCTGAATACTGTGGGCTGGTAGGCGCTGTTGAATGGATGGGCAGTGAGGCAGGCTTTGCAGTGTTTAGTTTGAGTTCTTGCAAGTCCGCCGCAACGTGGCTGGAGAAGGCTTGCGGGGTTGCGGTTACGTGTTGGCTGACCAGAGGTTCCGCTTGCGCTGGCGTTGCGTCAGTTGACATCGGGGATATAGGGGAATTCCCAGTGGACAGCGCGACGTGCGTGGGTGAGGAGACTTTGGTACCTGTGAGCCGTGTTGCGGGAGTTGCTGCGCTCTTGAGGTTCGACGAGGGGAGCTTCGTCCTTGCAACAATGTGCGAAGACTGTACGGCATCGCGCGAAGAGAGCGACGGAGCTGCGACTGCGAGTAATTTATCGGCCTCCAGGTGTTGCGCGTCAGGTGCCGCCGGGAGGGCGTCTGACTGTGGCACCCGTATGGCCGCGAGGTTCAGGCTGCTGTCGGGTATGCCTTGTTGGGGGACCGGTGTGGACACCACAAGCGCCAAACCCAAAGTGGCGGCCCCGCCGTGCAGCACAAGCGAACCGAAAGTGGCAAGGACCATCCGCAGGCTCATGGTGTCACCACCAGAACCACCTCTCCAATTGCCGCCGCGTCCAATGCCTCGGTGACCGGCAAAACAAACCGCAGAGGCGTTGTGCGGTGGGCATTCACGCGTAGAATTGTAGCTTGATCGCGCTGGGCAGCCTGCTTTGTTTTTGCCAACCATGCCTCAGCGTCATACGCGGTGCCATTGACTGCAATCCGCCCATCGCGAGCGATCGAGACTGTGACACCGCCGCCAGGCATGTCGCGTCCGGATGTGGCATTGGGCGGGATGACTTCAAAGGGCGCAGAGGCATCCAGCCGCGCCACCAACATGAAAAAAACCAGCAGAAAAAAGACAACGTCAATTAAGGCAATGATGGGTTCTGATGGTGTGCGACGCTGTGGGCGGCTCAGACTGGTTTGACAGGGGGGCGGGGGTGACAAAAGGTGAGTCATGGGCGGCCCTCAATCCGCACAACGCGCATGTCGGTTAGCCCCGCCGATGCGAACGCATCCAGAGCATTGGTCAAGGCAAAAAGCGGGGCGGCACCTGAGGGCAAGATCAGGACCTGTGGCGGTGGCACTTCTGAGGCCAAGGCGGACAGAGCGCTGGTCTGGTTTGCTTCGTTAAGCTGAAGGCCGCGCAGGATTAAGTCGCCATCTCTGGTGATCCGGAGAAGAACGCGTGTGCCTTCACTTACGGCGCCTGCCTGGGGGCTCGTGGGTGGAAAATCAGCCTTTCGGGTCACGGGGATCATGTCTAGATCCAGATAAACCGAAGTCACCATGAAATAGACCAGCAGAATAAACAGCACGTCAATCAAAGGCACCAGAGAGATGCGACCGCGCATGGTCTGTGGGCGGATAAGAGTCATTTTTGCGACTCTAGAGAGGATGTTGAAGCAAATTTGGGATTGGACGCGAGTCGAACCCCAGCCAAAACGGTCTCGATTTCCTGCGTTTCTGTTTCGGCGCGCGCGGTGAGCCAAGCGGCCTCTGCAAGCGCAGGAATGGCGACGATCAGCCCAGCCGCGGTGGTCAAAAGCGCTTGCCAAATCCCGCCTGCAAGAATGGACGCATTTGCTGCCCCTTCGGCAAGCTCCAGTGACCGAAAGGACTGGATCATCCCCAGAACTGTACCCAAAAGGCCGAGCAAAGGAGCGATCATGCCAATCAATTCTAACAAACGAATGCCGGTGAACAGGCGTATCACCTCGCGTTGTGCCAAAGGGTGCAGCGCATCTGCCACATGAGGACCGCTTTGTTCGAGTTGCAGGCGCTCAGCCGCCGTTTCGGCGATGTGGTCTGCCGCGCTTTGGCCTTTTGGCGGGGTGCCAATTTTGCCTGTTTCCAGTGAGACCAGCCAGTCGGCCCGCGCTTGTGATCCCTTGGCGCGCAGGCCCAGTTTCAACAAGCGGGCCAGAAAAATTGCAATCGACAACACAGACAGCAAACCCAGCAGCAAGAGCACGGGTAAGGCGGTGCCCAGATCAGATATGGCGGTCATTTGATCAGCGGCACCGCGGCCCGGCTTGAAAGGGTGACCAAAGGATAGCAGTCGCGCGGCTCGGCGTTCTGTGGTGTGCATGCAGGAATGTCATGCAGCAGCAGCTCGCCAATTTGGGGGCAGGCAATGTCAGGGAATTCGAACAGCTTGAGTGTGGTGCGCGCCACTGGAATTGGGGCTGCGTCCACGGTGAGCAACTGGTTAATGATCCCACCTGTGTCCAGAATGGCAAAGGACAGCTCCAAGGCCTCAAAGCTCATGCCTGTGTCGTTGCGAAACAGGAAGAAGGCCTGGCAGGTGGTTTCGCCAGCTTCCAACTTGTTGAGCTCTACAGAGAGTTGACCTGTGGTGTGTTCCTGAGCCTGAGAGGGCGTGGTCAGCGTGAGAGAAAGTAACAAAGACAGTGTCAGAAAAAAGGTCTTTCGCAATGGATCACTCCTTTGGCTGAAATCAAGATAAGCCTAGCCAGTGGGACGATTCTTGTAAAATCTTGCAGCCCAGGCACAACGCCATATGGGTTTGCCACAGGCAGTTCAGCGCTGGGCATCGACTCAAACTTGGTCACTGTGCTATCATAACGCTGATTTTGAGAAGTGTTTTGAGTGAGGTCCGATCCGACAGATTAGGCGCGGAATGGACAGCGAAAGGAGTTGCGCGTTTTGGACGTGAAGCCCCCACAGACAAAGGCCCAACAAGAGCACGCAGACACGCATGTGGATGGCGTGGTGATTGGACTGCTGCTTGGCTTTGAGGATGGCAAACCGCTGGTGGTGTTTCCAGGAAACCCGGCAGATGCGGCCCTAACAGCGCGCAGCCTGTGCCAACTTTCCCCCAAAGATGCAGGCGGCGAGGTCGCCCTGCTCTTTGAGGACGGTGCACTTGATCGGCCCTTGATCGTGGGGCGCATTGTGGACCCGGTAAAGGCGCCGGAGCCCCCCCCGATGCAGGTGATCAGCGATGGCCAGACGGTCACGGTGACGGCGGAGCAGCGTATCGAGTTGCGTGTCGGGAAATCGGCAATTGTGATGGAGGCGGATGGCCATATCACCATTCGCGGCAAACATCTGGTGAGTCAGGCTTCGGGGTCAAACCGTATTCGGGGTGCCTCGGTAAACCTCAACTGATGTCTGTGCCGGTTCTCAAAGACATTGTGCGCCAACATGCCGAGGAGGCCGCGCATCTGTGGGTGACCTATGATTGGTATCTGCTGAACCCGGATGAAAATCCCGATATGGATGAAGAGCGGCTGGATCGATTGATCGAACGGCTTGAGGCGCATCTGGCTGCGATGCGTGTGGCCGGAGAACACGGGCTGAAAATTGCGCAGGAGCGGTATGAAGAGTTTCCGGAGGCGGGCGAGTTGTTTCTGCTGCGGATGTTGCAGCCGGAAGCCGCCAACATGCGTGTGCGCGAATTGGACTTGGTGGCGGTGCGGGAGTTTCTGGAGTCGAAGGTCGAGGCGTGAAGTTTGGTTTACGCAACACCAACTTGATTGATGCGCGTCCACGAGGCGCCGTCAAATGTGAGTACATCCTTGTCACCAAGACTCCACATTTTCTGAGGGCCACGTCCGAGGTTATAAAATGAGCTTGCTAGCGTCATCGCTTCGAGTGCTGGGGCCAGCCCGTCTTCATCGTTCCAGGTCATCAAGGCCCGCATCATGGCGCAGTAGATTACCCCCTGAAATTCTAAAATTCCCCAGATATCCTGCAATGGTGCGGGGGGGGCTGACACCAAAAATTCATCGCGTCGGCCTTTGGCAACTATTCCAGTCATGCCACCGGCATAAACATAGCCATCTTCCGCACAGTGTACGCAGGTGAACGCCAGATTTGTGGCGCATTGCACGGGCGACCAGACTGTGCCGTCAAACCACCAGATGACACCGTCCCGACCAGCCGCATAAATTTCATCTTTGGCAAAGCCATCTATGGCTTCAAGATGATTTTGAGGAAACTCTACCTGGAGTTCGGGGCCGGGGCCAAATTCTGTCCAGGTGCCATCCTCATTTCTGCGGTATGCGGCGAGGTTGCCGCCACAGGCAACAACGTCGTTGTCGACTTCTGCCACACCGCGAACGGGATTTTCAGTGCCGTTGATTGTCTCTAATGGCCCGGCTGTTCCGTCCTCAAAAACAACAGCTTCTCCGTAATGGCCAATTGCGACGACGCGCCTTCCGTCACGCGCCCAAGTGAGATCTGAGACCTCAAAGTCCACAAAAGACAGTTCAGTGCCAAGTGCTGGAGTGAGGGTGTAGATGGCAGCGTGTGGATCCTCAAACTGATAGGCAAACGCATCCATGACCAAGGCCATACACGCCATGTCGTCACTCTGCACCGCCGCACGGGTTAGGGACATCTTGTTAAAGAAAGGCCGCATGTCTTCTCTTTCCAGTGTTATGAACCGCGCAGCATCTGGGCTCTTTCTCGCGTATAAGCCATAGCCGCGCTTTCAACCTTGCTGCTCTTACCGCAGCGCTCGCCTCTCAGTTGGCGCGACGGTGGCATGCCTAATTCGTCGCAGTGATAGGAATCCAACTGCGCTTGCAAACAGGCCGGAGAACAATCCGAGAGTGGAAAGACGACGTCCATTGATCGGATCGCTTCGTCGCGCATATCTTCATAGGAACAGGTCTCCATTTCCTGAATTTGGATGGTTTTGCGCCCTGGAGATTGAGACGTGATGACGCCAACGCCGCTGGAACTGGAGTTTGCGGAGACAAATGCGCTCATTTCCGTGTGCATCATGCCGTGAGACCCGGTGGTGTTCGAACACCCTTCCGCACAAACACAAGGCGCGTCAGCCGCTGCATAAGGCGGCGCGGATTTGCCCGGTGGCCAATCCGGATTGGCCAAACGGCTGAAGATGCTGAGAGGTTTTTCGTCTGGCTTAGGGTTTTCGCCACGGCCTTTGTTAAAGAAAGCAGAGGCCGGCACCACGTGGTGGCCGGTTTGCCCCGGACAAGGACAATTGTTGGTGCCAGAGCCGCCGTAGGGCGGCAGTTGACAGGCCAAAGCGGCCAAACAATCATTTTGCTGGGCCTTGTCGGAAATTCCAATGACGTCTGCATTGTCTTTGAAATCGCCTTCGTCGGTGGAAATTGTTGTGTTGTAGCCGTCACGGGTGCCAATCTCCTTGGCCCTTTCGCCAACTTTCTTGTCCAGGCCGGTACTTTCGCAGACTTCGTCCTGTGTCTTGCCTTCGCAGGCCTCCGCCACTTTTCGTTTTTCGCTTTCACAGGGATCAGGACTTCCCGGCACATGGGGTTGTCCGACTTTGGGCCAAGGCGGCGTGTTGGGCGGGGAGCCGTGGTTGTCGGTCTGGATGTCGGAAAAACGGGTGACGTTTTTGCCTTCCGCTTTCACATTCATAGAATAGGCTTGAGAGTAAGCTTTGCCGGTGTTTTTAGAACTGATCACACCTTTTTTGGCGGCGCAGCCGGCCTCGTCCCCGGTGGTCTTGCTGAAGTATGAAGAGTTTTTTTGATTGACGGTTTTGCCGCCAATTTTGACTGATCCAGTGCCTTTGTCGGTGTCTCCATCTGATCCAAAATTTGGATAGGGAACGGGAACGCCGGGCGGGGTTGCCGGATTTTCGGGGGGGGTCATGCAGACGTCAGGGGTGGCTGCGATGACTTTGTTGGCCTGCGCCTTACAGCTGACTTCGAGACTGTTGGCAAAAACGGTCATGCGGCATCCCTCCGACGAACGTCTCCCCGGTCGGGCGTTTGAAAGATTGCGGTGCCGCAAGCGCCATCATCGCCGGAGCCTTCGATCATAATACGGTGGCCATCTGCATAGCCTTTTTCAAAAGCTTCCAATCCCCAGGCTACCATCAAGGGTACAAAAGCAGCACCGATGTTGCCCAAGCAATCTGCCGGGCTCCAGATGGGTTGCGGATCGCGATGTAGGCGCATGGTGCGCTGCATTGCCAACGCGCTTTGTTTGAAAAAGTAATGCTCACCTGAGACATCGGTCAGGCGGAAATCTATTCGGCCAAAATCCTGTAGAGCGGACATATCCAAAGCGTCCCGATAGGCTTGTGTCATGCCATCTGCGCGCAATGGCAGATCAAGTCCGTCTTCGTCCAATCCGTTGTAGAGAAAGGCCTTCTCTCGAGTGAGGCCAAGCCCAGTTAAGGCAAAATGCGCGGCTTTTCCGGGGGCGCAAAGGATGGCGGCGGCAGCTTCGCCCGGGATAAAACCATTGGCATTTTCTGCCGTCAACAGGCGGTTTTCGCGCAAATAATGCGCCACCG
>NZ_CAJXIV010000007.1 GCF_913054185.1 uncultured Shimia sp.
TACCGATCATCCTTGGCATGGTTTTGGGTGGCATTATGGAAGTCAAGCTGCGGTCGGCCATGCCGCGCCTGAAAACGCCACTGGATATGATCGACCGGCCAATCGCAGCGATTATATTCGGGGTCATTGTGCTGGTTTTGGTGCTGCACGTGCGCACGCTGATCAAGGAATGGCAGGCCCACCAACCCGAAGCGGACCACGACATGCACGACAGTCAGATGAGGTAACCGGACATTGGACCAGACACAGATCGATACATGGCGCGCAGTGCCAGTTGCAGCCTCTCGCCACCTGATTGACGGCAAGGCTGTGCCGGCCTCCGATGGTGGCACCATGGACGTTGTCTCGCCGATAGACGGGCAAGTCCTGACAACGGTGGCGGCTGGCACCACGGAAGATATGAACGCCGCCATTGCCTCGGCGCGTGCGGCGTTTGAAGATGAGCGCTGGGCTGGGCAGGCGCCGGTGGCACGCAAAAAGGTGTTGCTCAAATGGGCAGATCTGATTGAAGCCAACGCGCTGGAGCTGGCCGTATTGGGCGTGCGCGACAATGGCACGGAAATTAGTATGGCGCTCAAAGCTGAGCCGGGATCAGCCGCTGCAACCATCCGGTACTATGCCGAAGCGCTGGACAAGATTTACGGAGAGATCGCGCCGACATCAGGCGATGTGCTTGGCATGATCCATAAAGAACCAGTGGGTGTGGTTGGGGCCATCATTCCCTGGAATTTTCCTTTGATGATCGGGGCATGGAAGCTTGGACCCGCGCTTGCGATGGGCAATTCGGTTGTGTTGAAGCCATCGGAAACCGCATCGCTGTCGTTGATGCGTATGGCAGAGCTGGCGTTGGAAGCTGGGTTGCCGCCTGGTGTGTTAAATGCGGTGACCGGAGAAGGTCGCGTTGTTGGCGAAACTCTCGGCTTGTCGATGGACGTGGATGTGCTGGTCTTCACCGGGTCTGGCACGACGGGGCGACGGTTGATGGAATATGCTGCGCGTTCGAACATGAAGCGCGTCTATCTGGAGCTTGGTGGGAAGTCCCCCAACATTGTGTTTGCTGATGCACCCAATCTGGATGAAGCGGCAAAGGTTGCCGCCGCGGGCATCTTCCGCAACTCCGGCCAGGTCTGTGTGGCGGGCTCGCGCCTTTTGGTCGAGGCGCCAATCCATGATGAGTTTGTGGCAGAAGTCATAAAAGCGGCGGAGGCGATGCGTGTTGGTGATCCGCTGAAGGTGGAGACACAGATCGGCGCGGTGAACTCGGAAACCCAGCTGCAAGCGAACCTTGGATTTGTCGAAACGGCCGTCGCCGAAGGCGGGCAGGTTGTTACTGGCGGGGCGCGGATTTTGCAGGACACGGGCGGGTTTTACATGGCGCCGACCATTGTCACCGGCGTCACGCAAGACGCGACATTGGCGCAGAAAGAAGTGTTTGGGCCGGTTTTAGGTGTCACACCGTTTGAAACGGAAGAGGACGCCGTCTCGTTGGCCAATTCCACAGTTTACGGCCTCGCCGGTGCCGCGTGGACAGCAAATCTTGGCCGTGCGCATCGTATGGTGAAAACCGTGCGCACAGGCGTCATGCACATCAATACTTACGGTGGGGCGGATGGGACGGTGCCGTTGGGCGGTGTTGGGCAATCTGGCAACGGGTCTGACAAGTCGCTGCACGCCATCGACAAATACGTGAATCTGAAAACCGCTTGGATCAAGCTTTAGGGGCCTCTAATGACCATCAAGACAATTCTGGTGATCGGCACTTTTGACACCAAAGACGACGAATTGAGTTTTCTTTCTGGCGTAATCCAACAACAGGGTGGCCACGTGGTCACAATGGATGTTTCCGTCTTGGGGAACCCGTCCAAGCCCACCAATTACTCAAAGCACGATGTCGCCGAAGAGGGCGGCAGCTCCATTCAGAAAGCCATCGACAGCGGGGATGAGAACCACGCCATGCAGATCATGGCGAAGGGCGCGAGCCTTTTGACAGCGCGTTTGTTTGCGCAAGGTGAGTTTGACGGCATGATTGTGCTAGGCGGCACAATGGGAACGGACCTTGCTCTTGATGTGGCTTCGGCGCTGCCGTTGGGCGTGCCAAAGTATATTGTATCTACGGTGGCGTTTTCACCACTCATTCCTTCAGAACGATTGGCTGCTGACGCACAAATGATCCTTTGGGCGGGTGGCCTCTATGGATTGAACTCAATCTGTAAAGCATCCCTGTCTCAGGCGGCTGGGGCTGTTTTGGGGGCCGCGCGCGCAGTGCAGCGGCCGGATCCGGATAAGCCTTTGATTGGGATGACGTCTCTGGGGACATCGGCGCTGAAATACGTCATTCCTCTGATACCAGCACTGGAAGCGCGGGGCTTTGAGGTGGCCGTTTTCCATGCAACCGGCATGGGGGGGCGTGCTTTTGAATGTCTTGCCGCGCAGGGGGCGTTTGCCTGCGTGTTTGATTTCTGCACGCAGGAGTTGGGCAACCATGTGAATGGCTCCAGCTTGTCCGCTGGGGCGGATCGATTGACCGGCGCTGGCCGAAACGGCACCCCTCAAATCGTGGCGCCGGGCTGTTATGATCTGGTGGATGTGGTGGGGTGGCAGCCATTGGCGGAAAAGTGGGATAGTCACATGGTCCACGAACACAATCGCCTGTTGACCTCAATTGTCCTGCAGGCGGAGGAAATCAAAGCAGTCGCGCGTGCGCATTCGGAACAGTTGAAAACAGCCAAAGGGCCAGTCACACTGCTTTTGCCGGAACATGGGTTGGGAGAATGGGACAGGGAAGGTGCGGACTTGCACAATCCCGACGGGCTTGCAGCATTCCTGAATGAGCTTGAAACTACGTTGCCACCAAACGTTCAAACACATCGCTTTGCATGCCACATCAATGACGGCGCTTTTGCAGACAAGGCGCTTGAGGTGATTGATGGCTGGTGCGCCGACGGAACGATCAGGACTTAGGTTTGGCACCGGGATCAAGCATGGCGAGGAGGTCCAGCAGGGTCTCGTAGTTTTCCTCGCCAAGCGTGTCTTTGAAGCCCGCAACAATCTGGGTGGATTGAGACGCGTGATTGTCAATGATTTGCTGGCCAGCAGGTGTGATCTCAAGGAACTGACGGCGGCGGTCTTCTTCGTCGCGGATTTGGGTGACCAACTCTTTCTCTCTTAACGTGGCCGCGATGCGAGTCAGGCTGGAAAACAGAAGGCTGGATCGGTCTGCAACCGTTTTGCTGTCGGTGCGGCCATACTCCGAAAGAACGCGCAAGATGCGCCACTGTTGTTCGGTGATCCCGGTTTCTGAAAGCATCTCCCGTATCGGGAGCATGACACCTTCGCGGGCACGAATAAGAGCGATGGGCAGAGAGCGCGCGGTTGATGGGAGCGGTTTCATGGTCTGGGCCTCAAAAGTGTCGATGTCTGTGACTTGCACAACAATATGCCGGTTGACAACCGAACTCAAAATTAATTATCAAGACAATAATTGTCATGACAATTAAATGTGTAAGAGGAGAGCTGATGCCACATTTTCAGATCGACTATTCTGCCAACCTCGAAGAGGTTGTGGATATGGCGGCCTTATGTGAGGTGATCCGCGCAACGGCGGCACAGATCGAGACCTTCCCGATAGCAGGTATTCGTGTCCGCGCGACGCGTGTAGATTACTGTGCAATGGCGGACGGAAACCCCAAACACGGGTTCCTGGACTTGAGTATTCGGCTTCGGGCTGGTCGGCCTGAGAACGTAAAGAAAGCCGCGGCTGAGCGCATTTTTGCGGCTCTCAGAGAGTTTGTCGCGCCGGCCATGGCAACCCATTCCATCGCCCTTTCAGCCGAAATGCGCGACATCGATGCCGATCTTTCACCAAAATTCGGAAATGTCCGTGACCATCTGGAGACCTCAGCATGAGCATACTTGATGACAATATTGCAAAGCTGGACGGGTTTCTGTCACGCTTTCGCGCCGAAGGTATCCAGAACCGGATTGCAGGTCTGGATGTGGAGGGCAGTGCAGGGACGTTTCAGAACATGTCACCCGTTGACAAAACTCTGATCTGTGACGTTGCGCATGGGACAGCAGGTGACATTGATGCCGCAGCAGATGCGGCTCACGCTGCTTTTGCCGCATGGCGCGATATGCCAGCTTTGGTGCGCAAGAAAATACTGATCCGCATCGCAGAAGGCATCGAGGCGCGTGCAGAGGAAATTGCGCTCTGTGAATGTTGGGACACTGGGCAAGCGTATAAGTTCATGTCCAAAGCCGCGCTGCGTGGGGCTGAAAACTTCCGGTATTTTGCTGATCAGGTTGTGCAGGCGCGTGATGGCCAGCACCTAAAATCACCAACCTTGATGAACATCACCACGCGTGTGCCAATTGGCCCGGTGGGGGTGATTACACCGTGGAACACACCTTTCATGCTCTCGACATGGAAAATCGCACCAGCATTGGCCGCGGGCTGCACTGTGGTTCACAAACCTGCAGAGGCTTCGCCGCTGACTGCGCGCTTGCTTGTGGAAATCGCCGAAGAGGCAGGTTTGCCACCAGGTGTATTAAATACAGTGAACGGGTTTGGCGAAGAGGTGGGCAAGGCTCTGTGCGAAAATCCTAAGATCAAGGCGATCGCTTTTGTGGGTGAAAGCCGCACGGGCAGCTTGATTACCAAGCAGGGAGCGGACACGCTTAAGCGTAATCACCTTGAACTTGGCGGCAAAAATCCTGTGATCGTATTTGACGATGCCGATTTGGATCGGGCCTTGGATGCAGCGATCTTCATGATTTATTCGATCAACGGTGAGCGTTGCACGTCTTCCTCGCGCTTGCTGGTGCAGGACACCATTCGCGATGCGTTTGAGGCCAAGCTGATAGAGCGGGTCAACAACATCAAGGTGGGGCACCCGCTTGATCCCGCTACAGAAATCGGTCCGTTGGTGACCGAAGAGCATTTCAACAAAGTCACGAGCTATTTTGACATCGCCAAAGAAGATGGTGCAACGGTTGCAGCCGGTGGTGTCACCGTGGGGGACGAGGGCTACTTTGTGCGCCCGACGCTTTTCACGCAGGCCAACAACCAAATGCGCATTGCGCAGGAGGAAATCTTTGGTCCGGTACTGACGTCGATCCCGTTCTCGACGGAAGAAGAGGCGTTGGAGATCGCCAACGACATTCCGTATGGCTTGACTGGATACGTTTGGACCAAAGATCTGACGCGCGCGCTTAGGTTCACTGACAAGCTTGAGGCGGGCATGATCTGGGTGAATTCAGAAAACGTGCGCCACTTGCCGACGCCCTTTGGAGGCGTCAAGGCCAGCGGCATTGGCCGTGACGGCGGCGACTGGTCGTTTGACTTCTACATGGAGCAAAAGCACATCGGTTTTGCCACCGGGCAGCACAAAATCACCAAGCTGGGAGCGTTGTGATGGGCGAGATCGTACTGGCAGCAAAGTGCACACATGTGCCGACCATGCTGATGAGCGAACAGGACGGGCCGGTCAAAGGCGCTCGCCAGCCTGCTATCGATGGACATTTTGAAATCGCCCGTCGCGCAAAAGAGCTTGGGGCCGACACAATTGTCATTTGTGACACTCATTGGGTGATCAACGCAGGCTTTCATATCAATGCCAACAGCCGGTTTGGGGGCTTGTTCACGTCAAATGAATTTCCGCAGTTCATTCAGGATATGCCTTATGACTATGCAGGCAATCCGGAACTGGGAGATGCAATTGCCAAAGAGGCGTCTGATCGTGGCGCTCATACTTTGGCGCACCATCTCGACTCGCTTGAATTGGAATATGGCACGCTGGTCCCAATGCGGTTTATGTCTCGTGCCCATGATATGAAGGTTGTGTCGGTGGCCGCCTGGTGCACGGTACATGGCCACGATGAAAGCCGCATTGTTGGTGAAGCCATCCGCGCGGCGGTTGAGGCATCTGACAGCAAGGTTCTCTTGGTCGCATCTGGCTCACTGTCGCACAAAATCTGGCCAAACAAAGACTATGCCGCCAACAACGGTACTTTTACGATCAGCTCCGAGTTCAACCGGCAAATGGACTTGCACGTGCTGGATATGTGGCAGCGTGGGGATCACGCAGCTTTCCTCAAGATGCTGCCCGAATACGCCGAGTACTGCTGTGGCGAAGGCTCGATGCACGACACGGCGATGCTCTATGGTGCGCTAGGCTGGGATCGATACGACGCGAAATGCGAAGTCGTAACCGAGTATTTTCCCAGCTCGGGCACTGGCCAGACCAATGTCATCTTTCCAGTCCAATAGGAGGCTTTGATGCCCGTTCCAGCCCCAAACCTTTATCCGGACTTCAACACAATCCGCCTGAGCCATGTCTGTTTGAACGTCAACGACTTGATGGCGTCGAAAAAGTTCTACACCGAAATCCTTGGACTGCAGGTGTCGGATGAGAGCGAAAGCCACATCTACCTGCGCGCTATGGAAGAACGCGGTCACCATTGTGTGATCCTTCAAAAATCGGATCAGCCCGGTACGGTTGAGGTGATGGGGTTTAAAACGTTTGACGAAGACGACCTGGACCGCGCAGAGGTCTTCTTCAAAGCCAAAGGGCGGCCGACATCCTGGGTCGAAAGACCGTATCAAGGCAGGACGTTGTTGACGTCGGACAACATTGGCATTCCGTTGGAATTTTATCACAAGATGGACCGGCTTGAGCCGATCCATCAGAAGTATGCGCTCTACCGTGGTGTCAAACCTTTGCGTATCGATCACTTTAACTGCTTCAGTCATGACGTGGATGCCTCTGCCGCATTCTATTCCGACTTCGGGTTCCGGGTGACGGAATACACCGAAGATGAAGACAGCAAACGGCTTTGGGCGGCTTGGTTGCATCGCAAAGGCGGGGTGCATGACATGGCCTTCACCAACGGAACCGGGCCTCGCATGCATCATGTGGCGTTTTGGGTGCCAACACCGCTCAACATCATTGATCTGCTCGATCTGATGTCGACCACCGGCTATGTTGATAATATTGAACGTGGTCCCGGACGTCACGGGATTTCGAATGCGTTTTTTCTGTATATTCTGGATCCCGACGGCCACCGGATTGAGATCTATTGTTCCGATTATCAGACCGTTGACCCAGATCTTGAACCGATCAAATGGGACTTGAAAGACCCGCAGCGCCAAACCTTATGGGGGGCGGCCGCACCTGAAAGTTGGTTTAAGCATGGCACAACCTTTGTGGGAGTCGACACCAAGGAGTCCGACATGAAGGCCAGCCCGATAATTGCGCCATGACCGGCGCAGCGCCACATCGCGATAGGGTGCCAAAGGTTACCAAGCGAACAGGCATACAGAGATCGACATTAACGTCTGGGAGTGGCGCATGAACTGGGACGACTTTGCCAATTGGAGCAAACACATCGCCGATTGGGGTGCACAGTATCATAAGACGTTGCGCGACAGACCGGTGCGGGCGCAAACTCAACCGGGTGAAATCTCTGCACAGCTCGCCCCAGTGCCGCCCACCAAAGGCGAAGACATGTCGGTCATCCTCAAGGATTTCGAAGACATTGTGATGCCGGGCATGACCCACTGGCAGCATCCACGTTTTTTTGCATATTTCCCTGCCAACGCCGCACCGCCGTCCATTCTGGCTGAGCAGCTGGTCAACACAATGGCCGCACAATGTATGTTGTGGCAGACCTCGCCCGCCGCCACGGAGGTCGAAGGTGTCATGATTGATTGGTTGCGTCAGGCCTTGGGTTTGCCGCAACCTTACACGGGTGTCATTCAGGACAGCGCATCATCTGCAACGCTGTCTGCGGTCCTGACCATGCGAGAACGTGCCACTGGGTTTACCGGCAATCGAGACGGTTTGAATGGCAAAGGCAATTTGCGAATCTATTGCTCTGATCAGGTGCACTCCTCGATTGATCGCGCTTGTTGGGTGTCGGGGATCGGGCAGGAAAACCTCGTCAAAATCCCCGGCGTCGGCGCCCGATATGGCATGGACAGCCGCGCGCTTGAGGCGGCAATCAAAGACGACATTGCCGCCGGTCACACACCCGCGGGGGTGGTCGCAATCACTGGCGGAACCGGCGTCGGGGCGTGTGATACTTTGGGCCCGGTTCTGGAACTGGCACGGCAATACGATCTTTATACCCATCTCGACGCCGCGTGGGCAGGGTCCGCCATGATCTGTCCAGAAATTCGCGACGATTTCTGGGAAGATGTAGATGGCTTTGACAGTATTGTTTTCAATCCCCACAAATGGTTGGGGGCTCAGTTTGATTGCTCGGTTCAATTCCTTCGGGATGCGGGACCGCAACTTGATACGCTCAAGATTGAACCGGAGTATTTGAAAACCACCGGGGAAGCCCTGACCAACTATTCCGAATGGACCATCCCGCTTGGTCGACGCTTTCGGGCATTGAAACTCTGGTTCTTGATCCGGTCTTATGGATTGGAAGGTTTGCAAGAGCGTATTCGGAACCATGTTGCCTGGGCCGAAGAACTGTGTGGCAAAATCAGTGCCATGGATGGGTTTGAGATTGCTACTGACCCGATCCTCAGCCTGTTTTCCTTTCGCTGCCCGGGTGATGATGCAGCCCAGCAACGTTTGGTTGATGCGCTGAACGCCGATGGCCGCATCTATCTGACACAAGGGGCTTTTGGAGGCCGCAAGATCATTCGAGTTCAGGTAGGCCAGTTCGACACAACACGAGACGATGTGATGGCTGTTTGCGCGGTCATCCAAGATGTTTGGGGGCAAATCAAATGAAGTTTGCAACGTATCGTGCCGATGGAAGCGTCTTTTATGGAGCCGTGACTGATGCAGGCATGATTGCCCTGAGCAGTGACTTCCCGCAATGGCTGACGCTTTTGGATGCGGTTCAGAATGATGGCCTTGCTGCGCTTGAAGCCGCTGCCGCGGGCAAGGCAGTGACACATACGGACTTTGTGTATGAGATGGTGCTGCCCAACGCGCGTCGCATCCTTTGTGTTGGGGTCAACTTTCCGGATCGCAACGCCGAATACAAAGACGGCTCGGAACAACCCAAATACATGTCTTTGTTCCCGCGGTTTGCTTCGGGATTTACCGGCCACAATCAGCCTTTGATCCGACCGCCGGAAAGCCCGCAATTGGATTATGAAGGTGAAGTTGCGATTGTGATCGGCAAAAAGGGCCGCCGGATTACGCAAGCCGATGCCTATGATCATATCGCCGCCTTGACGCTGTGCAACGAAGGTACCATTCGCGATTGGGTGCGGCATGCGAAATTCAACGTCACGCAAGGCAAGAACTGGGACCGATCAGGTGCCATTGGCCCCTGGCTTGTGCCCTTTACCGATGCCGCTCAGTTGGATGACGCCCGTATCATCACGCGTGTGAATGGGGAGGTGCGTCAGGATGATGTCTTGGCACGTATGATGCACCCGATCCGGCGGGAGATCGAATATATATCGACCTTCATGACGCTTGAGCCTGGCGATATCATTGTCACGGGAACGCCAACGGGATCCGGCGCGCGGCTTGATCCGCCGCAGTTCCTGAAGCCTGGGGATGTGGTGGAGATTGAAGTGAACGGGATCGGCACCTTGCGAAACACCATTGAGGATGAAGCCCAATGACGCCGGAATGTCACAAGGCCGCTGCTGCTGACTTGTTGCGGGCAGAGAAGGCAGGGCACCAAATTGATCTGCTAAGCAAACGCCATCCTGATATGGATATGGATGACGCCTATGCGATCCAAAATGCGATTTCCCAAGCGAAACTGGCCGCTGGGCAGAAGGCGGTAGGTTGGAAGATCGGCTTGACGTCCAAAGCCATGCAATATGCGCTCAACATCGACATTCCGGATAGCGGCATCCTGTTTGATGATATGGTGTTTGCTCACGGCGCGACAGTGCCAAAGGGCAGGTTCATTCAACCGCGTATTGAAGCTGAAATCGCCTTTGTGATGAAAACAGGCATCGGTGGCGCGGATGTCACACGCGAAGAAGTGCTTGCTGCGACCGATTATGTGGCACCCTCTATTGAGATCCTCGACACGCGCATCTTGCGGGTTGACCCTGAAACGGGCCAAACGCGCTCAGTACTTGATACAATCAGCGACAACGCTGCCAATGCCGGTGTTGTGTTGGGGCCTCAGCAGTATGCGGTTGAGGCTTTCGATCTACGTTGGGTTGGGGCGATCACCTCCCGCAATGGTGAGGTTGAGGAAACAGGCCTTGGCGCAGGTGTGCTGAACGACCCAGTGGAGAGCGTTGTTTGGCTTGCGCGTCGGATGGCGCAATATGGCCAGATCATCAAGCCTGGCCAAATCATCCTCTCCGGCAGCTTTATTCGACCGGTCGAATGCCCCTCGGGCACGGAAATCCACGCTGACTTCGGCGCTTTCGGCGCGGTCGACATCGCCTTTGACTAAAGGAAATCCCATGCCTGCACCGCACAACCCATTCAAATCCGCGATTGCTAAAGGCGAGTTGCAACTGGGCTGCTGGCTTGGGCTTGCCGATCCTTACATTGCGGAAATCAGCGCCGGAGCGGGTTTTGACTGGCTGTTGATTGACGGCGAGCATGCGCCAAATGACCTGCGCTCAATCACAGCGCAGCTTCAGGTTATCGCCGGACGAGACAGTCATGCTGTTGTGCGCCCCCCGATTGGTGAAACTTGGATCATCAAGCAGCTTTTGGACGCAGGCGCTCAAACCTTACTGATCCCCATGGTAGAAAGCGGTGCGCAAGCGCAGGAACTGGTGGAAGCAGTTACCTATCCGCCCCATGGCGTGCGCGGCGTTGGCTCGGCCTTGGCACGGGCATCTGACTTTGCGGCGATCGGTGACTACTTAACGACGGCTCGCGAGGAGATTTGTTTGTTGGCGCAGGTGGAGAACCGCAAAGGCATGGCTGCGTTGGACGAAATCCTCGTTGTTGACGGCATCGACGGTGTGTTTGTAGGACCATCGGATCTCGCCGCGGACATGGGGTTTATCGGGAAACCTGGGCACGCAGAGGTCAAAGATGCGGTGTTGGACGCGACCCGTCGCATTGTCGCTGCGGGGAAGGCCGCTGGGATTTTGACGTTGGACGCATCGCTGCAAACTGAGTGTCGAAATCTGGGAGCGACTTTTATCGCGACGGAAATCGACGTTACTCTTTTCGCGCGTCACATGAGGAAGTCCAGTAAGTCTTCTCGGCAGAGATTGTGCGAGGGTTGATCTACCTCGCGCGCGCCGAGCGGTACGCTGGGATACGCCGAAACTCCGCAGAAAACGACGTCTCCAAAGCTCGTGGCGGGATTGCCCCGAAGGGTGGCCACATCGCCCCTGACATCACCTCTTTGTTTCCGGCACTCTGGCCTCGGAAATCAACTGAGGAACTCAACATGCCGCAATTACTGCGCTTCGGCTTTCTGGTCTGCATCGCCTACTTCATCGCCATGTCTATCGCCCATTTCTTTGGCATTAAGGTTCCGCTTCTTTTTGTGTATTTTGACACGCCTTTTTATGCGTATCAGGACAAGATTATTTCTTTCGCCGTGCTCAGCTATGTCGGCCTGTTCTACGCCGCGTCCCGGGACATCAAAACAGTGCCAGTGGCGCTTGCCGTGCTGGCAGTTACCGTGCTGGGGCTTGCCTCCGTAAACCTGTCTGAAGGCTTGGCGTCGGTGATGCAGGACGGGCAATCGACATGGCCATATTGGGCTCAGACCGCCCTGTTTGCAGGCATTTGGGCGGTGTTGATGGTGTTGTATCTGCGCAGACCAAAGGTTTGAGGCCTAAGTGCTGGGCCCAAACCGGCGCCGATATGCTGACGGACTCAACCCGACGATCCGCCGGAACACCCGCCGGAAAGCCGTCGCGTCCGCATACCCAACATCCCAGCTGATCCGTTCGAAGCTGTCTCGTGTCAGCTCCAGCCGCGACCGGGCTAACTCGACCCGTAAACTCTGAATGTAGGTCACCGGCGTTAAACCTGTGGCCTGTTTGAACCGTCGCAGAAAGCTGCGTTCGGACATGCCCGCGCTTTGCGCCAGTGACGCAATCGAATGTGTTCCGCCAGAGGTGTTTTGAAGCAAGGCCTGCACCCCGGCGATCTGCGTGTCGGAGTGTTTCGTATCGGGGATAAACGATGCGTAGTAGCTTTGCGCACGGTCAGGTGGGTCCAGAACAAACATCCGCGCAACGTCCATCATCAGCATGCGACTGCCGAACCGTTGAACCATATGCAGCGCAAGATCTGTCCAAGCCATGACGCCACCTGCGGTTACAATATCGCCTATGTCGACCAGCAACGGGTCTGTGTCGATCACCGACTTGGGGTATTTTTGCCGAAACGTGTTGGCATGACGCCAATGGGTTGTGACCCGGCGGTCATCAAGCAGACCAGCTTCTGCCAACAAAAAAGCGCCGGAACAGACAGATGCCATGACTGATCCTGCTTTGTGCTGAGAGATCAACTGGGCCCGCCACGCGGAGGGCAGTTCCGGTGGGTCAAGAGACAGCGCAGGCGGTAGGACCACAACGCTGGGGTAAGCTTGAGGTGTTTGGCAGATGTCGGCCTGAAACAAGAGGCGATCTGAGGATTGAGCAAGACTGTTGGCACACTCCAGCAGATCTTTGAAACCCCATAAGGCGGACTTCTGCGAGCCTGGGTAGTCGAGCAACTGGAACGTGACGGTTTCTCTCATGGCCGGTGCGTAGCAGTTAATAACCGGCTGCGGCAGAGGGAAATGTTTGGTGCCGTGCTTGCGGAAACCCTCCGCGCGTTGGCACATTGTTTGGAGGGCAACATCAAAAGCCGTTCACCTAGTCAAATGATGTAATTGCCATGACATCACCTGTTTCCGAACCGGCGCCGATATTCGGCGGGAGTGATGCTGGTATTTTTCTTAAACAACCGCCTGAAAAAGCTGATGTTCTCGTATCCGGATTTGATCGAGATTTCCTCAAACGGGTGAGACGTGTTGATCAGATCGGCTTTGGCGGCCTCTATTCTGACAAGTTGAAGATACCCGATGAACGTCTCTCCTGTGGCGGCTTTGAAACGCCGATTGAATTGGCGCACACTCAAGCCTGAATGGTCGGCGATAGCTTCCACATCCACGTCGTTCTGAAAGTGCCTGTCGATGTGCTCCTGCGCGTCAAGGATCAGCTTGTCACTATGGTTTTTCTCTGGTGTAAAAACCGCGAAGGGCGACTGGGTGATGCAGTCCAGATCCACCAAGGTGCAGCGCGCACTTTGCAAAGCAACCTCGCGACCAACGTATTTCTCGATCAGATACAGCGAGAGGTTGAGCTCCGCTGAAATGCCCCCGCCGCAAAACAAGTGTTCCTCATCGGTCACCAACAAATCCGTACGCAGATCAACTTCAGGAAATTGTTTCTTGAATTGGTTTGCCATGCTCCAGTGGGTTGTTGCTGTTTTTCCGTTGAGCAGCCCGGTGGACGCGAGGGTAAAGGCCCCGGCGCAGACACTGGCAAGATCCGCGCCGTTTTTATGCGTGTCTATCAGCCAGTCCACGCGGTCCTGATGATCGCGTGCGTTGGGATCAAAGAAAAAACCCTGCGAAGGCACAATGACCAAATCGGGCACATCAACGTCATGCATGGCGCGGCTTGGGACAACAGGAAACTGATTGATTGCGGTTACGGGTTTTCCGTCAGCGGTGACAATCTCAACTTCAAACAGGGGAGTTGGGCGCTCCCCCATTGCGACGTTCCACAACACACCGGCCTGCAGGAACATGTCCATCGGCGAGGCGATGGATGACAGCACACAATTCTCCGCAGCGAGTATGACAACTCTTTTTGCATTTGACATGTCTGAATCGGACCCTTTTCGCCCAAAATGGCGCTTATGTAGGGGGCTGTCACCCCCTAACTTGGAGTGCAAGACTTCGAGATCAGCACGGTTCCCAAGGCAAAGGTTAGAGGACATAGATGAAAATCACCCATCTCAGCATGGACAACCGATTGCGCAATTTCTGTCATTTGTTTGCTTGCAATCCGACCCGCGCCGCGCGTGTGCCCGACCCTCTACATGCGGAGACCTGCCTGTCAGAGGCAGCTCGGTAAAACCGCACATTCGCTTCCCCCCAATAATGGCCCCATTTGAAAAGGATCTCAAAAATGAAAGTTCACGGTCTGATCATGTCACCCAACGTGCGCAAGGTGATTGTTGCGTTAAATGCCAAAGGCATCGCGTTTACAAACGTACCGGTGGCACCCGGCACGGATACCCCGGAGTTTTTGGAGATCAGCCCACGCGGCCTGATCCCCGCGTTTGAGGACGGCGACTTCGCCGTCTCGGACTCCGCCGTTATCATGGAATACCTTGAGGAGAAATTTCCAAAGTCCAAATTGATGCCTGCCAACCCACGAGACCGGGCGCGGAGTCGGTGGTTCACAGAATACGGCGGCTCCGTCGTGTTTCCACCTTGCGGAACAATTTTTATGCAATTGATGGCCAACCCGTACTATTACAAACGTCCAACCGATCATGCGGCCGTTGATGAGGCCATTTCGAAGACAATGCCCCCCATTCTGGACTACCTTGAACGTCAGGTTCCTGAGGCTGGCTTCTTGTTTGGCGAGTTGGGCATTGCAGATATCAGCCTTCTGTCCCCATTCATCAACGCAGAATATGGCGGCTATGAAATCGACGCAGCCAAATGGCCAAAACTGGCGGCGTATTACCGTCGGGGGAAGGCGCACCCAGCGTTTGCTGCGCCTTTGGTGGAAGAAGATAAGATGCGGCAAGCTGTCTTGGCCCAAGCTGTCTAAAGTTGGATTCGCGCCGAATCTGCGCCGTCCCTCAAGGTATGCTGTCACAATCCATTTGGGTTGTGGCCAGCGCACCGGCCCAAGAGTAACCCTCTTTGCAGAATGAGCCGCTTCAAAAAATCAGAAACTCGGACGCATCCATCGCTTCAATGCAGCGTGAACAAGGTCTCTTGACCCGCCACAACGTCGTATACAGCCCCCTGGGGGCGATCCAAAGCCTCTATGTCTTTTTGTAGAAGGCCACGAATAAGACCGCGGATCATGCAAAGGGTCACGGAATGAGACACAAGGATGGTTGGGCGCTCCAATCCACTTAGAAATGTCTCACATCGGTCGCGCAGGATGTCATAGCCTTCACCGCCTGGTGCCGTCAGGAAGAGCCGCATCAACTCGCTGTCTTCAAAGGCGTCGTCGGACCCCACGATTTCCCGGTAGGTTTTGCCTTCCCAATCCCCCGCATTGATCTCTGCCACCAAAGGGTCAAGCCGGGGCAGTTTGCCAACCGAGCCAAGCGCAATCCGCGCGGTTTCTTGGGCGCGGCCAAGCGGGCTGCACACCGCATCAAAGCGCTCAATGCCGTTGATTTGTTTCAGGATCGTTCCCTGTTGGCGGGCCTGCGCCCGCCCCAGGTCCGTGAGGGGTGAGTTTTTGCGCCCCTGAAGCCGGCCCTGCCGGTTCCATTCCGTTTCGCCGTGACGCAACAGAAGCAGGCGGGGGCCGGTGTAGCTAAAGCTCATGAGGCAACAATCACCGCTTCATTGGTGTTGACCTTCAGATGTACGTCGCTGCCAGTGTCGCGCCAGTCATGCCCAACATGGTGGAACTGATCGACAATCATCTCTGTACCTGACGTACGCACAATGTAGCGAACCTGGCTGCCCATGAACTCTCGGTGCAAAATGGTGCCGGGCAGGGTGTCTGCCCCCGCCTGATCCACGATCTGCATGTTCTGTGGGCGCAGAACAATGGAACCTGCACCCTCGTGACCGTCACTGAGAGGCAGCACATCGCCGGCGCTGGTGCGGAAACGTTTGGCACCTCCATTACTTTCCACTTGTCCACCGAGGATATTGGCGGTGCCCAGAAACTCAGCCACAAACAGGTTTTCCGGCGTGTCATACAGCACCTGAGGTGTGCCGATCTGTTGGATCACCCCTTTGTCCAAAACCGCCATGCGATCTGCAGTGGTGTTCGCCTCTTCCTGATCGTGGGTCACAAAGATGGTGGTCAGGCCCAGCTTGCGCTGCAAAGCCAGCAATTCGCGGCGCATTTGCACCCGCAGGCTGGCGTCCAGGTTGGACAGTGGTTCGTCCAACAGCAGCACCTCAGGTTCCACAACCACAGTGCGGGCCAAAGCGATCCGCTGCTGTTGCCCACCAGACAGCTGGTTGGGCATGCGGTCCGCCAGATGGCTCAATCCCACAAGTTCCAGCGCGGCGTCTACCCGTGGCGCAATCTCCGATGCAGGCATTTTGCGTTCTCTGAGACCAAAGCCGACGTTGTCCCGCACCGACATATGTGGCCACAGCGCGTAAGACTGGAACACCATACCCACATTGCGTTTCCACGGCGGCAGGCTGACCACATCTCGCCCACCAATGTGGATGCTGCCTTGCGGTGTTGGCCCAAACCCCGCGATGGAGCGCAAGAGCGTCGATTTACCTGAGCCAGAGGGCCCGAGGAAGGCGAAGAACTCGCCCGGTTGAATGTCGAGGTTCACCCCGGTCAACACCTCGGTTTCGCCAAAGGAGAGGTGCAGATCGTTGATTTCAATTCCGACCATTTGATTTGTCATAGTTCTATACTCCCGCACGCTTAGTGCGACTGATCCGTGGATTTGAATTTTTTGTCGCGCTCAATCATCAGCTGCGACAGGAAGGTGCCGAGGCCGACGATGATGACAGCAACCACACCAAGGGCTGCGCCAGCACCACGTCCAGACGGCGTTTGCATGAAGAGGTAGATGCCATAGGCCAGCGGCGCGTCACTTTCTGAGCTCACCAGCATGATGGTGGCTGAGAGTTCCACAGCCGCAGTGGCAAAGGAGGTCACAAACCCCGCCAGAATGCCGCCTGACATCAGCGGGATCACAATTCGGCGAATGGTGGACCCTTTGGTTGCGCCAAGGCTTTCCGCAGCTTCTTCCAGCGCCTGTGACACCTGTTGCAAGGCGGCGGTACAGGCCCGCAGTGCGTAAGGCAGGCGGCGGATCATCAAGGCCAGTGCAATGATCACCCACCAGCTGGCCATCGGTTTGTCGGTGAACGGGATGTCGATGGAGTGGAACACGCGCAGGTAACCAATACCCAGAACCACACCCGGCACAGCCAAAGCGGCGGTCGCGAGGTAGTCCAGAGACTTACGGCCCCAGATGCCGGTCCGGATCACGATATAAGCAATGGCTGTGCCAATGATCACGTCGAGGACGGCCGCGATGCCGGCATAGATCACCGTGTTGGTGATGAACTGCTTCGAGTTCTCCCACATCACGACGTAGTTCTGCAGCGTGAATCCGTCTGGCAGCGGTGCAAAACTCCAGATGGTGGCAAAGCTGAGCAGGGTCAGACCGATGTGTGGGCTGAGCACCAAAATGAGGATAAACGCCACAACCGCATAGGCGGCAATCTTCTCCCCGGTGCGCAGGTCACGTCGAGACAGACCGCCGCCACCTTTTTGCACCGTGGAATAGTCTTTGCCGCGCATCACAAGGAAGGACGCCCAGAGCGAGAAGATCGAGAAGGCCACAAGGATAAAGCTGATCACATAGCCCATAGGGTCGCTGATCCCAATCGAGCTGATCCGCAGGAAAGCCTGTGGCGCAAGCATGTTGTTCACGTTGAGCAGCAGCGGTGTTCCGAGATCGTCAAACACTTTGATGAACACCAGCGCGGCACCCGCCACATAACCCGGCATGGCCAGCGGGAACACAATCCGGCGGAACAGGCGCATGCCTTGGGAGCCAAGGTTTTGTGCGGCTTCTTCCATAGAGCGGTCGATGTTGCGCAGGCTGGTCGACAGGTTGATCAGGATAAACGGGAAGTAGTGGATCGACTGAACAAGGATCACCCCGTTGAGCCCTTCCATGAAGGGGATGTTGACGCCAAACTTCTCTTCTATGAGCAGGTTGAGCGTACCGTTGCGGCCAAAAATCAACTGCATCGCCACGGCGCCCACAAAGGGCGGCATGATCAATGGGATGAAACCCAAACTTTGGATCACCACGGATCCGGCAAAGTTGAAGCGGGTGGTGATATAGGCCAGCGGCAGCGCAATGACAGTGGCAAACACCACAGACATGGCGGAGACGTAAAACGAGTTCCAGAAGCTTTCGCGGAACAGCGAGGTGCGGAAGAAATCCACAAAGTTTTGCAGCGTCAGTGCGCCGGTGTTGGGATCGAGAAAGGCGACGTAGATCACCTGAAAGACGGGGATGATCAGCAGACCGATCAAAAGGATGGCAATGATCAGCGCGGCGGCATGAAGGCCGGTGACGCGCGGAAAGATCGACGCCGGGAGACGGTCAAGCAGAGACGGACCGCCGGTGTTGTGCGGCGAGGCATTCGACATGGGAAAGTACCCGAGAATTTAGAGGAAGGGTGGCTTTGGTGCCGGGGAGTGACCTGCACCAAAGCGGGGGGGCGAGGCGGCACAAGCCGCCTCGGGAGGTGCCGTTACAGAGCGGCGGCTTGGTCAGCCAGCTCTTTGGCTTTGCGGTAATTTTCAACCACCATAGCGTCCCAACGCTGTTCAACTTCGGCCTGACGCTCGCCAACCGTATCGGAGGCTTTCTTGCGCTTCTTGGTGAAGATGCCAGCGAACTCTGCGTCCATTGATTTGGCTTCGTCAATTGGGTTGGCGTCGATCAGGGCACGGGCCTCTGCGATCAGCGCCTTGGCTTCAGCGTTGTCCCCACCGGCATGTTTGGCTTCTGCCGCTTGTACAGCGCCCACGGCGGCGCGCAGATCATCCAAGCGGTAGGTGATCATCACGTCAAACATCGAATTCACGAGGTTGTAACGCGCACCGGATTTGGCCACGTCGAACTTTACTGCTGCGCCAATAGAGCCATCTTCAAACGGGTTTGGGAAGCCTTCTGGCGCATTTGTGTAAGTCGCTGGGTTGATGGGCAACCGCATGATCGCTGGGTCCAGAAGCACTTCCTGACCAGCTGGCGTCAGCAGGTATTCCACAAAAGTTTTGGCAGCCGCTTCATTTGGGGCATTTTTCACCACAGCGATGTTGGCTGGTACCAAGGCAGTGACCTCAGGATACGCGAAGTCGACAGGGAAACCGGAGGCTTTGGAGCTAAAACCAAAGAAGTCGATCACAATACCAAGGCCAAAGTTGCCGGTGTTCACGCCGTCTGGCACGCCAAAGGAGCGCTCGGTCACGGTGGAGAAGTTGCCGCCGATCCATTTCCATTCCGCCCAGCCTTTGTCCCAGCCTTCACCCTGCAAAACCGTTTCAACGGTCAGGTGCGTGGTGCCGGAGCGCGACGGCGCAGACATGCCAACGTGGCCATGGTATACGGCGTCTTTCAATTCCGCCCAGTTTTTGGCCGGCTCAAGCTTCTTTGCTTTCAAATAGCGCTCGTTCCACATGATGCCGTAACCCGCAGCGGCAAAACCAAAGTATTTGCCATCCGGGTCGTTCATCGGGTAAGCGCCGATTTTTTCAGGAATGCCGTCTGAGCTGATCTCAACCGAGGCCAATAGGTCGTCGCCCTTGAGCACCTCAAATGCATCTGGAGCCGAAGCCCAGAAGATGTCCGCCGTGTTGGCGTCCGAAATCTCTTGAATGTATTTTACACCAGCGGACGTTTTTTTGTTCAGGATCTCCAGGTCGATGCCGGGATTGGCCGCTTCAAAAGCTGCCTCAATCGGGCCGGTCATCGAGTTGGGGAATGAGGTGACCACAACCACTGTGTCGGCCGCCAAAGCTGCGGATGCAGAGCTCAGGGCCAGAGCGGCCACAGATGCGCGAAAAGTTTGTTTCATATTTTCCTCCCATTGATGGGCAACACAAGTATAGCCCATCGATGGCCAAACCCTAACGATCCAATAATAACAGGCTCAATCGGTGATTTTGAAACGGGTTTGATTGAGAATTTGGGTCAGTTTTGACACGCTCATTTGTGTCACATTTGACCGATCACTCTTCGATGCCGCAGTGCTTCAGGCGCAGATACAATCGCTTGCGGGGGATGCCGAGCAGATCGGCCGCTGCCGCCTTGCGCCCACCACTCTGAATCAACGCGCTGCTCAGCAGTTCCCGTTCGTGGCGCAGCATTGCATCGTCATAGGTCTCGGTGATTTGCGCTGTCACCCGTTCGTCCAATCGTATGGTCAGTCCAACCACCAGTTTCTCCGCCACATTGCGCAGTTCCCGCACATTGCCCGGCCAGGTGTATTTTCCCAGCGCGTCCAGATCCGGGACCGGCAACGCTTTCTGCGATTTGCCATGGCGGGCGGCAGCACGCTGGATAAAATGATCCAACAGGACAAACACATCACGCCCCCGTTCTTTAAGCGGCGGCAACTCAATCTGTGCCACATTGATCCGATACAGCAGGTCGCTGCGCAGCATGCCCTCAGCTAGCAGCTCTTCTGGCTTTTGACTGACCGAGGCCACCACACGTGGCGCATCAACACTGTCAAAAATGCGCAAAATCTGCGCCTGCAATTGATCGGAGAGGGCTTCAATGTCTTGCAGATGCAATGTGCCCCCGAATGCGCGGGCCACTGCGCCGCCTTCGTCAAACAGCGTGCGTTCGATTGTGTCCGGTGATACGGCGGAGCAGTTGAAAACAACAAATTTTCCAGCCGCGTTTGGGGACAGGTCATGAATCGCCCGCGCGGCGGCGGTTTTACCGGTGCCGTCTTGCCCCCAAATCAAGACGTCTACCTGTAATGGGGCCACGGCCTGAATGTCGCGCCGCACAAACCGCATGGCGCTAGACCGGCCAACCAGCCGTTCTTCCAAAGGCAGCGTGGCCCGGGCTTTGTGTTGGAGATTGGTCAATTCGACCTGCAGGCTGCGCATTTTAAGCGCCCGCAGAACCACCTGATGCAAATGATCCGGATGGACCGGTTTCTCCAGAAACTCAAAGGCGCCATTGCGCATGGCTTGAACCGCGACCGGGACATCTCCGTGCCCCGTGAATAAAATCACTGGCACGTCTGGGGCCAGTCGCTTGACCTCTTGCTGAAAGGCCAGGCCATCCATACCAGGCATGCGAATATCACTGAGGACAACGCCTCGCCATTCCGGATCAAGCGCTTCAAGCGCGTCGGCCGCACGCGCAAACCCACGAGCCGATATCTTGTGTTTGTGAAATGTGTCTAACACAGCTTCGCGCAGGTCATCGTCGTCATCCACAAGGAATATCTGCGCCTGCATTTTGTTAATCCCCTCCGCGTAAAACAAGCGTTGCTGTGGCCCCGGGAGCATCCTCATTTGGGGTCAGCCGCAGATCGCCGTTTAAGTCTTTCATGATGTTGTAGGAGATCGAAAGGCCAAGTCCCAGACCCTTTCCTACCTCTTTGGATGTCACAAAAGGGTCCAACGCGTCTGAAGCTGGAATGAGGTCAAAACCAGCGCCGTTGTCGCGCACGAAGAGTTGGACGGAGCCACCCACTCGTTTGGCCGAGATGTTGATCTGTCCCGGACGGTCGGCCTGCTGGATGGCGTCCAGCGCATTGGACAGGATGTTGACCAGCACTTGCTCGATCAGAATCTTGTCTCCAATCACGCTCGTGTCGGCCAATGTGCTTTGAATGTGCACTTGGACATCCTCTTGCGCCACCCGCGCTTTTAAAAGCGCTAGCGAGTCCGCCACCACTTCGTCCAGAGGCAAGCGGTCTTCACTGAATTCGGAGCGCCGCGCAAAGTTGCGCAGATATGAAATTGTCCGAGTCATACGGTCTATCAACCCATCCAGACGCGACATTTGACGTTTGACCATCTCGCCATCACCCTCAGCCACATAGTCTTCCAGCAGGCTTAACCGATGTTGCATTGCCGCCAACGGTTGGTTCAACTCATGCGCAATACCTGCCGACATTTGCCCGAGCGCGGCCATTTTGCCGGCTTGGATCAATTCCATTTGTGTTTGCTTAAGTGTCTCCACCGCGCGGCGGCGTTCCTGAACTTCGCTCTCAAGGGACGCCAGCGCAGCGTCGCGTGTTTCAATGGAGCGTTCAAATTCGGATATGGCCACCGAGAGTTGCACAATCTCGTCGTCTTCTTTGTTTGGTGGCAATTTTAAATTCTGACCCTGCGCAATGTCGCTGAGTTTTTTGGTCATTTGCCGCAGCGGGCGCACAATGCCGCTGCGCACATAGCCAAACAAAACGCCCACCCCAACAAAAGCGGCCAATATGGTCAAACCAACCAGCCAACGGATCGCCACCGCAGACGCCCGGCGCGCACGATCTGTGTCATCCAGAATGCGCGCCCGCTGTTCTGCGCCTGCGGCAGACAGGGTTGATTGCAGTTTGCTAAGGTCGGCTTGCAACGAGGTCAGGCTGGTCAGGACTTGTGCCTGCCCCTCAAGCCAGCCACGGCGCAGGCTGAAAATGCCTGCCTTGCTGGTGGCCACCGGAACCAACGCGTCCACCGATTGGCGCAAAGTGGCGAGTTCCGGTTTGTGGGGTAATTGTTGTTGCAACAGCGACATGCGCACCAGCGCATCATCTGTCAAACCACGCAGTTGCTGCAGCCGTGGCAGGCTTTCGGCAACCGCGGCCTGAAACACCAGTGTCGCGGCATTGGCTGTGCCATCCCCCAGTCGCCGGACTGTGTCCCTCTGGCGGGCCTCTTCTTCGATCAAAGTCGCCTGACGTGCTCGGAAACTGGCATCCGCGCTGTTGACGATGCTGCTCATCGCCAGCGAGATGTTGAAGGAAAAGTCACTCAGAAGTGGATCCACTTCGTCCTGAACATCGGCATTGAGCCACCGCAGCGCGTTCAACTGCGTACCCATTTGGTGCTCTGCCCGCGAAATCGCCGTTTGCAGCGCCTGAATATGGCTCAACTCGTCTGTGACATGGGTGACAACCTCGGCAGCGTCATTGGTTTCGCTGGTTTTGGTGATGGCATCGAGGCTGCTTATCAGCGCACTTTTGATGTCCAGGAATTCGTCACTGGTGCTCGCATCTGTGCTTTGCCCCACAATCTGCGTGGCCATGGTGGACAGTTGAGCGGAGTGTTCGGCCAAAGCGCTCACTGCCGCCAATGCGGGGATTTGTTCCGACGCGATGGCGGCATAGTCGCGCTGGGCTTTCAGGAAGAACACAATTGAGACTGCCAGCACCAGCCACACGATCAGGATGATTCCTGAAATGCTGAGCAACAATCGGTTCCAGACTGACGCGCGGGGGCGTTTGGGGAAAACAGCCCGCATCAGTCGCGCACCACGTCTCGTGCCGCACGCCGCTCCAATACCCGTAACAACACGTCTGCCTCATGCAAAATGTCGCGTGACGCCCCGCGCCAAACTTGCAAGCTGGCTTCTTGGCGGTCTGACAAAGTGGCAAAAGCATTGCCATTGGTGGCCCGCCCTTCGTTGCCAACATCGTCCTCGCCAATCGGCAGGGAAGTCAAAAGACGTTGAATGTCATTCATCTCCACAGTCGGGGCATCGTGTTGCGCTTCCAAAACACGCAGCCTGCGCCAAGCCTCACGGCGCGTCTCAAACACTTCAAACACAAAGGCATCAAACAGCGCGTTCACGGCCCAGTACCTTTCACTGGCCAAAGCCGCATCATATTCCAACCAATTCAACGTCAACGCATCTTCCAGGACTTGGTGATACGGGGCGGTGGCTTCCGCCCGGATACTGGCGGAATGTGGCGTGCGCGCAATGTCTGGTGTCATCAACAACCTTTGGCCCGCATCAGAAACCACAAAATCAACAAACTGGCGGGCAGCTGCCGGTGCGTTCCCACCCGTCAGAATACCTATCCGCGCTGAGGTGACCATAACCGGTGTGCCATAAACAAATGTCAGATCTTCCTCCGCCCGTGCATGGGCCAGAAAATCGATCGTTAAACCAATCTCAAATCGCCCATTGGCCACCCCATCCAACACGGTGAAGCTGCGCGCAGTGATGGTGCTCAGGTTGCCCGCCAGCTCCAGCAGGTAGGCCCAGCCCTCCTGCCAGCCGCGCACCTGCAACGTGCGTTCCAACATCATATGGGTCGAGCCGGAGCGTGATGGACGCGCCATGGCAATGGTCCCGGTTTTGTCCGCCGCCAAAAGAGCTTCCCAGTCTGCGGTTTTCGAAACAGGGCTTGCACGTTTTTGGGTCCAGCCCAAAGCGGAGTAAGCAAAGGAATTCACCGCCGGTGCACCGGAAGTTTCTGACACCGCCAGATGTCCATTTTGGTGCAACAGCTCAAACGCTTCCGGAGAGGAGGACCAAAATACATCAAACTGCCGCTCATTGCCGCGCAGCAACTCATCCACGGAGGCATTGGTGTTTTTGTTGAGCATGGCAACTTCGATATCCGGAAAAAGTTCGCCAAACGCTGTCACAAACGGTTGATAAAAACTGGGGGGCATAGACGTCAGCACACGCAGTTGGTCCGCCTGTAGCGGCGCACCAATCACCCCAATGCAAAGCGCGGCAAGTGTCAGTGATTTTGTCAGCCATTTTCCTGCTGTCCACATTGGATATGTCACTGCGCGCCTCCCCAAGCCCACGCGGTCCTTCCTCTTGGCAGTGGGGCAGGTCGCGTGATTTGGCAGCATAGCGTGCACTTGCAGGCTGGCAACCGATGACGTGAGATATGCAATTTGCGGGAAAACGCGCAAAATTCACCAAGTTTGCATGTGTCCTTTCTCGGATGTACGTTGGGAAAACGCGGGCAAATTGCTGATATGAATTGGGGTAAGGTATGGAAAAACGACGGATTGTATCATCACGGCACTTGGCGGAAGGCGAAGGCTGGGAGGCCTCTGAAGTCGAATACGGCATGATCATTGCCTACAACGCGTTCTCGCGTTGGATGACACGCTGCATGGCGGCGGCAGGCAACGCTGATATGACGCCTTTGGAAATTTTGGTGTTGCACAATCTCAATCACAGAGATCGGGATAAGCGGCTGACAGACATCGGTTTTTTGCTCAACATAGAAGACAGTCACACGGTGAATTACGCCCTCAAAAAACTGTTGAAAATGGGCCTGATCGAGTCTGAAAAGCGTGGGAAAGAAGTGTTCTATCGTCCCTCGGAAGCCGGCATCGCGCTTTGCGAAGACTATCGCACTGTACGGGATCGTTGCTTTGTTGAAGGGCTCTCGCGCCTGGATATGACTGGAGACGACATGCGTGACATCGCCTCCAGTCTGCGTTTGCTATCTGGCCAATATGATCAGGCCAGCCGGGCCGCCGCCTCGCTTTAGCGGCTCATCAGTTCGGGCAAGTAGGTCACGATCTGCGGGAACACCGCGATCAGAGCCACACCCAGAAGCAGCAACAGGAAGAAAGGGAAGGCCGCTTTGGCCACCTCTAAAATGTTGATGCCGGTCATGCCTTGGATGACAAACAGGTTGAATCCTACCGGTGGGGTGATCTGGCTCATTTCAACCACAACCACGAGGTAGATGCCAAACCACAGCGGATCGATACCCACGGCGGCGATCATTGGCATGATGATCGACGTGGTCAGCACAACCACCGAAATGCCGTCTAGGAAGCAGCCCAGAATGATAAAGAAGATGGTGAGCGCAAACAGCAGCATCGGTGCCGACAGGTTCATGTCCGCAATCCATGTCGCGAGGTTGCGCGGCAGGCCGGTGAAGCCCATCGCGACCGACAGGTAGGCCGCGCCCAATAGGATGAAGGCAATCATGCAGGATGTGCGGGTGGCGGACAGCAAGGCGTCCATAAAGAGCTTCCAGCTGAATCCGCCCGACAGCCAGGCCAGCAAAGTTGCCAGCACCACGCCAAGTGCGGCTGCGTCCGTGGGTGAGGCCAATCCGGTGTAGATCGAGCCAATCACGCCAATGATCAGCAGGGCCACTGGGATCAGGTTGCGTGAGGCTTTGATACGCTCCACAAAGCTGAATTGGCGCGCTTCTTCTGGGATTAGCTCCGGGTTCATCCAAGCGCGTACAGCCACGTAGCCCGCAAACAGAGTAATTAGCATGACCCCGGGCAAGACGCCTGCGATGAACAGGCGGGCGATGGATTGTTCGGTGGCCACGCCATAGACAATCAAGATGATCGACGGCGGGATCAACAGGCCCAGCGTGGCAGAGCCTGCCAGTGTGCCAAGGATCAGGCTTTGCGGGTAGCCGCGTTCCGTCAGCTCCGGCACTGACATCCGGCCAATTGTGGCGGCGGTGGCGGCCGAAGAGCCCGAGACGGCGGCAAAGATCGCGCAGCCAAAAACATTCACATGCAAAAGCCGTCCCGGCGCGCGGCCCAGCCATGGTGCAAGGCCAGAGAACATGTCGTTGCTCAATCGTGAGCGTAAGAGGATTTCCCCCATCAGGATAAACAGGGGCAGGGCGGTCAGCGCCCAGCTGTGGGAATGCCCCCAGAGCGTGGTGGCCAGCACCAGTCCAGCTGGCGCGTTGGAGAACGCCAACAGCGCCACAAGCGCCACAACACCCAGTGAAATGGCGACCCAAAGGCCAGCCGCCAGGCAGAGGAGAAGCAGTCCAAGCAGGACCAATGCAATGAGCGGATCAGCCATGTTTTAGACCTCGTCTGGTGTGTTGAGCACGGAAGATCCCGTGGTGATCAGGTCAAAAAGTGTGTGCAGAAGTGCGACAAGCAGCAGTCCCATGCCAAAGGTCATGGCCAACTGTGGTATCCAAAGCGGCACAGGAATGATGCCGTTGGACACATCGCCGTAGTGCAAGCTTTCCCATACCAGCGCACCGCAGAAATAGAGGGCAAATGCAACAAAAGCGCTCGCAATCAGCAAGGTGACACCTTCGGCCAAAATAACCAAGCGTGGGGACAGATGTTGCATCACCAAATTGACGCGGATGTGCCCACCAGACCGTAACGTGTAGGCCATGGCGAGGAACGTCGCACCTGCCAACATGAAGCCCGCAAAATCAGCGTAAGATGGGATCGTCGAGGGCAACATGCCGGGCATCAAACGGCCCATGCCGTTGAGCACAATTTGCGTGCTGATTAGCAGGCAGATCGCCAAGATCAGAAAAGCACTGAACATCCCCGCGGCCTTATAGGTTGCGTTTAGAAAACGGCGCATGACAAACCTCTCCCCATCGGTTTGGTGGTACAAAAAAGACCGGCGGCACGGGGTGTCGCCGGTCTTTCATACGTGGTGCTTATTGCTGGTAAGTTGTCAGGATAGACAGAGCTGCGTCAGACGCATTGCCTTTCCAGTTGTCCAGCATTTTGGTGCCGATGCCCTGCAGGCCTTCGACCAGAGCTGCGCTTGGCGCGTAAACAGTGATGCCGTTGGCTGCCAGCTCTGCGGTTTTTGCCTCAGCTTCCGCTGCAGACATCTCCCAACCGCGGGTTTCAGCAGTGGCTGCTGCTTCCAGAACGGCCGCTTTGGTGTCATCGCTCAGCTTGTCAAACACACGCTGGTTCACAACAACGATGTTCTTTGGCACCCAGGCATTGATAGGGCTGTAGTGGGTGACAAAGTCCCACGCAGTGGAGTTTACACCGGTGGATGGCGAGGTGATCATCGCCTGTACCTGACCAGTGGAGAACGCTTGCGGGATGTTGGAGGCTTCCACCTGTACCGGCGCAGCACCTGCCAGCGTGGCAAACTCTTCCAATGCGGCGTTATACGCACGGAAGCGCAGGCCGTTCAGGTCGTCCACAGTGGCAATTTCGCCATTGGTGTAGAGACCTTGAGCAGGCCATGGCACGGAGAACAACGGCACCAGACCCTGTTCCGCCAAAAGCTCAGTCACAACCGGCTTTTGCGCGTCCCACAGCTTTTTGGCTTCGTCATAAGAGGTCGCAACCAGCGGCTGGCTGTCGATGCCATAGGCCAGATCTTCGTTGGACAGGCGGGACAGGAAGAATTCACCAGCTGGCACCTGACGTGAGCGCACAGCGTTTTTGATCTCCGCGTGTGGGATCAGCGAACCTGCGGTGTGCAGAGTGATGTCGAGATCGCCATTGGTGGCCTCACGTACATCATCGGCAAACTGCGCGATGTTCTGAGTGTGGAAAGTGCTGTCGCCATACGGCGTTGGCATGTCCCATGCGTCTGCATAGGCTGGGGCGGCGCAGGCCAGCGCCGCCGAAAAGGCGATTACATGTTTCATAGGTTGCTCCCTGTTCGTTTTTACGATTCTTACAATTACATTACGTTGACAAATTGTCAGCGTTATAAACATAAAGCAACTATAAAGTTGATTCGAGGAGAACGGCATGTCGACGCAACCAGCAGAGAAGTGGCAGTTTTGGGTCGATCGTGGCGGCACGTTCACAGACATTGTGGCCAAGGCTCCGGACGGTGCACTGCATAGCCATAAGCTCTTGTCCGAAAACCCAGAAATCTATCGGGACGCGGCAGTGCAGGGCATACGCACCCTGTTAAATCTGGATGCTGACACGGCGATTCCAGAGGGCAAAATTGCGGCCGTAAAAATGGGCACTACAGTGGCCACCAACGCGCTTTTGGAACGCAAAGGCGAGCCGGTGCTGCTGCTGATCACCAAAGGTCTGCGCGATTTGCTGCGGATTGGGTATCAGAATCGCCCGAAACTTTTTGACCTCGACATCCAACTGCCGGAACTCCTCTATGATGAGGTCATCGAAATTGACGAGCGTCTGGATGCAGATGGCAATATCATCACCGAACTGGACGAGGATGCCGCCCGCGCTGCGCTGAGTGAGGCTCACGCAAAAGGCTTCCGCTCCGTCGCCATCGCCCTCATGCACGCCTATCGCTTCCCGGATCACGAACAGCGCCTGGGCAAACTGGCCGAGGACATCGGTTTCTCGCAAATTTCTCTCAGCCATGAGGCCAGCCCGCTGATCAAATTGGTAGGCCGAGGCGACACCGCTGTGGTCGACGCGTATCTCTCCCCAATCTTGCGCCGCTATGTGGATCAGGTAGCTGATGCTCTGGGCGCGGACCAAGGCGGCTGTGACCGGCTGATGTTCATGCAGTCCAACGGTGGTCTCACTGACGCAAGCCTGTTCCAGGGCCGCGATGCTATCTTGTCTGGCCCGGCAGGTGGCGTGGTCGGCATGGTGCGCTCTGCAGCGGAGCTGGGTTTTGAAAAACTCATCGGCTTTGACATGGGCGGCACCTCCACCGACGTCTGCCACTACGCAGGCGAATATGAGCGCTCTTTTGAAACCGAGGTTGCAGGTGTGCGCATGCGCGCGCCCATGATGTCGATCCACACTGTGGCCGCGGGCGGCGGCTCGATCCTGTCCTATCGTGACGGCCGTATGCAGGTGGGCCCTGAAAGCGCCGGTGCCAATCCCGGCCCCTGCGCCTACCGTCGCGGTGGCCCGCTCACCGTCACCGATTGCAACGTCCTACTGGGCAAGCTGCATCCGGACCACTTCCCTCATGTCTTTGGCCCAAATGGCGATCTGCCGCTGGATGCCGACGCCGTACGCACCAAATTCGAAGCGCTGAAAACCGAGATTGGCACCGATAAAACGGTGGAAGATCTGGCCGAAGGTTTCCTGCGCATTGCCGTGGAGAACATGGCCAATGCGATCAAGAAGATCTCGGTACAGCGTGGCTATGATGTGACCCGCTACACCATGAACTGCTTTGGCGGCGCGGGTGGGCAGCACGCCTGTCTGGTTGCCGACGCGCTGGGCATGGAAAGCATCTTTATCCACCCGTTTGCCGGTGTGCTCTCTGCCTTTGGCATGGGGTTGGCCGATATTCGCGCCATGCGTGAAGCCCAACTTGGCTGCGCATTGGAAGACATTGGCGCTGCAAAGCAACTGGCCGAGATCGCCGCCGCCGCCCGTGCGGAAGTTGCCAGCCAAGGTGTGGCCGAGGCGGACATCATCGTGGAGCAACGCGCCCATATTCGTCCAAAAGGCGCCCAACAAAGCCTGCCGGTCGATTTTGGCAACGCCGACAAAATGCGCGCGGACTTTGTCACTGCCCACAAACAACGCTTTGGCTTTGCCCCTGACACCGACGATCTGATTATCGATGTGTTGGAAGCGGAGGCCGTGGGTCAAACTGGCGAACCGGTCACGATGCCCAACCCCACTGGTGGCACGCGCACCGACGCAACTGTGCCGTTCCACCTCAACGGTGGTTGGCAGGACATTCCTCTGGTTGATCGTACTGCCCTGGCCATTGGTGACAGTGTCACCGGTCCAGCAATCCTGACCGAACCCACTGGCACCAACATGATCGAAGACGGGTGGCAGGCCACCTGCGCGGCGGGCGGCAACCTCGTCCTCAAACGCATTGTGCCGCTGGCCCGCAAAGAGGCGATTGGCACTTCGGTGGATCCGGTCATGTTGGAGGTGTTCAACAACCTCTTTATGTCGATTGCCGAACAGATGGGCGCAACGCTGGCCAACACCGCCTATTCGGTGAACATCAAAGAGCGGTATGATTTCTCCTGCGCGATGTTTGACCAAAGTGGCGATCTGGTGGCCAACGCGCCGCACGTGCCGGTGCACCTCGGATCCATGTCTGAAAGCGTGCGCACTGTGCTGCGCACCAACGCCGGAAAAATCCGCCCCGGCGACGTCTTCATGATGAACAACCCGTTTAATGGCGGCACCCACCTGCCGGACGTGACGGTGATCACACCGGTGTTTGACGCTGCGGGCGAGAACATCCTCTACACAGTGGCGTCTCGTGGTCACCACGCCGATATTGGCGGCAAAACCCCGGGCTCGGCCCCACCGGACAGCCGCACTATCGACGAAGAAGGCATCGTGATCGACAACTTCCTGTTGGTGGATCGCGGCACCCTGCGTGAAGAGGCTGCGCGCGCGTTGCTGGCGTCTGGTCCTTTCCCGTGTCGCAACGTGGATCAGAACATGGCAGATCTCGCGGCACAGGTCGCGGCCAATGAAACTGGCGCAACCGAGCTGCGAAAAATCACCTCGCAATTTGGCCATGGCACCGTGCAGGCCTATATGGGCCACGTGCAGGACAACGCAGAAGAAAGCGTGCGTCGCGTGCTCGACGTGCTGCATGATTGCAGTTTCTCTTATCCACTGGATGACGGCGCAAAAATCGAGGTGGCAATTTCTGTCGACAAAGCATCCCGCAGCGCCACCATCGATTTTACTGGCACGTCAGACCAAAGCCCGCTGAACTACAACGCCCCGATGGCAATCTGCCGCGCGGTGGTGCTCTATGTTTTCCGCACCATGGTCGGCAGCGACATTCCGATGAACGAAGGCTGTCTGAAGCCTCTGAGCCTGATTGTGCCCGAAGGTAGCATGATCAACCCGCGTTACCCTGCGGCGGTGATCTCTGGCAACACTGAAGTCAGTCAGGCAATCTGTGACACGCTTTACGGTGCGCTGGGCGTGATTGCGGGTAGCCAGGGCACAATGAACAACTTTGTTTATGGCAACGATACGCATCAGAACTACGAAACCATCTGCGGCGGCACAGGGGCAGGGGACGGCTTTGACGGCACCAGCGCGGTGCACAGCCATATGACCAACACCCGCATGACCGACCCTGAAGTTCTGGAAACCCGCTTCCCGGTGCGCGTGGACGAGTTCTCGATCCGCGATGGCTCAGGCGGGCAGGGACAGACCTCTGGCGGTGATGGCATTGTGCGCCGACTGCGATTTAACGAACCAATGACGGTGACGGTGCTGTCCTCGCACCGCATTGTACCTCCCCATGGCGCGCAAGGTGGTGGTTCTGGTGCGGTGGGTGAAAACAGCGTTGTGCGCGCTGACGGTGCGGTTGCCGAGCTTCAAGGGAACGATCAGGCGTCGCTTGAAGTTGGTGACGTTTTTGTGATGAAAACACCTGGTGGAGGCGGATTTGGCGCGCTTTGAGCGCCAAAATATGCACCTCCGTGATACAGTCGCGATACAGACGTAATACCGACGTCCCAAATCGATCGTTTTGGGACGTCCAGTGAGGGTTCGAATGACACAAAAACCAACCATACTGGTGTCCGGTTACGGCTCTTGGGCTAAAGCCAGAAATAACCCTTCCGCTCAGGTTGCCAAACGCCTTGGGCTGGAAAATTTTGACTGCTGCACATTGATTGCGGTTGAGCTGGATGTTGACACTTTCGCCCTTCAGGATCGCATCAACGACTTACTGGACAGGCATCAGCCCGATGGCTGGATCGGGCTTGGTGTGTCAAGTTCCGCGGTGGTTGAACCGGAGATGATCGGTGTGAACTGGCGTCATTTTGGGGTGCCGGACGTGACGGGTGCAAAGCTCACCACAACGCCGATCATTGACGGTGGGCCAGCGGCCTACAACGCCACATTGCCGTGTGCGGATATGGTGGCAGCAATGAGGTCTCAAGGCATTCCAGCAGCCCTTTCCTTTTCGGCTGGAACACATCTGTGCAACCAGTTGATTTATACCTTGGCGCACACAGCAAGATGCCGTGACATTGATCTCAAAAGTGGATTTGTGCACATCCCGCAAACACCTGAAAATATTGTCGAAAAGGGCGAAGTGTCGCCATCGATGGATCTCCCGGTTTCAACCAGTGCCATTCGTGCCTGTGTCAATGTTTTGGCCGCCAATCTTGTGACCAAATCCTAGGCAATGTGACGTAGTTTCAGTCTGCAAAAAGATAATCTGTCCGCGCAATTTCGCGGGCCTTTTCTTCGGGTACATGTAGAAAATCAACCAGCGCATTCACATGCTCGTCCTCCGTCCCAGACTGCACCATTCGGCTTACATTCTCAAACTCCGCGTCGCGAATACGGTCACTTTCGCTCAAGATGTCCCGCCGAATGGTGGGCAACAAGCGCTCCAGGGTTTCCGGTGACGTTTGTTCGCCCGCCAACCCGATGCGGATAGAGTGCCCGGTCAGATATTCATCCGTAAAATCACACTGAATTTCCAACATCCGCGTGATGGAACGATCCCCAAAGAAGTCCTGCATGAGGTCCATCGCACTTGGGTCCAAACAGACCACCAATTGGTTGGTGTCATAGTAATCAAACAACATCCGCATCAACGCACGCCGGTGCCGCGTCCGTTTGCCCAAGGTCGATTGGATGCCACCCAAATCTGGCAACGGTGTGCTCTCTTCATTGAAGAGGTAAGCGATGGTTGGATGCACAGTCGCTTGGTCAATTTTTTCGAGTAGCCGCTTGGCAACATGCCATTTTTTGCAAACAATTAACATTAGTTCTCGGTCGCGACCGAGTGTACTTTCAGTCTCCCAAAAACGGCTGGCAAACCGTTTTCCCTGCCGTCCTCTTCCGGTCAAAAACTTAAACAGGCTTGGGCCTTCCGCAGAGATTTGGAAATCTACGCCTTTTTCTGCATAGAGTTGGCCAAGTCGTTCTTTGAGGGTTAGGGCGTCAGGGCTAATCTTTCGTGCGAACAGATAGTCTTGGCTGATCAACAGATCGTAATGGTCGTTATAGAAAGTCAGCGGCATCCCGTAGTCGGTAAACATCAGGAAAGTCAGAGTGCGTGTCCGAATTTCATTTGTCGGGACCAAATGCCGCACGATTGTTTGAAAGAACGTCTCATCCGGGATCCAGGTGGTTTTGAAAAATCGCATCACATCGCGGCGGGATTCAGTGAAATGTAAGACCGCTTCAATGGTTTGGCGTCGCAAGCACCACCATTGGCTGCCAATCATAACTTGAATATCGGCAGGGATTTCGCGGGTTAACCCCAGCTTTTTCTGCACGTTGAATGTCGCGTAGAAGCGGCGTTTCTGTGTGCGTTCATTGAACCAGTGGCGATAGATCAGCCGCTCTGACTTCATGCCGGTTTTGATCCAGTCGCTCTCAAAGAAGTCAAAACTTTCAATGAAATCAACGTCATTATCGTCAAGAAACTCATGGATGTATTCCGATGATTTGATGACCATACAGTCGCCGGACAGCATGTAAAAATGCGAGGCGCGCGGGAAGTTTTTAACCGCCGTTTGCACAGCATAGAGTGTCGCTTCCACAAGGCTCCATTCGCCCCAGCCGCATTTGATCCGCTTTTCAGAAAACGCAACGTTTGGGTTGGGGCCGAGCACCTCCTGCAGCATTAAAAAATGCTCAGGTTTTGCGCGCGCGTCAAAATGGATGGAGATGTAGTCCCCTGTGGCTGTAAGCCGCTCTGCCTGCTTGATGATCGCTTCAGGATCTTTGTGGCACAGAAGAATGTAAGCAATTCTCGCCATCTAGCGCTTCGATCCCCACTTTGACGTCTTGTGTTTATCCATTTAAAGATGAAAGCGCGTTGAATAAACAGGCTTTGTTTGGAAATTTTTGACAGGCGCAAAGATCGTGGCCAAAACGGTAACCGCGGCGGTAATGGAGGCAGGAACATGGGATTCCCCGGCACTTGGATGACCGAAAGTGAAAGTGTGGTGTATCGAGTCGTGCCAAAATGCGCATGCTCCACCATCGGACAAATCATGTTTTATTCGGATCATGGCGAATTTTTCGATGGGGATATCCACGATGCCAAAGGTGGCATGCACAAGTGGGCCTTAGAAGAAAGCCATCAGCCAATTACAAACAATGTGCGCGAGCACAGTTCTTATGCGTTCACCTGTGTACGCAATCCCTACACCCGCATTCTATCGTCATTCTTTGACAAGATTTGTGGCATTCAGCGCAATGGAAAGCGGTACCGTGGCAACTTGGTGCCGATGTTGATCCAGAAGTATGGCATCGAAGTGGGTGGCGAAGACGGCAAGCAAGAGTTCGACCAAATTCAAAGCTTTCGCAGGTTTCTGCTGTTTGCTCGTGACACCATCCGTTGGCGCCGCCCTATGGATCCTGACATTCACTGGTCCGCGATGTCCGGGCATGTTTCTACGTTTATCGTGAACGGCGGCACCTACGATAAAATTGTGTGGACCGAACAATTTAATGACGGCATGCAAGGCGTCCTAGATAGCATTGAAACGCCGCACGCTGTTGATTTAACTCATATCCCGCGCTTCAACGAGTCTGAGGGGCATGGTCCAAAACGTGCGCATCCTGTGGAGGACTATTTCGACGACCTCTCGATGCATCTCGTCTACGAAATCTTCAAGCGTGACTTCCAGTTGTTCAAATACGATTTTGAGAATCCCGGCAACAAAATGCCAATTGGTGAAATCGATCTGGACGAAGTACACGCTAAACTTGGCGATTGAGCTGCTGGCTTAGCGGTGAAATGAAGGCCATGGGAGTTTGTGCAAACGCGCGCCGGCAATGCGATATTTGTGTGACGTTTTGCATGGTAGTGGCACCGCTCCTTGCCCATCGGCAACCCTTTCGCTAAAGCCACAGGCGTAGTGAATTCACAAGGACCATAGCTATGGCCAAGCAGAAGAAAGCCCCCCGCCCCAAGGCCGTCGCGCCTAAGGGGTTTCGCGACTATTTTGGTGTAGAGGTGACCGAACGCGCCGAAATGCTGCATCAGATCGCCGGGGTGTATCATCGCTATGGTTTTGAGGCCCTTGAAAGCAGCGCAGTGGAAACCGTTGAAGCGTTAGGTAAGTTCTTGCCTGACGTGGATCGCCCGAATGAGGGCGTGTTTGCATGGCAGGAATACGACGAAAAAGACAACGGCGATTGGATGGCTCTGCGCTATGATCTGACAGCGCCTTTGGCGCGGGTCTATGCTCAGCACCGAAACGATCTGCCAAACCCTTACCGTCGTTATGCGATGGGGCCGGTTTGGCGCAATGAGAAGCCTGGGCCGGGTCGGTACCGCCAGTTTTATCAATGTGATGCGGATACCGTAGGCACAGCGAGCATGGCGGCCGATGCCGAAATCTGTGCGATGCTGTCTGATACACTCGAAACTGTTGGGATTCCGCGCGGAGACTACCTTGTGCGGGTGAACAACCGCAAAGTCATGAACGGCGTGTTGGAAGTCATGGGGCTTGGCGAAGATCAGGCGGCCAAGGACAACGTGCTGCGCACCATCGACAAATTTGACAAAGTTGGCGAGAGCGGTGTGCGCGCACTTCTGGGCAAGGGGCGTTTGGATGCATCTGGTGCCTATATAGATGGTGTTGGTCTAAGCGACGATCAAGTTGAACCAGTGATCGCATTTTTGACCTCCAAGGCGGATGATGTTGCCAAGACCTTTGAGAATCTGCGGGATGCCGTTGGCGCGTCAGCCATCGGCGCCGAAGGTATTGCTGAGTTGGAGCAAATCGGCGATTTGCTGGCTGCTGGTGGATATGGCAATGATCGGATCGAAATAGATCCGTCAATTGTGCGTGGCCTTGGTTACTACACAGGGCCGGTATTTGAAGCCGAATTAACCTTTGAAATCTTCGATGACAAAGGACGCAAACGGCAGTTTGGATCTGTGTCAGGTGGTGGACGCTATGACGATCTGGTGAAGCGTTTCACCGGGCAAGCGGTCCCTGCAACGGGGCTGTCTATTGGTGTGGATCGCCTGCTGGCGGCTCTGCGTGAGAAAGGCCGCATGGGTGCCACGTCCCTAGGCCCAGTTGTAGTGACCGTGATGGATCGCGACCGGATGGCAGATTATCAGGCCATGGTATCGGAGTTGCGCAATGCCGGCATTCGCGCCGAGATGTATCTTGGGAACCCAAAGAACTTTGGCAACCAGCTGAAGTATGCTGACAAACGCAACTCGCCGATTGCCGTGATCGAAGGTGGCGACGAAAAGGCCAGCGGCGTGGTGCAAATCAAAGATCTGATCCTCGGCGCTAAAATTGCGGAAAACGCCACACTTGAAGAGTGGAAAGAACGTCCGAGCCAGTTTGAAGTGCCGCGTGGTGACATGGTTTCGAAAGTGCGTGAAATCCTTGATGGGCAGGCTGGGTGATGGCCGGAAAAGAAAAAATCCGGGCGCGGGCGGCGGCGCTTACTTCTCAGTTTGAGGCTGCCGGAGCTGTTTCAGTGGAAACGTCCATGTTGCTGCCCGCTGAGGCACTTCTTGATCTCTATGGTGAGGATATTCGCGGGCGGGCGTATGTGACCTCTGATGCCCTGCGCGGCGAACAGATGCTGCGCCCTGATTTTACCGTGCCAGTTGTGCAAATGCACATGTCTGATGGGGCTGAACCGGCACGCTATACTTATGCGGGTGAAGTTTTTCGACGTCAGGAAGAAGATCAGTCGCGGCCCAATGAGTATTTTCAGGTTGGTTACGAGGTTTTTGACCGAAACAACCCGGCGGCCAGCGACGCAGAAGTCTTTGCCGTGATGCAAGATGCGCTGAAAGGTGTGGAGCTGCGGGCGGCAACAGGGGACATTGGTATTTTGGCTGCTGCTGTGGCTGGCCTTGAGACCACTGAGCGGCGCAAGCAGGCTTTGGCACGTCACATCTGGCGGCCACGGAAATTCAAGGCATTGCTGGATCGTTACTCCGGGAAATCTGAGGTCCCGCCGAGTCGTGCTGCGCTTTTGGCCGCGGATGACCCGATGTTACATGATTTTCCTGACATTGGCTTGCGCTCTCAAGCCGAGGTGGCCGCGCGAATCGAAGGCCTACGAGCCGAAGCCGTGGCTGAACCGATTTCGGCATTGCAGGTTGAACTAATCGAAGCGCTGCTTGTAGTGCGTGAGACCCTGCCGAATGCGCTGGAGCACATTCGTGATTTGGCTGTTGATATGCCGGCAATCACAGAGGCGACTTTCCGGTTGCGCGATCGCATGCATGCGCTTGAGGCGCGCGGCGTTGATGTCGAAAGTCTCGAATTTGAGGCAAGCTACGGGCGCACGTCGATGGAATACTATGACGGATTTGTCTTTGGTTTTTATGTGCCGGGCCGGGCGGACTTGCCACCAGTGGCCACCGGGGGGCGCTACGACGCGCTGACGCGTGTACTTGGTCAAGGTCGTGAAATTCCAGCAGTGGGTGGCGTTATTCGCCCGGGAATTCTGGTGGAACTGGAGGATGCGGCATGACCATCAAGTTGGGTGTGCCTTCCAAAGGGCGTCTGATGGAAAAAACTTTTGATTGGTTTGGTGCGCGTGGCGTGGGCTTGAGCCGAACTGGGTCGGATCGGGAGTATGCCGGTGCTGTTAAGGGTGTCGACGGGGTTGAACTGGTGCTTCTTTCTGCGGGTGAGATACCGCGTGAGCTGGCCGCAGGGCGGATTCACCTTGGCGTGACCGGCACCGATCTGGTGCGCGAGAAGCTGGGCCAGTGGGAACAACAAGTTCAGGAAAAAGCTGAATTGGGCTTTGGACATGCTGACTTGATCATTGCAGTGCCTGGTTGCTGGGTGGATGTAGATACTCTTGAAGATCTGGATGCCGCATCGGCGGCATTCCGGCGCGAGCATGGCTTCCGGCTTCGAATTGCTACGAAGTATCACCGTCTGGTTCGGGAGTTTCTTCAAGACAACGGGGTCGCGGATTATCAACTCGTGGACAGCCAGGGCGCAACCGAAGGCACCATCAAAAACCTGACGGCAGAGGGTGTGGCGGATATTACCTCTACCGGTGACACATTGCGGGCGAACCATCTTAAAATACTGTCTGATGCATTGGTGTTGAAGTCGCAGGCGACGTTGTTCAAAAGCCGGAAGGCCGAAATGGACGATGAAGAGCGGGCTACAATGAAGAGGCTCCTTTCAATCTTGGGCTTGGGCGATTGACGTCTGCGTAGGCAGGTTTTTGCAGGTTTTAACAATCCGTGCTTGGCCCCGCTGACGGCGATGCTAAGAAGGGTCTCCCTAAGCTTTGAGGAGACCCGACCCGTGGATATCAGCACCCGCATTTTCCGAACAATTGCTGGCGAGATTGCCGCGAAACCTGAACAGGTCGGTGCAGCTGTAAAGCTGTTGGATGGAGGTGCGACGGTGCCGTTTGTGGCACGGTATCGTAAAGAGGTTACCGGCGGTCTGGATGACACGCAGTTGCGGACTTTGGCGGATCGATTGGCCTATTTGCGCGAGCTTGAAGCACGACGTGAGACTGTATCGGCATCGATCAGCGAACAGGGGAAAATGACCGACTCTTTGGCCAAGGCCATCGTCGGTGCGGAAACCAAAGCGACCCTAGAAGATATTTATCTGCCTTATAAGCCGAAACGACGTACCAAAGCGATGATTGCGCGCGAAAATGGGCTGGCGCCTTTGGCCGCGGCAATTATGGCGGATCGGGCTGCTGATCCCGAAACGCTGGCTGCTGGATTCATCACTGAGGCTGTCGTTGATGTGAAGGCCGCGCTTGACGGCGCGCGTGATATTGTGGCTGAGGGATTGACTGAGAATGCAGGGCTGCTTGGCGAACTGCGCTCTTTCCTTCAAAAAGAGGCGATTGTAGCGGCGAAAGTAATTTCCGGACAAGAACAGACGGGTGCCAAATTTTCCGACTACTTCGAACATTCTGAGTTGTGGTCAAAAGTGCCCAGCCACAGAGCTTTGGCGATGATGCGGGCTTCCAAAGAGGGGGTGATAGCGCTGGATATTGGCCCAGATCCTGAAGCCGGTAAGGCGCGGGCAGAAAAGATGGTTGCCAGTGTTCTCGACACGCGTACGGATGCGCCTGGAGACAGATGGCTGCGCAAGGTCGCTGGCTGGACTTGGCGCGTGAAGCTGAGCCTGACGATGACTGTAGATTTGATGGGCGAACTGCGGGGGCGGGCGCAGGAAGAGGCCATTCAGGTGTTTGCGCGAAACTTGAAAGACTTGCTGTTGGCGGCACCAGCCGGTGCAAAGGCCACTCTTGGGCTGGATCCAGGTATACGAACCGGTGTGAAAGCTGCGGTGGTGGACAGCACAGGCAAGCTTGTGGACACAGCGACGATTTATCCGTTTCAGCCAAAGAATGATGTGCGTGGGGCCGAAGCTGCAATTATGGCGTTGATTGCCAAGCACAATGTGGAACTGGTCGCGATTGGCAATGGTACGGCGAGTCGGGAGACTGAGAAGCTGGTGGGCGAGACTCTGAAGCTTCTGCCTAAGGGTGTTAAAGCACCAACAAGGGTGATCGTGAGCGAGGCTGGCGCGTCGGTTTATTCCGCAAGCGAGCTGGCCGCACGTGAGTTTCCAAATTTGGATGTGTCTCTGCGAGGTGCAGTGTCAATTGCGCGGCGCCTGCAAGACCCTTTGGCGGAGCTTGTGAAAATCGAGCCAAAATCGATTGGCGTGGGTCAGTATCAGCACGATGTGGATCAACACCGCTTGGGCAAATCTCTGGAGGCGGTCGTTGAAGATGCTGTGAACGCGGTCGGCGTGGACTTGAATATGGCCTCCGCGCCACTGTTGGCACATGTGTCTGGTCTTGGGCCGTCCTTGGCCGAAGCAATTGTGTCGCATCGCGATGCCAATGGAGCATTTGGGTCGCGCAAAGCGTTGCTGGATGTGGCGCGGCTAGGGCCGGCAGCGTTTGAGCAATGCGCGGGTTTCTTGCGGATCATGGATGGCGGTGAACCTCTGGACGCAAGTGCGGTGCACCCTGAAGCATATGATGTTGCTCGTAAAATTGTTTCGGCCTGCGGGCGCGATGTACGCACATTGATGGGCGATGGTTCCGCATTGAAGTCGCTGCGTGCAGAAGAATTTGTGTCCGAAAAGTTTGGTTTGCCAACCGTGCGGGACATTCTAGGCGAGTTGGAAAAGCCGGGCAGGGATCCGCGACCGACATTCAAGACAGCGACGTTTACAGACGGTGTGGAACAGATTTCTGATCTTAAGGCGGGAATGACCTTGGAAGGCACAGTGACCAATGTGGCGGCCTTTGGCGCCTTTGTCGACGTTGGGGTGCATCAAGATGGCCTTGTTCATGTGAGCCAGTTGGCGGATCGGTTTGTCAAAGACCCGCATGAAGTGGTGAAGGCTGGTGATGTGGTCAATGTCACGGTTACCGAAGTTGATGTGCCGCGCAAACGGATTGGCCTGTCGATGCGCAAGGACGGTGGGACGTCGGCTAAAGAGGATCGCGACGCGCGATCAGGGCTTGGCGGCAAGGGGCGCGGTGGTGCCGGTGTCGGGCAACGTGGCAAAGGTCAGCGAAGCAGCGGCAGTAATAACTACGCTGCCAAACCTAAGCAGGACAGCGGCGGCGCATTGGGGGCGGCGCTGATGGATGCGATGCGGAAGAAGTAGGCGCAATATTTGGGCGCGCCTGGCTTTGATCCGGTGCGTCCAACTTGAGACGATCACAACAATGGTTGTCAGGTTAGCAGGGTAGCCATTTGACGCATGGCCAGCGCGTATCCATTCACGCCAAATCCAGCGATCACGCCTTCGGCGCGGGCGGAAACGTAGCTGTGGTGGCGAAACGTCTCACGTTTGTGGATGTTGGAGATGTGCACTTCCAGAACAGGCCCTTCGAACATGTTTAGCGCGTCCAGAATTGCGACGGAAGTATGCGAATAGGCTGCCGGGTTGATGATAACTCCGGCAGCCTTTTCACGGGCTTCATGAATCCATTCGACGAGCTGGCCCTCGGAGTTGGATTGCAACTGTTTCACAGTGAGACCACAATCAGCACCAACCTGCGCACACGCAGCTTCGACATCCGCTAGCGTGTCAGTCCCGTAAATTTCTGGCTCACGTTTGCCGAGAAGGTTCAGGTTCGGGCCGTTCAGAATGTAGATTGTTTTGCTCATTGTGCCACGTGCCTTTTACTGTTGCGTTGAGGTAGCCGGAAAACCGGTGTGGGAGCAAGGTTTAGGACTTTAGATCACGCAGTATCACGTTTGTCTGTGCCGAACTTACCGCAGGGAGCGTAAAGAGAAAGTCTTCCAAGAACCTATTGTAAGCTTCGATGTCCGTGCATCGCACTCGCATGTGATAATCCGCGGTGCCAGTCGTTGCGAAACACATACGGATTTCTTCTCGCGCATTGACGGCTTCGATAAAGCGCTTGAGATTGGCCGGGTCGTGGCGGGTGAGTTGCACGTGTACGATCGCGTGAAAAGTCAGTCCCAGTTTTTCGGACTGCAATCGCGCTCCGTACCCGACAATCAAACCAGCCTCCTCAAACGCGCGGACGCGACGCCAGCAAGCTGACGTTGACATGCCAACCTTCTCCGCCAGCTCTGCGTTGGACAGTCGACAGTCTTTCTCCAGAAGGGCAAGTAACTGACGGTCTTTTGCATCCAGATTCATGGCATGTCCTTCCAAGTTTTGGCACTTAGGCGAAGCAGAAATTCGCCGTGGGTGAGGATACTGCAATAGTCTGGAACAGGAAACCGGATTGCATGTGAGATCATTCCTCAATTAAAGAGGAGCGCGCCAATGACCGAAGCTAGCCACGAATTTGACAGCTATTCCCTGTCTGACCGTTATGACCGGACGACGGGACGGGTGTTCTTGACCGGAACGCAGGCTCTGGTTCGTATTATGTTTGATCAGGCGCGACGCGATAGAGACGCAGGCCTGAACACTGGTGGCTTTGTTTCTGGATATCGCGGCTCCCCATTGGGCGGTGTCGACTTGGAGTTTTGGCGAGAGCGCAAACGCACCAAAGACCAAAACATCACTTTTATGCCTGCCGTGAACGAAGACCTCGGTGCAACAGCCGTTTTGGGAGCCCAGCAAGCAACGCTGGATCCTGAGTGCGACGTCGAGGGGCTGTTCTCCATGTGGTACGGCAAAGGCCCGGGTGTGGACCGCTCTGGCGACGCGCTCAAACACGGCAACGCCTATGGTTCCTCCTCCAAAGGCGGTGTTCTGGTTGTTGCGGGAGACGACCATGGATGCGTCAGCTCCTCGATGCCGCATCAATCTGATGTGGCCTTCATGTCGTGGTTCATGCCAACCCTAAACCCGGCAAGTGTTGATGAGTATCAGGCATTTGGCGAATACGGGATAGCGCTGAGCCGGTTCTCGGGAGCCTGGGTTGGGTTCAAGGCAATTTCAGAGACGGTGGAATCCGGCCGATCTGTGGAGTTACAGGCGGATCGTCAGTTTGTTGATCCTGAATTTGAGATGCCAGCCGGCGGTTTGCATGTGCGCCCCAGTGACTTGCCTAGCCCAGAGATTGAAACGCGTATCGGGCATAAGCTCCGCGCTGTTGAAGCCTTTGTCGAAGCGAATCCAATTGATCAACGTATCTATGATGTAGGTGAGGCGACCTTTGGGTTTGTGACTACAGGCAAGGGACACTTGGATCTCATGGAAGCACTTCGGCTTCTTGGATTGGATGAGGCCGCTTGCCGGCGTTTGGGGATCGACATTTATAAGGTCGGCATGGTCTGGCCGTTGGCGCGACGTGACGCGTTGGCTTTTGTACGCGGCAAAACGGAGGTGCTCGTCATCGAAGAGAAGCGCGGCATCATCGAAAGCCAGTTTAAAGAGTATTTCTATGATTGGCCTGGGGACAAGCCGGAGAAAATGGTTGGCAAGCATCGCGCGGCGGGTGACCCGCTTTTGCCATGGACCGGTGAGTTGTCGCCCAAAATGCTGGTGCCGGTTGTTGCTGAGCGCCTGGCGCGATTGTTCCCAGAAGAAGGCCTGCTTGAGAAGGCGGCGGCGCTGATCGAAGCAAAACCACCAGTGTTGAATGTTGAGGGGGCAAATCGGACACCGTATTTCTGTTCAGGTTGCCCGCACAATACGTCGACCAAACTGCCTGACGGCTCCAAAGCCATGAGTGGCATTGGCTGCCATGTCATGGCGAGCTGGATGAACCGTGAAACCGGCGGCTACGCGCAGATGGGGGGCGAAGGCGTGCCAGTCGCTGTGGCGCAGAAGTACAATGGTAATAAACACATTTTTCAAAACCTAGGGGAAGGCACTTGGTATCATTCTGGGTCACTCGCGATCCGGCAAGCTGTCGCCGCAAATGCCAATATCACTTATAAAGTGTTGTTCAACGACGCTGTGGCTATGACTGGTGGGCAGCCGGTGGACGGCCCGGTTTCGGTGCACGGAATTGCCTGGAATGCCCGTGCCGAAGGCGTGACGCGGATTGCATTGGTGAGCGATGATATCGGCAAATTTGAGAAATCTGATTTCCCGCCAGAAACCTCCTTTCATGATCGTGTGGACATGGACCCGGTCCAGCGAGAATTGCGCGAAATCGAGGGTGTTACTCTCCTTATTTACGAACAAACATGCGCCACCGAGAAGCGACGCCGTCGCAAGCGTGGCACGATGGAAGACCCGGATACGTTTGCCTTTATCAATGAGCTGGTTTGTGAAGGTTGTGGTGATTGCTCCAAGGCATCCAACTGTTTGAGTGTGGAGCCGGTGGAGACTGAATTTGGTCGTAAGCGTAAGATCAATTTATCGACCTGCAACAAAGACTTTTCCTGTGTCGATGGCTTTTGCCCCAGCTTTGTAACTGTGGAAGGGGCAAAGCGGCGCAAAAAGGATGGCGCTGACGTGGATGTAGCCACACTGCTGGCAAACGTGCCAGCGCCCAAGGTGACTTCTTTGGATAAACCGTTTGATTTGTTGGTGACAGGCGTTGGTGGCACTGGCGTTGTGACTGTAGGTGCGCTGATTACAATGGCGGCACACTTGGAGGGGTTGGGCAGCTCAGTGCTCGATTTCACCGGGTTCGCGCAAAAGTTTGGCACTGTGTTGAGCTATATCCGTCTGGGAGCGAGCCCCGCAGCGGTCAATCAAGTGCGTATCGAAAGCGGTGCGGCGGATGCGGTAATTGGCTGCGACGTGGTGGTGAGTTCCGCGCCAAAAGCCAGTTTGCATTACCGCAAAGGTGCGCAGGTGGTCCTAAATACCGCAGAAATGCCCACTGGTGATCTTGTACTCAATCGGGATGCGGACCTGAAAGCCGGCGTGCGGGAAGATGTCATCCGTAAAGCTGTTGGCACTGAAAATGTGCGGGCGCTTAATGCCAACAATATGGCCGAGAAGATGATGGGTGACTCTGTATTCGCCAATGTGATGTTGTTGGGGTTTGCTTATCAGAGGGGATTGGTTCCGGTGAGTGAAGTGGCTCTCAAACAAGCGGTTTTGCTCAATGGTGTGGCTGTTGAGAAAAACGCCAAGGCTTTTGATATTGGGCGCGTGCTGGCACATGATCCAGATGCTTTCTCATGGGAGAAGCAGCGCGAAGAGGAAACCGCCAAAGCCGTTATTGCCAAACGTGTGGCCTTTCTAACGGACTACCAGGATGCCACTTATGCGGGACGGTTTGAGAAACGCATGTCAAACCTAGCGAAGGTGTTGCCGGATGATTTGCTGATTGAGGCGGCCAAGTCACTGTTTAAGCTGATGGCATACAAAGATGAGTACGAAGTGGCCCGGTTGCAGCAGGACCGTCAGTTTGAAGTGAAGCTTAGCGAAGAGTTTGAGGGGAACTATCGCGTGAATTACCATATGTCTCCTCCTATTCTTCCACTGGGGCGCGACGCACAAGGTCGCCCAAAGAAAATGAAGCTGGGGCCATGGATGCGACCTGTCCTGGGCACGCTTGCAAAGGCAAAAGTGTTGCGAGGGTCAATGTTGGATGTGTTCCGGTTCAGCGCCGACAGAAAGCTCGATCGAGCGCTGTTGGTGTGGTTTGAGGACGTGCTTGATCTGGTGGAGATTGGGTATGACGCAAGTAATCGGGATACTTGCTGGGCCCTTTTGACTGCCCCCAGGGAAATCCGTGGTTATGGCGTCGTGCGCGAAGCCTCTGCGGAGAAGGCGCGCAAAAGCGTGGCCGTGTTGGAGACAATGTTGTCGACCAAATTATAGCAGCCCAAGGCACGGCACAATGTCGATGCCTAGGTCGTATATGGTGCCAAGCGAGGTGACGAGATTGGGCGGGAGGCGGGGAATGTCCCGCCTTTTTTATGCCTCGATCCTAAGTGGGAAAGCGACAAATATTTCAGACACTGGGAGTTGGGCGATCCTACCAAAAAAGACGAACCCCGGATGGCGATCCATCCGGGGTTCTGGAATTCTTGGTGGCGGTACAGGGACTTGAACCCCGGACACGCGGATTATGATTCCGCTGCTCTAACCAACTGAGCTATACCGCCGTAAGTGGAGTGCGATTTAGGCTCTTCCTGAGGCAGGGTCAAGAGAGAAATTGCCTCCTGTAGACGGCTTTTTCTGAAACTACGTATTTTGTTTGGCAAGAGCCTAAGAACCCTGGAAAAATCGGGGTGGTTACTCCGCGCTTTGCGAAGAGACCGGCCAATATCGGCGCGACGAGAGTGAGAATAGGGTCTACTTTCAGGGCATAATCGTCACGAAACCTTCCCCAAACTGATGGCTCTTTTGGGGGAGCCTCTGTGTTCTTCGTGATGGAAGCATGTAGGCCGATCCGAACAGAAGGTTGAAATACTGACCAAACTCTTTGCGACCAATTTTGCGGCAGTTGCGGCGGATATTCTCCAAGCAAACCTCGCAATGATTGGCATCATCGGTCGTTCCGACAGTAGGTAAGGCGAGCTAGTTTCGAAGAGCCAACCTCCTTTCGCCCGCAAGCTTCAGAAGAGGGGGCTGTTCTCAGTCACTTAGATTAAATACCAGCGGCAGGTTTGCCCGAGCAGATCAAGATTAGGCCCAATGCAGGTTTTGGTCAGAGTTGGTTTTGATCCTTAAGCTACGTTATGAGGCGATGGGGAAGTCTGCGCCTGCTCAAGAGTTAGCAAAATGAAACGGAACCTAATATGTATCCGGCGGCACGTTCACATCATTGTCTCGCCGCGCATTGATACGTTTTTGCACGGGGTGTTTGCGCTTTTTGGAAGGCGCTCGCAACGAGAGCCAGAGCACGCCGCCGACGAGAACTGTGCCAAAGACAATCGAAGCAAGGGTCACAAAGGTCTCTTCGCTCATGTTGGTACTACCGTCATTTTATTGCTTCCGCAGGAAAGGAAGCGTCAGGTCTGACTATACCGTTGCTAATCTGGATGAACAGACCAACCGCGTGAAGCGTGATCTGGCACTCAGAGCTCTAGAATGACCTTGCCTTCAGGGCACCACAAAAGGGGCGCATGCATTACGTCGACCAAGGAAGCCAATGTTGTTCTCATGAACACCAAAAGACCCACGTCAGATTGCTGGAAAGTGTCGTTGAGCGTCTTCGTGAAACGTACTCTTGCGGTGCGTCAGCCGGTCAAGGTTTGACGGTGAAACTCATGAAACATCCCATTTGTGTCCTCGCCGACCAAAGTAAGGCTGTCGATCTCCAAAGGGCGCTCAAGCAGTGGTGCGAAATGCGGGGTGAGCGCAGCAAGAGTGGCTTCGACGTCGGCTCCAAGGCGCCCGGTAAGTGTTAAATGAAAGCGGAACTCATTCAGAACGTAGGGATACCCCCATCGCGCTAGAAGTGCCTTTTGCGAAGCCGACAGATTGGCTTTGCGCCGACGCGCCACTTCAGCCTCGGATGGTGGTGCACGAAAGGAGTCCAGTTCGCAAACAACAGTGGTAGCCAAATTGGCCAGCCGTTTTTGGTCCCCGTCGATTTTCAAGGCAATGAAGCTGGCGAGGCGGGCCAAAACAAGACCGTTCAATTTGATGGGTGCCAATTTGGAACACAGACTCTCAAAATTGGATGAGAGATCGTCTGCACCCATCCCGTCGGCCAAATAAAACGGCGGTTTGACTGTGCCATGTAAGCCGTATCTGCGCGGAGATGCCGTGATCTCGGAGATATCGCGTGGCAGCCCATCAATGGCCGGATGCGCCATCGATTTCCCTGCAACCGGGTCCCACCCTAGCCAAGCTGCTCCAAAATCTGCCAATGCGCCGGGACGTGGAGTATAGTAAACGCCGTATCTTCGAAATTGCATGGTGCCTCTTTCAACACTAATAAAGCGAATGCCAACAATGCGTGACACTCACATGACACAAGAGCTGATCCTTGCAAACGCCACCCTTGTAATGCCCAAGGAAACCGTGACCGGCTCTATTGTGGTACGCAAAGGGCGAATTGTGGACGTGGCAACAGGGCGCGCTGTGCCCGCGGGCGCCGAGAATTGTGATGGCGACTATGTGGCGCCGGGTTTGATAGAACTGCACACAGACAATTTGGAACGACATATGCGGCCGCGTCCCAAAGTGGACTGGCCTCATCAGGCGGCAATTGTGGCGCATGACGCTGAGTTGGCAAGTGTTGGCATTACCACCGTTTTTGATGCTCTTCGGGTCGGATCCATCCCGTCAGATCGGCGACGCAACTACGGCAAATACGCACGCTCAGTTGCAAATGAAATTCTAGAGATGCGCGCCAGTGGCGCTTTGCGGATTAGTCATCAAATCCACCTTCGGGCCGAGACATGCTCAGAAACTCTGGTGGAAGAATTAGCTGAATTTGGCACAGAGGATCGCGTTGGTATTGTCAGTTTGATGGATCACACACCCGGCCAGCGTCAATTCATGGATGTCGCGAAGTTTGAAGCGTATGTTCGTGGAAAGGATTCGATGGACGCGGACGGATTTGGTGAATACGTCGACTTTCTTTACGGCTTGCATGATAAATTTGGCAAGCGGCATGAAGAAGCAACAGTGGCGGCAGCCAAACGGTTCGGAGCGGTTCTTGCCAGCCATGACGACACCACCGTTTCTCAAGTTGCGACGTCGGCTGGTTACGGCATTCACCTTGCAGAATTTCCAACAACAGTCGAGGCTGCTCAGGCCAACCACACTCATGGTATTGCCAACATCATGGGGGGACCAAATCTGGTGCGTGGGGGGAGCCACTCTGGCAATGTTGCGGCTATGGATCTGGCGAAGCAAGGCTTGCTCGACATCATTTCGTCGGACTACGTTCCCTCCTCCCTTTTGCTTGGAGCTGTGATGTTGGGCAACAAGTGGGGGAATATGGCCAAGGGCCTGCACACCGTGACCGCGGCACCAGCAAAATATACCAATCTGGAAGATCGAGGGCGCCTCGAAGTTGGCCTGCAGGCTGACTTGATCCGCTTTCGTGTGACCGAGGGCGTACCGGCGTTACGCGCGGCATGGCACAAGGGCCTGCGCAGTGCCTGACAAAAAGAAAGGCCCCAGAATTACCTGAGCCCTTCTCAATTTTTGAAGCTGATCAGCCTAACCGATTGCGGCGGCTTTCACGTCTGCGTCGATGTATGGCAGGTACTGTTCGAAGTTGTCGGCGAACATGGCCACGAGCTTGGCCGCCTGCGCATCATAAGCGTCTTTGTCTGCCCAGGTGCCACGTGGATCAAGGAGGGCGTCGTCAACACCTGGCACAGATACGGGAACTTCAAAGCCAAAGTTGGCGTCCTTGCGGAACTCAACGTGGTTCAGAGATCCGTCCAGCGCTGCCGTCAGCAGGGCACGTGTGGCCTTGATAGGCATCCGCGATCCGGTGCCGTAAGCTCCACCAGTCCAGCCGGTATTCACCAGCCAGCAGGTGGTGCCAAACTCAGCAATCTTTTGGCGCAGCAAAGCGCCGTAAACTTCTGGGCGGCGCGGCATAAATGGCGCACCAAAACAGGTGGAGAAAGCTGGTGTTGGTTCGGTCAGGCCGCGTTCAGTGCCGGCCATCTTGGCAGTGAAGCCAGATAGGAAGTGGTACTCTGCTTGAGCCGGCGTCAGGCGTGCGACCGGAGGCAAAACACCAAACGCATCACAGGTCAGCATAATTACGTTTTTTGGGTGCCCACCCAGGCCATTGTCAGACGCATTGGGGATCGAATCCAGTGGGTACGCGCAACGCATGTTTTCCGTGAGGCTCTTGTCCTCAAAGTCGAGCTCTTTGGTCTCTTCATCATAGACCATGTTCTCGATGACGGTGCCAAACATCTTGGTGGTGGCGTAGATTTCCGGCTCGGCTTCCGGGTTCAGGCCGATGGTCTTGGCGTAGCAACCACCTTCGAAGTTGAAGGTACCCCGATCGGACCAGCCGTGTTCATCGTCACCAATCAGGGTGCGGTTTGGATCTGCAGACAAGGTCGTTTTGCCGGTGCCGGACAGGCCAAAGAACACGGCGCTGTCAACCGGGTTGTCTTTGGCATGGTTGGCCGAGCAATGCATCGGCATGATGCCTTTTTCTGGCAGCAGGTAGTTCAGCAGGCCAAAGACGGACTTTTTGTTTTCACCGGCATATTCTGTATTGCCGATCAGGATCATCTTCTTTTCGATGTTCACGGCAATCACGGTTTCGGTGCGGCATCCGTGCTTGGCAGGATCGGCCTTAAAGCTCGGGCAGTTGATAATGGTGTAGTCCGCCACAAAGGCATCCAACGCGTCGCTGTCTGGACGGCGGAGGAGGTGACGGATGAACAAGTTGTGCCAGGCCAGTTCGTTCACAACTCGCACGTTGATCGCGTGAGAAGGGTCTGCGCCTGCGGTCAGGTCCTGAACAAAGTAGTCACGACCCTTCATGTGTTCCAGCATGTCGGCATGCAGGCGATCAAAGGCGTCCGACTCCATCGGGGCATTGTTTTCCCACCAGATGGTGTCTTCGGTCATTGGAGTCCGGACGGTGAACTTGTCCTTTGGGGAGCGGCCGGTGAATTCACCGGTGCTGACCAGAAAGGTGCCGCCGTTGCCCAAGGTCCCCTCGTCGCGCTTCAGCGCAGACTCAATGAGGGCGGGCTCCATAAAGTTGTAATAGACATTTCCCAGACCTTCGATCCCTTGATCTTGCAGGCGGAATTGCGGGTTTACCCGTCCAAATGTCATTATCTTACTCCTGTAGCCGCGTGTCCTGTTGCGGCGGTCCTTGAAAGTCCTCGGAGTGAAATATTCTTGCGCGTCAGAACACCCCGAAGTGCGACAAGCGGGTCATAACATGTCGAATATTAAGAAGAACAGGACGCTTTGGCGCAGTTAGCGCAATCAAATGCAGGTTAGCGCAATCAAGCGTTCCGATCGGAAAGCTTGAGCTTGGAATGTCGCAAAAGTGAGGCAATTTAGCCATTGCTCAAGGAATTTCTGGCCAAATAGGTCCGGTTTGTTATCCGAATCGCACTTTAACGTTGATTGCCCAAGTCTGAATTGCGCATAATGCTGCAAAAAATAGACATAATAAGAGCAGTAAATAAGGACCGATCCCATGTCGAAAATTGCCCTTGTGGATGACGACAGGAATATCCTGACGTCGGTTTCTATCACCCTTGAGGCCGAGGGGTTCGAAGTCGAGACCTATCATGACGGCCAGCAAGCGCTTGACGCGTTTAACAAAAAACTCCCGGACATGGCCGTTCTGGATATTAAGATGCCTCGTATGGATGGCATGGATCTTTTGCAGCGCTTGCGCCAAAAAACCAGTATGCCAGTGATTTTCCTGACCTCCAAAGATGATGAAATCGACGAGGTCCTTGGTCTGCGTATGGGGGCCGATGATTATGTGAAGAAGCCTTTCAGTCAGCGGCTGCTGGTGGAGCGCATTCGTGCGTTGTTGCGCCGCCAAGAAGCGGTAGATGGCGAAATTGTAGGCGATACCGAAGACACAAAGATTATGGAACGTGGCGATTTGACGATGGATCCGTTGCGCCATTCGGTGAGCTGGAGGGGGCAAGACGTGACGTTGACGGTCACGGAGTTCCTGCTGCTTCAGGCGTTGGCGCAACGCCCCGGGTTTGTTAAAAGCCGGGATCAGCTGATGGATGTTGCTTACGACGACCAAGTTTATGTAGATGACCGCACAATCGACAGCCATATCAAACGTCTTCGCAAAAAAATGCGGACGGTAGATCGGGACTTCTCTGCAATTGAGACGCTGTACGGCATCGGTTATAGGTACAACGAAGAGTAACGACACAAGGCCGGAAGGACCAACGTGCAAGACATGGCCCAAGGGCGAGATGGGGACGTGGTTTTGGGCGATGATTGGGTCGCTCCGGAAGCCAACGTTGAAAAAGAGTTGCAAGGCCGGCGCGAACGTCGCCGGCTTTTGCCTCTGGGGAAGTCTCCGCTAACTCGTAAAATTATTACCTTTAATATGATCGCTCTTTTGGTGCTGGTCGCGGGTATCCTATTTCTAAACAGTGCACGCGACAGCTTCGCTGTGCAACGCGCCACGGGGCTTGTCACAGAGGCGCGGTTGATAGCCGGCGCTTTCGAGGCGCAGTTACCGACTGGTGCGCCGGCAAATCTGGCGACCAACGACGGCGTGAATGTTGCAGCGACGCTAGAGAAGCTGCCTTTGCAAGTTGGCACGACGGTGCACGTTTTTGATGCGGCTGGACAGGCTGCGGGAAAAAAGGAAGGCAAAGCCTCAGCTGAAGCTGCCGAGGTGCTGGCAGAGCGTCCCGACGGCGCGCCTTTGACTTCTGCACTCAACAAAATCTGGGGTTCCATCTCAGGCAAAGGCGACGTTCAAGACGCAGGCGTGGGGCAACTGAACAGCCAGCTGGAGATCATGGCGCAATCCGCTGTGAGTGGGGCTGAGACTCTGGAAACACTTGTAGCTGCAGATGGTGGTCACGTTTTTGCCATGGCAGTTCCGATCCGGCAAAATGGCCGCGTTGTTGGGGCTGTTGTGTTGTCCAGCGCGTCGGGTGAGTTGGATCGTATGGTGAGTTCAGAGCGTGAGCGTGTTTTACAAATGTTCTTGATCGCGACTGTAGTATCTGTTGGCCTGTCTATGGTGTTGGCCTCCACTATTTCCAATCCACTTTCAGACTTGGCTGCCGCAGCTGAACTTGGCCGAGACAGTGACAGTCGGAAAGTGAACCCAGGTCGTGTGCGTATCCCGGACCTGACCGCAAGACCAGATGAAATTGGACGTTTGTCAGGCGCTCTACGTGGCATGGTTTCGGCTCTATATGAGCGGATCGACAGCAACGAACAGTTTGCTGCCGATGTCGCGCATGAGATTAAGAATCCTCTTGCATCGTTGCGTTCAGCCGTGGGCTCGCTGCGTATGGTGAAAAAAGAGGAACACCGCGAGAAATTGCTCAACGTTATTGAACATGACGTGCGTCGGTTGGATCGTCTTGTAAGTGACATTTCTAACGCCTCTCGCCTAGACAGCGAACTGGTTAAGGAAGAAGAAGAAACCTTCAACTTGCTCGGTATGGTCGGCAACTTGACCCAGTACCTAGGCGAAGATGCAAAAGGAAATGGGATTGATTTTATCACAGATCTGCCTGACGCCCCTATCAACATCACCGGGTTGGAAGCGCGCCTGGCACAGGTTTTTGTGAATCTTATTACCAACGCCATTAGTTTTTGCGAAGATGGAGACGCCATTCGAGTTTGGGCGCGTAAGCGCGAGAACCGTGTGTTGGTTGTGGTTGAAGATACCGGGCCGGGAATACCAGAGCAGGCGCTCAATAAAATTTTCAATCGCTTCTACTCTCATCGTCCCGAAGCTCAATTTGGCAACAACTCCGGTCTAGGGTTGGCAATTTCGAAGCAGATTGTCGAAGCACATGGCGGTGTGATTTGGGCCGAAAATATCCGGCCAACCGACGCTGACGTGACGTCCGAGCCTCTTGGTGCGAGGTTCGTCGTGGGACTGCCGGTGTAGGCTATGACGCGCGCGGATGATTTGTTTTCTGTGTCGCCGGCATCTGCTGACGAGGAAAGCATTCTGCATGCGTCCTGCGTGTCCGACGGTGGTCGTGCAGTGCTAATTTGTGGGGCTTCTGGTCGTGGAAAGTCCGGGCTTGCACTTCAGTTGATGGCATATGGGGCCCAACTGGTTGCTGATGATCAAACCATTGTGCGCCAAAACGGTGAGCAACTGTTGGCGTCTGCACCTGACACAACAAGTGGGTTGATCGAGGCACGTGGGGTTGGGATCTTACGCGCGTTTCCTGTAAAAGGCGTGCCCCTACATTTGGTTGTGGACTTGGATCAAGTTGAAGGCCAAAGGCTACCTCATCCAAGGGATGTTCGCATTATGGGGCGGGCGTTACCGGTGATTTATGGCGTGGACGCTCCGTATTTTGCTGCTGCTGTATTGCAGTTTTTGCGCCACGGAAGGAACGCATAAATGACCGATGGAGATGCTCTGCTAGAAAAAGTCCCGCTGGTATTGCTGACGGGCCCCTCAGGTGCTGGTCGATCCACAGCGATTAAGGCGTTGGAAGATGCGGGGTTTGAAACTATTGACAATTTGCCGCTTGGCTTGCTGCCGCGTCTTTTGACAGGGCAGCCCCCGAAACGGCCTATGGCTCTCAGTTTGGATGTCCGCAATCGGGATTTTTCGCCAACTGCAATAATCGATGCGTTGGAACTGGTCGATGATCTGCCTAGAGTAGCACCTGAGTTACTGTACCTGGATTGCCGTGCCGAAGTGTTACGGCGACGGTACAATGAAACCAGACGCAATCACCCGCTTGATCGCACGGAAGACCCAAACGATGGCATCGAAAGAGAGCTCACGCTTTTGGAAGATGTGCGCGCTCGTGCAACGGTTTTAATGGAAACGTCGGAATTGACGCCTCATGAGTTGCGTCATGCGGTGCAAAGCCGGTTTGCCCCGCAGAAGGATCAGGCGATTGGCATCACGGTTCAATCATTCAGCTACAAGCGCGGATTACCGCAAGGTGCGGATCTCGTGCTGGATTGCCGATTCTTGCACAATCCGCACTGGAAGAAAGAGCTGCGTGACATGGATGGCAGCGATGCGCCGGTAGGGACGTACATCGCCACGGATTCTGGGTATGATCCATTTGTGAAGTCAATGCAGATGGTGTTAGAGCATACTCTGCCTGGCTATGTGCGAGAAGGCCGTAGTCACCTCCAGATCGCATTTGGTTGTACGGGAGGAAAACACCGCTCTGTTTTCATGGCCGAGACCATTGCCGAATCCCTTGCAAATAGGGGCTGGCGGGTGTCTATAAGACATCGCGAACTCAATCGGTACGCTGTGCTTGGCGCGCGTCCAAAGATCGCAGAAGATGGGGAATAGATAGCTTGATTGGTATCGTGATCGTGGCACATGGTGGGCTGGCCAATGAGTATTTGGCAGCTATGGAACATGTCGTTGGCGCGCAAAATGGCGTCAGCGCTATTACCATTGAAGCCAACCATGATCGCGGGCAAAAGCAACGCGAAATCTGTGCGGCTGCGGACGCAGTTGACCACGGAGACGGGGTTGTTGTTGTTACTGATATGTTTGGCGGTTCGCCTTCAAATCTGAGCCTGCGCGCTTGTGCGCCCGCCAATCGGCGCATCCTTTATGGTGCAAATTTGCCAATGTTGATTAAGTTGGCCAAAAGCCGCCACCTCGATGTGGCCGATGCTGTTAGAGCGGCCCTGGAAGCCGGTCGCAAATATATTGATAGCCAAAATATTCAGACAGGGTAAGCAGATGAGTGATGTCATCCAACGCACGATGCAAATCGTGAATGAAAAAGGTCTGCATGCGCGGGCATCTGCAAAGCTGGTGGAAGTTGTAGAGGGCTTTGACGCTTCGGCAGAAGTGGCAAAGGATGGCTTGAGTGCTGGTGGAGACAGTATTATGGGATTGCTGATGCTGGCGGCCTCTATAGGCACCAGTGTTGACGTGGAAACCAGCGGGCCAGATGCAAGGGCCTTGGCCGATGCCATTGAGGCGCTTGTCGCTGACAAGTTTGGTGAAGGATTTTGAGTGTAGCTGCGGCATAGGAAGACAAATTTGGTAGATACGGTGCCAGAAACGCAGGTTGGAAAACCGGCCAAAGAGGCGGAAGGTCAAATCTATGACCGCCGCACGTTGACCTATGCCAATTCCTTTGATGATCGATGGACGTCTTTTGCCATTCGCTCCATTGAGTGGGTGACGGGCAAACTAAAAATCCTGCGCATGGTCAACAAATTTGAGCGTGATAACGAGAAATACCGCGGCCAGAAATTCTGGCGAGGCGCGTTAAACGTTATGGGCATTGAGCTTACAACCCCAGTTGAGCAGTTGCAGAACATACCGTCTGATGGACCAGTTGTGTTTGTGGCCAACCACCCACACGGCATGGTTGATGGCATGATTTTCGCCGACCTCATTGGCCGTGTACGCCAAGACTATCGTATTCTGACACGATCAGTTCTGACTGGTCTGGATGAGGCGGCCTCTAGCTTTATGATCCCGGTGCCGTTCCCACATGATCCAGAAGCGCAGCGCAAAATGGTCGAAATGCGTGGAAAGGCGATGGCACACCTAAAAGAAGGCGGCGTTGTCGCGCTGTTCCCGTCCGGTGTTGTGATGAGCTCAGATACCTGGTTCGGCCCCGCGATTGAACAAGAGTGGAATGTGTTTACGGCTCAAATGATCCGGCGCTCCGGTGCCCGCGTCGTGCCCATTTTTTATCCAGGGCAGAACAGCCGTGCCTATCAAATTGCCAATAAGCTTTCACCGATACTTCGCCAAGGATTATTGCTGCATGAAATTGTGCGGTCCTGCAACAAGCCACAAGCACCGATTGTTGGAGCTCCACTGACAGATGATGAAATGGCGCGGCTACAAACAGATCCGCGTGGTTTCATGGCATGGTTGCGTCAACACACTTTGGAACTTGGCAAAAGCAGCTGATCACGATCTCAGAAAGCAAAAGCGAGGCATCTGCCTCGCTTTTTTCGCTTGTGCTATCGCGTAGGGAGCGGTGTCTCTCCGCGGTAGTCATAAAAGCCCCGCTTCGTTTTACGCCCGAGCCATCCGGCTTCAACATATTTGGTTAGCAGCGGACAGGGGCGGTATTTGGTGTCAGCCAGACCGTCATGTAGCACGTTCATGATGGCCAAGCATGTGTCCAGGCCGATAAAATCTGCCAGCTCAAGTGGTCCCATAGGGTGGTTCGCGCCAAGCTTCAGTGCGTTGTCAATAGAGGCAACATTACCGACACCTTCGTACAGCGTATAACACGCTTCGTTGATCATAGGGATCAGGATGCGGTTCACGATAAAGGCTGGGAAATCTTCGGAGCTTGCGGCTGTCTTACCAAGGCGTTCCACAATGCCAAGGCATGATTGATATGTGTCCTCGTCTGTGGCGATACCGCGGATCAACTCGACCAGCTTCATCATCGGAACCGGGTTCATGAAGTGGAACCCCATGAATCGCTCCGGACGGTCTGTACGAGAAGCCAGGCGCGTAATGGATATGGACGACGTGTTGGAAGTCAGAAGCGTGTCCGGGCCGAGGTGCGGCTTCAAAGTATCAAAAATTTGATGTTTGATTTCTTCACGTTCGGTCGCGGCTTCGATGATAAGATCTGTCCCGCCAAGGGCAGGGAGCTCCAAGGTGGTTTGAATCCGACCCATTGCGGTGGCTTTTTCGTCAGCCGAAATCTTCTCGCGTTCAACTTGTCGTTCAAGATTTTTGTCGACCCGAGCGACAGCTGCTTCCAAGGCGTTCTGATTGATATCATTCAATAGAACATCGTACCCAGCAAGCGCCATGACATGCGCGATACCGTTGCCCATTTGGCCAGCTCCAACGACGCCAATCGACTTGATGTCCATAGTTGATATCCTCTCAAAATGTCTGGCCGACCATATGCCTGCGGGTGCGGAAGCTGCAAGAGGGCTGGGCCTCTAAAATTTGCCTCAAAGTAGCCCATTAGCTTTTTCGCAAGGGCTTTCGGCGATTCTCTCTCTTGGGTGAGAAAAGTAGTGGTGAGAAAATGTCTTACGAAAAGATGTCGGGCACCGAGCTCAATTACGAGCCGTGCCAATATGGGGAATCGCGTCTATTGTTTCGCGGACCTAAAAAGGAGCTTGATGCTCCATTTGTTGCCTTTCTTGGGGGGACGGAAACCTATGGCAAATTTGTTCCACAGCCGTTTGTGAACCTGCTGGACGAGGCTCTGCCAATCAACTGTTTGAATTTTGGGTACGTAAATGCGGGCATTGACGCGTTCTTGGCGGAACCGTCTGTGCTGCACAATGCGCAGCAATCTGACGTGACCGTGGTTCAAGTCATGGGTGCGCAGAACATGTCCAACAGGTACTACAAAGTACATCCACGCCGGAACGATCGTTTCATCGGCGCATCAAACATGATGCAAATGGTGTTCAACGAAATTGACTTCAGCGAATTTCATTTTACACGGCACATGCTTGGCACGTTGTGTGCCCGTGCGCCGGATCGGTATGCGATGGTACGGGATGAACTCCGCATGGCGTGGAGCGCTCGCATGAAGCTGTTGCTGAACACAATTGGTGGCAAAATAGCATTGCTGTGGGTTGCGGATCACGCGCCGGAAACAGCCATGGGCACCAGTGGTTTGGGTCCTGACCCATTGTTCGTTGACCGTCTCATGATCGAGGAACTGCGGCCTATGGTTGATGACGTTGTCGAAGTTGTGGTGAGTAAACAGGCGCAGGCTAAAGGGATGGAGGGCATGCAATGTACCGATATGGAACGGGTTGCAGCTCAGCGGATGTTGAATGTTGCGGCTCACCAGGAAACAGCTGACGCCCTCGAAAAGAGCCTGTCCAACTTGATTTGATGTGACGCAATTTACCAAAGAGAAAGGCCCGTCAAAGAGACGGGCCTTTTTGTGTTTGTCTGAAATGCGCGACTTAGCCGAGTTTTTCAGTCAATGCGGGCACAGCCTCAAACAGATCTGCAACCAGCCCGAAGTCGGCCACCTGGAAGATAGGGGCTTCTTCGTCTTTGTTGATCGCGACGATGATCTTAGAGTCTTTCATACCTGCAAGGTGCTGAATGGCGCCGGAGATGCCTACGGCGATGTACAGCTCAGGTGCAACCACCTTGCCGGTCTGGCCAACCTGCCAGTCGTTTGGCGCGTAGCCGGAATCAACTGCCGCACGCGACGCACCAACAGCGGCGCCTAACTTGTCAGCGAGAGCTTCGATGATTTTGAAGTCATCCTCGGAGCCGACACCACGGCCTCCGGAAACAACCACACCAGCGGAGGTCAGTTCCGGGCGATCGCTCGCAGCTACCTTGTCCTCAACCCACTCGGACAGGCCTGGGTTGTCGGCTGCGCCAGTGGTTTCCACGGACGCGGAACCACCTTCACCAGCGGCATCGAACGTCGACGTACGGAAGGTGATGACTTTGGTTGCGTCGGAAGATTTCACAGTCTGGATCGCGTTGCCCGCGTAGATCGGACGCTCGAATGTGTCTGCGTCAACGACTGCAGTCACGTCAGACAGCACCATCACGTCCAAAAGCGCGGCCACGCGTGGCATCACATTTTTGGCGTCTGTGGTCGCAGGTGCCACGATGTGGCTGTAGTTACCTGCTAGGGACACTATCAGGGCCGCTGTTGGCTCTGCCAAGCGGTGGCCCAAAGAGGGATCCTCAGCAACCAGAACTTTGGCCACACCGTCGATTTTGGCAGCGGCTTCGCCTGCCGCGGCGGCGGATGCGCCAGCGGCCAGTACAGTCACGTCACCCAGTGCTTTGGAGGCCGACACAGCTTTGGCAGTGGCGTCCAGCGCCAAAACGCCATTGGTAACTTCTGCGAGAAGAAGAACAGCCATTACACAGCCCCCGCTTCTTTGAGTTTCTCGACCAGCTCGTCTACGGAACCAACAATGATGCCTGCGGCACGCTCAGACGGCTCGGAAGTTTTTACAACTTCCAGTCGCGGGGTGACATCCACGCCGTAATCGGCAGCGGTCTTCTCATCCAGCGGCTTTTTCTTGGCCTTCATGATGTTTGGCAGGGATGCATAGCGCGGCTCGTTGAGGCGCAGATCCACAGTGATGATGGTTGGGGTGTTGACCTTGATGGTCTGCAGGCCACCATCCACTTCGCGGGTCACAACTGCTTTGTCACCGTCGATATCGACCTCAGATGCGAAAGTCGCTTGCGACCAACCCAACAGGGCGGACAACATCTGGCCGGTGGCGTTCATGTCGTTGTCGATTGCCTGTTTGCCACAAAGAACGAGGCCTGGCTGTTCTTCCTCGACAATTTTGGCGAGGATTTTGGCAACGGCCAAAGGCTCAATATCTTGATCAACGCTGTCAGCTGCCACAACTAGGATCGCGCGGTCGGCGCCCATGGCGAGGGCGGTGCGCAGTGTTTCCTGAGCTTGCTTCACGCCGATGGAAACTGCGACGATTTCGTCCGCTTTGCCAGCTTCCTTCAGACGGATGGCCTCTTCAACGGCAATCTCATCAAACGGGTTCATGGACATTTTTACATTGGCGAGATCGACACCTGTGCCGTCCGCTTTCACGCGGACCTTCACGTTGTAGTCAATCACGCGCTTGACAGGTACTAGTACCTTCATGGGCGTAGGACTCCTCAAAGTTTGTCAAAGCCGCCAAAGGCAGCTCATCGGAATGCTCTCACCGCGTTGATATAGTCTCATGCACGGCTGAAACAGAGCAAAATCGTCACGTTTTGGGGCAACGACGTCGCGTATCAGCCTTTTCACGCCACGTTTTTTGCAAGAATGTTTCCGCGGCGCAGAAAAGTTACGTAAGGGAGATTTACGTCAAGCGTTGTGTTGGCGCTAACGACGGCATTCAACCAATCAGCGATTCGCGCCGGGTATCCAAAGAACATCAGACCGGCCGTCATCGTTGGCGACGCGAGCCGCCACAAAGAACCAATCGCTGAGGCGGTTGAGGTAGGTGATTGCGTTTGCGTTGATGTCTTCAGCCTGGGAAAGTTCGACTGACAGACGTTCGGCGCGGCGCGCTACTGTCCGGCAAAAATGTAGGTTTGCGGACAACGCGGAACCTCCTGGCAGGATGAAACTGCGTAGCGGATCAAGTAGTGCGTTCATGGCATCAATTTCAGCTTCAAGCCGTTGAACTTGCGAGGCAACAATGCGCAGTGGTGGAAACTCAGCTTCGGCGTCTTTTGCCATGTCCGGGCGACAAAGGTCTGCCCCCAGATCGAAAAGGTCATTTTGGACGCGGGCAAGGGCGGCATCCATTTCACCTTCAGAGTGGAGACGGGTCACTCCCAAAACGGAGTTCAACTCATCAGTGGTTCCATAAGCCGCTACTCGGGCATCATGTTTGGCAACACGGTTTCCATTACCCAACGCGGTAGTGCCTTTGTCGCCAGTGCGTGTGTAGATTTTGTTGAGAACAACCATTTGCTTAGCCTCCGCTGCGTAGCCAGACAAAACCTACGATCAAAATGACCGCCACAAACTGCGCAATCAAACGCAAGCGCATGATTTTGTTGGCGTGTTTTTTGTTAAACTCGCCACCTTTGGCAAACCCGCCAATGCCGACAAGCAAAATGAACAGGACAACAAGGCATGCTGCAGCAGCAAGCCAGAAAAGGGGATCATTGGCCATAAGGGACTCCGTTTTCAGCGATATTTCGGGTGTAACTTGTCATGGCTCAGAACTGAACCACCTTTGACATGACGTCGCATCAGCCTTTGGCTACCACCCAATCGAGCAACGTTGTCGGAAGTATGCGCCGCAGGCCGTTCATTAAATGGGCCGGGGCGGTGACGCGATAGCGGGCACGAGGACGTGGGGCTTCCAAGGCGTGGACCAGTTTTTTACAAACCGCCTCAGCCGGAAGCTCAAAGGGGTCCAGACCCTCATTCTTTTCAGAGAATCGCTTAACCAATCCTTGTCGGTAATCCTCAGAGTAGGCGGAATTTTCCCAGTCGATCCACTCAAAAAACTGTTGGGCGTTGTTCTTACGCATGTCTGATGTGATTGGACCTGGCTGAATCAAACTCACATGGAGCGGGGTCTCTCGAAGCTCAATGCGGAGGCTGTCAGTTAGCCCTTCAAGCGCGTGCTTGCTCGCGACATAGGCACCGCGATAGCGCATGGCCACATAGCCCAGTACAGATGAATTTTGAACAATACGCCCGTGGCCCTGTGCGCGCATCACCGGGATCACTTGTCGGGTGAGGTCGTGCCACCCAACAACATTGCTTTCCATTAGGTCGCGAAGCGCATCGGTCGGCAGATCCTCCACGGCGCCGGGCATGCCACGTGCACCGTTATTGAACAAGGCGTCCAGAGTGCCACCGGTTGCCTTCAGTACCTCTTGGAGGCCGGAACGGATGCTATCGCTGTCGCGCAGTTCAATCTGAGGGCTGTCAAAACCGTCCTCAATCAGGCGCGCACAATCGTCGGGGCTTCTGCAAGATGCGAACACATGCCATCCTCGAGAGCGTAGGCTATGAGCTGCTGCCAATCCGATGCCAGAGGAGCAGCCGGTAATCAAAACAGATCTTTGTGTCATTTCGTTCCCGTCTGTCCGGCTCTCTTAGTCAGTCGTCAGCTTCGTCTGCGCTGTCGGCGTTCAATTGGCCGTAGTTTTGTGCGCCAATTGCATCGTGTAGTTCAAGCTGCGTTTCAAGGAAGTCGATATGCCCCTGCTCGTCATTGATCAACTCTTCAAAGAGCCCCATTGAGGCAAAATCCCCGGCGTCGGCGCAGTATTTTCGGGCTTCTGTATAGAGCGCTACGGCCTCCATCTCGGCTTCCAGGTCACAGGCCAGGGTTTCACGCACGTTTTCGCCAATGCGCAGTGGATCAAGTGTTTGCAAGTTGGGGTGACCTTCGAGGAAAATGATGCGGTCGATCAGCTTGTCCGCATGCTCCATTTCTTCGATACTCTCTTCGCGCATCTTTTTGGCAAGCTTGCCGTACCCCCAGTCCTTTTGGAGGCGGTAGTGCAGCCAAAACTGGCTTACGGCGGTCAGTTCAACTCGCAGCGCTTTGTTGAGATACTCGATTACCTTTGGATCGCCCTTCATGACCAATACTCCTTCTGGCTTGCTCACTTCGTAATCCACGAAGTTCCGCTGGTACCTCCAGATTAGTATTGGCGCGCATCTTGACAACAAAAAGCTTCATGCAGCCGCCGCATTCCGGCGATTTGCCGAGGGCATGGTAGATTTTTCCAGGAGTGATTATGGCTGCTTCGTCAGCACAACGCATCCAATCAATGGCGGCGTTGATGTCGTGGTCGCTGATCAACTGGCAATGGCACACAATCATAGGCTCGTCCTTGTGGATGAGCTGTTAATTGATCAAATTAGTCGGAAAGTCAATTCCGACAAAAATACTTTAGTTGCTTGCGGTGACATTGGAAGGGGAGAGCATTTTTGCGGCCATCCAACCTATGCGCCCGCTACCCGTGTCACGCAGCTTCACCCAGCCAGAGCCATTTTCACGCAGGATTTCGACCTCGCTGTCACGAGCTAACACCATCAGCACGCTGTAAGATGTGCCAGGCCCACCCCGCATGTTCACGCGGGAGCCGCGCACACGTCGAAAATCTTTTATCTGCTGATTTTCCAGCGCAAGGGTAACCGAGTCTTCAATGGATACGTCTGTTGCAACCGAGTTTATGAGTACTGACGCCCCCGGCGTCGCGAAAGAGTCCAGCCCGGTGGCCAAAGATGCAATGACAACTGGCGCCTCGTTTGGCTGAGCCTCGTTTCCAGCAAACGCAGCGGTTGTTGTCGGTAGAAGCTCAGACGTTGCTGTGGCTTGAGTGACAGCTGGCGTTGTCCTGACTTTGATAATTGGCACAGACAAAGCGGCGCGCGCCACAACCGACGCGTCTTCAATTTGCTGAGGTATATCGTCTTCAGTCACTTGGGCGCGCGATTTGGGTTCAAAATCAGACCCGCCGCTTAGCTCCCAAAAAAACCAACCTAAAAATGCAAGACTTAGAAATACAAACTTGTTCACTATTCAACCCCCAGGAGAATCACCTGTTCACACACCAGTGTCGGCTAACAGGTTCTACGAAAGGTTTACACTGCGGACATCTTATCATGTCGGGGAAAAAATCGCGAGTGTTCCCTCGCATCTGCTTTACCGGCGCACTGTCAAAAGCTATCAGCAGAGTATGACTGATCTGATCGACGATGACCTCCCTTCCCTAAATGTGACCGAGCCGCTGCGGCGTGCAATTGGTGACCGGTACCTGACCTATGCGCTTAGCACGATTATGCACCGTGCTTTGCCAGACGCGCGGGACGGGCTGAAGCCGGTACACCGACGCATTCTCTACGCCATGCGTGAACTAAAGCTGAGCGCAACGGGCGGGTTCCGGAAGTCGGCGAAGATTTCTGGCGACGTGATGGGCAACTACCACCCGCATGGCGACGCGGCAATTTACGACGCAATGGCGCGTTTGGCGCAAGACTTTAATGTGCGTTATCCGCTTGTCGACGGACAAGGCAACTTCGGCAACATCGACGGCGATAACCCTGCGGCGAGTCGGTATACGGAAGCGCGTATGACTTCTGTTGCGGAGGCTCTTCTGGAAGGCCTCAATGAGGATGCTGTTGATTACAGAGAGAATTACGACGGTACCTTGCGGGAGCCAGTGGTTCTGCCTGCAACTTTTCCGAACCTTTTGGCCAATGGGTCGAGCGGCATTGCAGTGGGCATGGCCACCAATATTCCACCCCACAACATCAGCGAGCTGTGTGACGCCTGTTTGCATATGATCAAAACGCCGGAGGTGCGTGAAGACACATTGCTGAATTACGTGCCGGGACCGGATTTTCCCACCGGAGGCGTGATTGTCGAGCCACCAGAAAGCATTGCGCAGGCGTATCGCACGGGGCGCGGATCTTTCCGTCTTCGCTGCAAATGGGAGAAAGAAGACCTTGGGCGCGGGCAGTGGCAGATTGTGGTCACCGAGATTCCGTACCAGGTGCAAAAGTCCAAACTTATTGAGAAGTTGGCGGAAATTATCCAAACCAAGAAAGTGCCGATTCTGGCAGATGTGCGCGATGAATCGGCAGATGACATTCGCGTGATCTTGGAGCCGAAGAGCAAGAACGTTGAGCCGGATGTGCTCATGAACATGCTTTATCGTAGCAGTGATCTGGAGATTCGATTCTCTCTCAATATGAACGTTCTGATTGATGGGGTGACGCCAAAAGTTTGCTCCATGAAGGAAGTTCTGCGGGCATTTTTGGATTTCCGTCGTGAGGTTTTGATCCGGCGGTCCACGCATCGGATGGAGAAGATTGATCACCGGCTGGAAGTGTTGGAAGGCTTCATCATTGCCTTCCTCAATCTGGATCGTGTGATTGATATCATCCGCTATGATGAGGCGCCCAAACAGGCGTTGATGGCGGAGAATTGGGATCTGGATCATCCGCGAGCGCTGGATGAAAAAGACTATAAATCGCCATTGCCGGGGACGGGCGAGACGCAGCTTACAGAGGTGCAGTCTGAGGCCATTCTCAACATGCGCCTGCGCAGCTTGCGGCGTTTGGAAGAGTTGGAACTGGTTCGCGAGCGTGACGCCCTCTTGGAGGAACGCGCTGGAATCGTTGCGCTTCTGGGTAGCGATGACCTGCAATGGCAACGTATTTCCGAGCAGCTTAAAGAGGCCAAGAAGACCTTCGGGAAAGACTACGAAGGTGGCGCGCGGCGCACGGTGTTCTCTGAAGCTGCTGAGGTTGAAGAGGTGCCTATTGAGGCGATGATTGATCGGGAGCCAATCACCATTGTCTGCTCTGAAATGGGGTGGATTCGGGCGATGTCTGGCCACATTGATCTGAAACGCGAGTTGAAGTTCAAAGACGGAGACGGGCCGCGGTTTATCTTCCATGCAGAGACCACGGATCGGCTTTTGATGTTTGGCTCCAACGGGCGGTTCTACACGCTGAGTGCGGCGAATTTGCCGGGCGGGCGTGGCATGGGGGAACCTGTGCGCTTGATTGTTGATTTGCCAAATGACGTTGAAATTGTTGACATTTTTGTCCACAAGCCGGATCGAAAGCTGCTGGTGGCCAGCAGTGCGGGTGACGGGTTTGTGGTGCCGGAGAAAGATGTGATTGCGCAGACACGCACAGGCAAGCAAGTGTTGAACGTCAAAGACGACAACCGTGCGATGATCTGTCATCCGGTGGCGGGCGATCACGTGGCGGTGGTGTCCAAAAACGGCCGTTTCTTGGTGTTCCCAATTGACGAAATGCCAGAGCTTGGGCGCGGAAAAGGTGTGCGAATTCAGAAGTATAACATGGCGCGTGGGCGTCAGGGGACGCTGGAATTGGACGGCGGCTTGTCTGATATCACCACTTTTGCGTGGGAGAACGGCCTGACCTGGTCGATGGGCGGCAGCGGCAAGACGCGGCACGAGCAAGACCTCTCGGATTGGCTTGGCAAACGGGCCGGGGTGGGCAAGAAAGCCCCCTACGGGTTCCCCAAAGACTACAAGTTCGACACATAAATTTCGGGGGCCGTTGCGCCCCCGTTTTTGTGTCAAAACCCAAGTCGGTATTATGTCTGTATCACGGCTGTTTTGCGGAGGTGCGCGCTTCTGGCAAAAAGCGACAGGCGCAACGGGCGACGCGGTTACGTTCCGGAGCGATTCTGCGCGTTTGGGTTGAGCAGACTGGTGAGGCTTGGCAAAAGTCACGTGCCAGAACGTGCTCCGGTGGACGTTCTTTTTTAATGAGGCGCCCGCTATTCTAGGTCTACATCGATCAGTTCTGTGGAGAGTTTGTCGATCAAGCGGGTTAAAATCTCGGCCGCGTCATGGACCATATCGTGACCACTCTCTATTTCCCAGATGGTCCATTTCCGTTGCTCACGCACTTTTTGGGCATATTGCTTGAAGAGGGCAGCTTTGCTGTTTGATCCAAGTACGTAGGCGCCAGGCGTTTTTGGCAGTTCGCCACGCGTCAACCGCAGCGCTGCGTGCGCCGCGGCTATCGAATGCGGGTGAAGATCTTGCCCCGGATAGCGGTTTTCCAAATACGCTGGTGGCAAAAGAATGCCTTGTGCCAGTGCCTTGGGATTGCGGCTTGCCAGTGCCGAACGCTGCCTAGTTTCCTCCGGCAACGCGAAATTTCCCGTCCCGTATGGGGCTACTGCCTCGAGAAAAATTATGGCTGCAATCCTGTCCCGCGCGATATCCCACGCCCCGGTACTGGGGCGCCCTCCGTAGCTGTGGGAGACCAGAACGACGGGACCATCTTGCGCATTGATGGCGGCGACAACTATGGCGATATGATCTTCTAGAGCTGCATCAGCGGGGTTGTCAGCGAGCGTTTGGCCACCTGTGTTCAGATCGACAGCCACCACGGAGTGACCCATCTCGCGTAAACCGTCGGCGATAGGGTCCCAATACCAGCTGCCGACGAATGCCCCATGCACCAAAACAATAGTCGCGGCGATCGCCTGAACTGGCATCAATGTCACAAGTCCTAGAACCAAAACTCTGATGGTCATGTGAAGGTCCTCTTACCTAGATGCAGGCGTCGTCACTGGGAAATTATTGCCGGGCTTTTCCGGAAATGCGGTCATTTGGCCTGTGCGTCACTCCGGCACAATCGGCCGCGCCTGCAACCACACCCCGCCCTCTGGCCGCAATGTCAGGATCATCACTGGCTTGGGTGGCTTGCCTTCCACCAGATCAAATTTAAAGCGCCTTAGCAGAGTGGCGAGCACAATCACCGCCTCCTGAATGGCAAAGCTGGCGCCGATGCAGATGCGGGGGCCGTCACCAAACGGCAGGTAAGCGTAGCGGTCGATGGCTTTTCGATCGGCAAAACGCTCCGGCTTAAACGCGTCGGGGTCGTCCCACAGCAAGCGATTGCGCCCCAGTGCGTAGATTGGGATCATCACGGTGTCACCGGGGCGGATTTCGCGGGCGCACAACATGTCATTGGCTTGCGCTGTTCGGGAGATAATGCCCGCTGGTGGGTAGAGCCGCAGGGTCTCGTCGATGATCTGGCGCACGTAGGTCAGCTCGAGCGCGTGATCGCCGGTGATTGGGCCGTCGTTGCACACCTCTGCAATTTCGGCGCGGGCTTTTTCTTGTACGCCTTGGTCAAAGGCACAGAGATAGAGTGCCCAAGCGAGGGTGAGTGCGGTGGTCTCATGACCCGCTACAATGAAGGTCAATAAGTTGTCGCGCAGCTCCGCGGTGTTCATGGTCTTTTTGGTTTCCGGGTCCACGCCTGCCAGCAGCAGATCAAGCAGGTCCGGCGTGTCTTTGGCGCCGCGGGCCTTGCGGGCTTCGATTGCTGTGTCGGCGACCTTTTTCATGTCGCCCAAGGCGTTGCCGGACATCATGCGCCCTGGACGTGGGACCCAATCGGGCAAGCCCAACATATCCAAGAGAGAGATTTTGCCTGCCTCTCCGATATAGTCGTCGATGGCTTGATGCACTTTGGCACTGTCAAAACTGCCGTCGCCAGAAAAGGTCACCTCGCTGATCACGTCAAAGGTGGTCATCACCATTTCACTCATCATATCAACGGCGTGGGTTTCGGAGGCTGTGATCCGGTCTGCGGCCCGCTCGGCGGCTTGGGCCATGACGGGGGCGAGATTGGCGATGTTGCGGTGGGTGAACACGGGGGCGGCGGCGCGGCGCTGCCAACGCCAATGGGCGCCTTCGGCAATAAACAGGCTGTCGCCGATGGCGGGGCGCAGGATGTTTTTGGTGGCCTTGGATTTGGGATAGTCGTCCACGCGTTCAAGTAGGATGCGGCGGATGGCACCGGGGTCCATCACCATGTGCCAGCGCAATCCCGTGCGCCCGGAGACCATGGGCTGGCGCACGGCCAGTTCCGGTAGAATTGACAGAAGATTGCTGCGCGCGGCTTTGAGGGATCCCAGCAGGCCGAGGGGCTCGGTCGCGAGCGCGGCATGAACCGGCAGGGTCGGGGTGGATTGAGGCATGTCGGGCGCAGGATGAGACATCAGGGTTCTCCTTACGCAACAGGATAGATGAGAGACCTCACCTGACAAAGCCTTTGATTGCGTGGGCAAAGGCAATCCGATATGCACCCCGGTAATTTAAGACGAAGACCGATGGGGAAAAGCCTATGTTCAGACTGATTGCGTGCATCGCGGCGCTGGCCACGCTGGTGTCGTGTACGGCGCCGACCAAAGACGTCACCGACGAAGTGCTGGATCTGGGTGATTTTGTGCTGGGCCACAATATTGTGGTGGCGCCTGACATTCAGAAAGGGCCGCTGTCGCGTGAAGCGGACACGGAAGCCTTTATCGCGAGCATGAAAAACGCCATCGATGCGCGTATGGGCGCGGCCCGTTATGACGGCACGCGGCTGGTGCATTTTGGCGTGAACATCAATGGCTATGCCTTGGCGCAAAAAGGCGTGCCGCTGATCCTGCAACCGAAGTCGGCGATCATCATCACTGTGACCGCTTGGGATGACCGGGCTGGGGGCAAGTTTAATGAGGAGGCCAAGGAGATCTTTGTGTTGGAAAGCTTCACCGGATCTTCGTTGATTGCCTCAAGTGGGTTTTCGATGACCGCGGAAGAACAGATGGCCAATTTGACGTTTAATGCGGCCCGCCAGATCGAAAAATGGATGTCTGAAAACCGGGCTTGTTTGGTGGATGACGTGTCAGCCGCAGACCTCGCTAAGTGTTGGAAAGACAACAAAGACGAGGAAATGCGAAACCGGCTGCAGGAGCATAAAGAGCGTCAGGGTTAAAGCAGACTTGATTTTTTTCGCGCAAGGTCATATGTCGCGCGCGGTAGAGGAAAACGGGTCAATGTGACCCAACCACAATGAGAAGGCGCCCGAGATGGCTAAGGAAAAGTTTGAGCGCAGTAAACCGCACTGCAACATCGGCACCATTG